>JAEOUN010000078.1 GCA_016839245.1 Candidatus Thorarchaeota archaeon
TCACTTTTTCTCCTTCAAGTATATCTTGAAGCATATCAGACTCTTTACCCTCTGTCTTCCGCTTGAAAAGAAATCCAGTTATTAGAGCGGTTAGAGCAATAGATGCTAAGACAATGGGCGTGGATTCGAAATAACTTCCTATGCTATAACCGATGAAAGCGCCTATAATTGTCACTGTAACCTTGCCTATAAAATAACTCACCAAGAATTTGGTTGCACTATATTTTGTAAGACCTACATATACAATCAAGGGATCGTCAGGGACAGGCGATGCAGCTGCGATAAAGAGAGCTAAGGCACCCCATTTCTCTACTCTCTTCTTTTCTGAATCTAAAGATGCAAGTCGTTCTTCTGATAGAATCAAGCGAGAACTACGAACTACATAATAATGGATAAGTTTGGCACTGGTGGCAGATATTGCCACTATGGTGCCAACAAGAATAGGATCAAAAGACGGTAGCAATAACATTGCAGCTCCCGCAAGAACCATATTACTGGGACTTAGGAAAGGAATCATATTGATAATAAAACATACGATAAGAAGTCCAATGTATCCTTCTAGAATCATGTTAGTGATGAATAGGAATATGTCTTGCATGGAATAAATGCTCCACATTTTGGCTTATGAAGAGATTGGATATTAAAATTACTCAATGACTTTTTCAACTATTACTCGTTGTACTCCATCCAACACAGAGAGCTGTGTTTCCAGCTCTTTAATATCAGAACTCAATTGAGAGGGATTGAAATAACATTCATAGAAGCAACGTGTTCCTCGAAGACAGACTCCTGTAGAGAATAGGAGATCTACTAAACCTGCTCTCTTGAAAATCTGCGATAGTTTTGTCAGAAAATCGTTGCTAAGCTTACCAATCTCTAAGCTGAGAAATAGCACTTCATCACTATCCAATGGAAAGATCTTGATAAGGCGATCTTTATGCACAAGTACCATTAGTCCTCTATCGGTTCCCATTGCAGATTTGAATGCACTAGGAAATTTAACAGATTCTCCAGTATCAAACACTAAAACTCTGCCAGCCGTGGCGCCATCGTAGGATTCTTCCGACATCTAATCACCGTTCCTCGTTTTATCTTAGAAACAAAATCCTTCGAATGTTGACAACCATAACTCGAATATAAAAGCATCTGGTGTTTTTGTCCACAGAGCTGAACCATCACCTATACTAAAAATGAATTGTGTGTACCTTTTCTAAGGTAAAATATACTACTTCTTGATGGAAAATGAGAATTTCCGAAACTGAAAAAACATGGTTCTCAAGATTTCGTGATGTTTCAGATCTTAGAATCCAATTTCTTTGCGAATATCGACTATATCTTCGTCAGCATATAGACGAGGAGAGGACAAAGGCAAGTGTAGAAGGAGAGCGACTTCATTCCAAATTCACGAATGAGTATCAGGATAGGATACCTAAGAAATCTATCATACCATTAATTATCATTATCATAACAATTGTAGTCGGTCTTCTTTGGATTCTGTGGTGAGGATATGGATCCAATTCTTAATCTTCTTCTTTTCATTACACTTCTCAGTAGTATCTTATTAGTCGCACTATTTAGATTCGAGTCGACAGGAATATCCGGAAAAGTAAGGAGAGCTAATGCTGCACCATGGGATCTACACGAGTTTCTTCTTCTTAATCCAAGTAAAGGAAAGTATAATGAATACTATAGATTCAATGAAGAAACCGTTAGGTCGCATACCCACCGATTCTTGGGAAGATTTGATACAGCAATATTACACTGGGAGAAATCGCCAATTCTTGATGCCATGGTTGAAAGAAAATTCCCAGTAAACAATCTTCCAGAAAGAGTTAAGGAAGAAGACATTTTTCAAGCCGGTCTTTATACATTAGCCTTGGCAGAATCAGGAGTTTCATGCAGTGAAACTCAGCTGGCCATAATATACTGCCTGCAGGACACTGCAAAGAGATGTTTGAGTAAAAAATCTCCAATTAATTGCTGGAGTTGTCCAGAAGGAAAGAAATTTCACAGAAAATATAATGAGAAGATTGTACGGAAACAACTTAAACGCCTAGATGAAGTCTGGTATAATAAGCGAAAACCAAAACCATCGCCAAGTCCACAAACCTGTGGGACTTGTCCATATGGTAGAAACGGAAAGTGCAATTATTCAGAAATCTAGTCTTCAGACAAAACACAGACCTTTATACGTATTAAAATGGAGATAGTGTATCATGGTTCATGGATTGACCAGACTCCTGACACAGGTAATGAGTGCGAAGAGAGACCTCAAACAGGTCTACTATACTCGAAAGAATAAAGAGTCAAAGTTAGATGTGAAGGAACTCGTCGCAGCAACAATTGCTATTCAGAAATTATTAGAAGACATATCCGATCAAGAAAGAAAGAATCGTATTGCAAAAAAGATGTTGCAAGATAGAAAAGCAGAACTCACACTTCAACGCTGGTCTACAGGTCTCCCAACTCGTGTGAAAGATTTTGTTGATAAATCAAAGGACCTTGAACAACAGCATCTTAGAAAATATCAACAAGCCTTACTTCAATACATTGAAGGAATAGGAACTGAATTAGCTAAATGGATTGAAGATATTGTAACGGTTACTGAAATCCCTCACATTCCGAGAGAAAAATAAGTCATATTTTTACCAACGTAAACGTGCAGCTATTCCACCAAAAGATTTCAGCTGAGCTCCCGATTCAGTCTGATTTGAGAAAACCAATATATCAGATCCATATTCTGCGGCATCATCATAGATAGAATCCATTTGATCAGCAAGGTCCTCTGTTATCAACATAGTCTCAACACGACCCAGTTTAAGGGCTTCAAGGACTTCTTTCTTTCCATAAGTGACCGTATTGAGTCCTTTCATTAGGTCACTCATGAAATTGTCCCATGCTTGTCGTTCAGCATAGATCTCTGTTTCCTTCAGAATTCTAGAAGCTTCTTTCATGGCTTGAAATAGGCCTGTTTCATCAATGACGCTTACAGGGATGATTGTTTCTGCAATTTTCTCTCGAATCCGATAATCAAGGTCACCCTTGTCCAGAAATTCCATACAACGAATTGTATTTCCTCCAAGTATAATTGCATCAACATTCTGAATATTATCGAGGAGTAAATCACTAAGCAATTTACTCACATGTCTGAAGAACTCCACAATCTTTTCTTCTCTGATTCTAAGGTACCGCTTAGCACTCTGACCACCTGCACGAGTCTTCCCGATTATATAGAAATCTTCATCACGAACGAGTTCCATATGTTTCCCACGGAGATAACCAATTGTAACCTTGCCACCCTCTAAGAGTACAATCACAATCAGACTCTTTGGTTCGGTCATGCTTTCAAGTTCTTCTGTCACGAATTCTCTACCACATTGATAGATGAATTGCGAAACCGGTGAAGGAGGGATAACAATCTCACGAATTTCCTTACCTATTCCACCTTCTTCCTCGATTCCAAAGAAGAATGCAAGACCATTCTCAGGAATCTCTTTTATTTTGGTAAGCTCGCTCAGAATAGCGGTTAGATTATCAGCAACATTTTTTCGATTGGTCTTACTCTTGATGTTATCAACTCCAGCAAGTTCTGTTTTAACGAAGTTTATAACATCTGTGAGGTTTTTTGTTGGGGGTATGTAAATAGTTGTGAAAGAACTATGGCGTCCCTTGTGAGCTTTCAGTTGCTCAATTTTACGTTTCAGTCTTTGACGCGAAACTGACATGTTCTTCACCATACTGTTGTTAATAATCACTGATTTCGTAAAAATCAGAGGCAGTAATTTACTGCCAGATGGACGGCGTTATTGGATGTATTTTAACATTATGTCATAGCAATTGTTGCTGCCGACGGTAGATTAAAAAGGAGAATTAAGCAGTGTGAAGTTCAAGCAGGTGAAGGACGGATGGATAACCGCCAATTTACAAAACTTTAGTAATGGGAATCCTCTATAGCTTTTCTAGTGTATATGCGGTACATCTGCTTCAACAACCAGATTCAGGAGTTTTGTGTGATAAATGAGTGAACAGCTGACAGAAGGAGAGAGAACGATCCTAAAGGGTCTCATAGACTTGGGAAAAAAGAGCCTATCAAGTGAAATTGCTAAAATCACAAGACAGAATGATGAAAGAGTAATCTCTATCCTCAATTCTCTTGCAGGCAGAGGGATTGTAAAGCTTGAAACAAAGGAAATCGTTTCCTTTGCATTAACAGAGGAAGGCAATGAATATGCCAGGCAAGGGCTTCCTGAAAACAGATTGTTTATTGCACTATTAGAGTTGGGTGGTACTGCACCTTTTGATGCTGCCGTTGCTAAATCGGAGATATCACCAGAGGTAAAAGGAATTGCTATGAATTGGGCGAAACGTAATGGATGGGTGACAATTTCCAAAGAAAGCGGTACTACTATACTATCTGCTGTTAACAAAAATATTGACTCACCTTTGAAAAAAGCTCTGGATCTCCTTTCAAACAGACAAGACATCAAGAATCAAATAGAAGATTCAGTTGTACAACAGCTGATTGAAAGAAAATTAGTAAATGAGATTGTTACAAAAATTGTTGAAGCAGAAATATCCCAAGAGTACATTGGAAAAGCCCGCGAGTTGCTAACCGAATCTTCGGGAGAGATTGGAGACCTAACTCCAGAGATACTTGCAAATGGATCGTGGAAAGGAAAATCCTTCAGGTCTTACAATGTCGAAATAGAACCAGAATATGTCAACTATGGAAAGAAACATCCCTATGCGGAGTTCAACGATTGGCTTCGTGAAATAATGATAGGTCTGGGATTCACAGAATGGTTTGGACCATATGTTGAAACTGAATTCTGGGGACATGATACACTATTTGTTCCGCAAGATCATGTGGCTCGTGAAGTACAGGATCAATTCAGGGTTGCTGCACCATTTAATCACGGACATATTCTAGATAAAAAATACTATGAATCTGTGAAAAGGATTCATGAGAATGGTGGAGATACTGGATCAAAGGGTTGGGACTGGCCTTATAGTAAAGAGATTGCTTCAAGACTCTGTCTTAGACCTCATACTACACCAGTTTCCATGAGATATCTTTACGAACATAGAGAGAGCCCACAAAAGATGTTCATTATTGATCGCAATTTTAGATCGGAAACTCTTAGCGCAACTCATGCTCAAGAATTCGATCAATGCGAAGGTATCATTATGGACAAGGAATTGACCCTTAGAAACCTTCTTGGGTATCTCACAACTATCTGTAATGCAGTAGGAATTGAAAAACTGAAATTCAAACCAGGTCAATTCCCATTCACTGAACCCAGTGTTGAAACCTTTGGAAAACATGAGAAGCTTGGATGGATAGAGCTTGGAGGGTCGGGCATGTTCAGACCTGAAGTCATCCGCCCTCTTGGTATCAAGGATACTGTCCTTGCTTGGGGGTTGGGCGGAGGACGATTATACATGGCCGCTATGGGAATCAATGACATCAGAGACCTCTTTTCGCAGGATCTGAATTGGCTTCGGAGGAGCTATTTTGTGAGGTAGGTGAACAACATGATAGTAGAATGTAGAATCGATGATCTTCTCTCATTAATAGGTAAGAAACTCACACTGGAAAAATTAGAGGCAACTCTATTTCTCATTAAAGCAGAAGTTGAGAAGGTTGAAGGTAATATTATAGAGATTGAAGTAAATCCAGATCGACAGGATATGTTGTCTACGGAAGGTATCGCAAGAGCGGTTCGATCATTTCTTGGCCTTGATATAGGACTCAAAAAATATCCAATTAAGAAGTCAGGTAAAAAAATCATAGTTGAACCAGGACTTTCAAAGATTAGGCCATTCATCTGTTGCTCTATTCTCAAGGGAATCAAGTCAAATGATGAACTGGTAAAGGATTACATGCACCTCCAAGAAGCACTCACCTCAACGCACGGGAGAAACAGAAGCAAAGCTAGCATAGGCCTCTATGTTTATGATGAAATAGAGTTTCCTGTCAAGTATGGTCCTGAAAAACCAGAAAAGATCAAATTTGCACCGCTGGGTCATGATGAAGAAATGGATGGTCCGACTATAATAGAAGAACATGAGAAGGGACTTGAATTCGGACACATCATTGCTCATCATAAAAAATGGCCATTACTCTATGATTCCAAGGGACAAATCCTAAGCCTCCCACCAATCATCAATAGTAACGATTTGGGCCGCGTGACGACTGATACCAAGAACCTGTTTGTCGAAGTAACTGGGACGCATCTTCTCACAGTCCACCAAGCGTTAAACATCATTACAACATCTCTTGCTGAAAGAGGAGCCACAATAGAGTCAGTAACAGTTGAGTATCCTGATGGCATGACTGAAGAGACACCAAATTTGACACCAGAAGAGATGATAATCAGTATTGATGAGATCAATAGAATACTCGGTCTAGAATTAGATGATATGAAAATCATCCAATCTCTAAAGCAAATGGGATATGGAGCAAAACCAGCGAAGGGTAAACACATTCAAATCCAAATTCCAAAATACAGAATGGATATTTTGCATGCAATGGACATCATTGAAGATATCGCCATTGGATATGGTTTTGACAAGATCAAACCTTCAATGCCACATACTATGACGACTGGAAAATCGAGTCATGTTACAAGGTTGAAGAATAAGACTAGAGATATCATGATAGGAATGGGATATCTAGAAACAATGAATTACATTATGACCTCACCTGAGATACTTGGCGAAAAAATGAATCGCAGTAATCTGATGGTTTCTACAAGTAATCCGAAGAGCCGCAACTATTCAGTTCTCAGAAATTCACTCCTCCCTGTTCTCCTAAACTTCGCGGCACAGAACCAGCATTCTGATTATCCTCAGAAGATTTTCGAAGTTGGTGATATTATCATTCCTAATGAAGAACGTGAAACTATGGTTGACCAGATACCCTCAGTGTGCGGTCTCTCAATTGCTGTAAAAGTCAATATTACAGAACTCATGACAGAAATCGGATTTCTGTTGAGAAATCTCGGATTGGATACACAGTTTGAATTCAAAGCTGTTAAAACCGCTGATTACATTGATGGCAGATCCGCAAACATTGTTGTTAATGGTAAGGTCTATGGCACCCTTGGGGAAGTTACTCCGAAGATATTATCTAATTTCGAACTAGGATATCCAGTGGTTGCTTTCGAGATTTTTCTCCCACGAGATGGAAATTGGATTGGTGAAACGGTTCAAATAAAATGAATTTTCCCTCCGAAGAAAAGATATAAGCATCAGTCAGGGAAGAGTCTGTTGTTAGACGTATTCCTGATTGTTGGAGGTTCTCCAAAATGGCTGAACGAAATAATACTACTGGCGTACAACAAGAATCAGTTAACTCAAATGAATTTGATGGATACAAGTTCAGAGTAGTCTTACTTGGAGAAGCGACAGTTGGGAAGACATCACTTCTTAGAAGATATACTGAGAATGTATTTGATGAGGAGTATAAGCAGACCCTAGGGACAACCTTTGCCAATCGAGACATAAATGTAAAAGACAAAGAGGGAAATACTAGGACAGTACGTTTATCGATTTGGGACATGGGAGGTCAGAGCACTTATCGAGAACTCCGACGACAATATATGAAGGGTGCCTCAGCATCAATAATTGTTTATGATGTTACACGACCGGAGAGTTTTATGGCGATGAATAACTGGTTTGAGTCTTTCAAAGAAGTGTGTCCTGATGCACCTGCGTTTATCTGTGCTAACAAGATTGACCTTGCAGACAAGCGGATGGTTCCAAAAGAGCCGGGCATAATGCTTCGTGATTGGTTCCAATCAGAATACTATGAAACATCGGCAAAGAATGGAACAGCAGTAATAGACGTTTTTACTCGCTGCGCAGAAGTAGTTCTTCAAAAGGCTCTAGATGAAGCAAAAAGCCCTATGGCATGAGGCGAAGTAATTGCAAGTTAAAGATTTCATGACATCAATCATAATAACTGCTGAAGCTGACATGCCGGTTCCAGACGCAGCTCGTTTAATGGCAGCTGATGATGTTGGAAGTCTAGTTGTAACTAGAGGAGAAGTACTTGTTGGATTAGTGACAAGAAAGGAAATTATCTCTGCTCAATTATTCTCTGAAGAATCATATTACTCCTTGACACTTGAAGACATTATTCTCACACCAGTTATCACAATTGGTCCTGAAGCCGATCTTGGCCAGGTTGTAAGCCTAATGAATCATTCAGGAAGACAACACATTCCTGTTATTCAAGGAGAAGAAATTATCGGAATTGTTACTGCTACAGATGTCATTCGAGTTTTGGCAACAGTAAAGCTGATTGCAAATGGGAGATCTTTAGAAGACTCTGATGATTAAGCAGGTCGGTATTTAGGAATCTCATCTTTAATCTCTTTTTTCAGCTTGATAACATCTCTAGCCTGCAACTCATTTCTTTTTGGGTAACTGCTAACCAGTCCAACCCATTTGTCAATCTTTACCATGATTGGATCGCTTGGAACTATTTTCATAATCTCAGTCTTACCATCGGTCATTGCCTCTAATACATCTCCGGAAACACATCCCATTTTCAAAGAATCAATCATTTTTTCTAGTTGATCGGCAACACGCATTGCTCGATCAGCAGGAATAGATGTACTTTCATAGATAGGAGCTTCCTCTATCGAAGCTTCTTGAGAAGGATCTTGATGTGCACGAACTACAGGTGTAGGAACTGGAGTAGGTACAGGAGCTGGGGCCTTTGAAATCTCTGCTAGATTCTCATCCATCTCCCTAATAACGGAGGTCATCTCGTTCTTGAAATTCTCAATAGATTCTTGAACGAATACTCTTACAGAACCGACTTCTTGAACCACCATTTTTGCGAACTCATCAGTATTATCGGCATGCGCAGTAGGTGCTTGTATACTAGCAATTGCCTGCAAAATCTCATCCTTAGCAACACGAATTTCACTCTTAATCTCAGTTACGGTACCAAGTATTGTAATCATACGTTTGAGAGTTTCACCAAGCTGATTAATGCTCTCTTCAATCTTGTTTAGACGACTAAGGAATTGTTCAGCCATGTGATTTCACCAATATCAAGTTCAAACAATTGTGAGTTTCTCTCGACTTAATACTTATGGTGATAGATACCAAAAACGAGGAAAATTATTACGGTATTACATAGGATAATTAGTAGGCATACATTCCGAGAATAGTTAAATGTCAATTACCAACAATCTTTCAATAGAGTGAGAATAAGGACTGATTGAAAATTGTCAACAGAGAGTATCTCGCACATGTTCAAGCTAGTTGCCCTTGGAGATGGGGCTGTAGGAAAAACTAGCTGCATCCGCAGATACACTGAAGACAGTTTTAGCGACCGGTATATTGCCACGATTGGTACTACTTTTGCGCTTAAGACACTTGATGTAGATCTTCCAACAGGAAGCAAAGTGACTGCACGTGTTGTTCTCTGGGATCTTGCCGGTCAGCCAACATATAATGAACTCCGACGAAGGTACATGGCAGGTGCATCGATGGCAATAATAGTCTATGATGTAACTCGACCGCAGACATTCCTTGACATAGGTGAATGGTATACAAGATTCATCACAGTCTGTCCTAATGCAGTCGTAGCTGTTGTAGCCAATAAAATCGACCGACCAGATAGACTTGTACCACCTGAAGCTGGAGAGATGATAAAAGACTGGCTTGATGTTTTTCACTATGAAACAAGTGCAAAGACTGGTGAGAATGTCACTACACTTTTTACCGACTTAGTAACTCGAGCGATTATAAAACATAAAGAGAATGGACCGTTAGATTCAACAACGAGTGACATCTCTCATCCAAGACCGTTCAAATTTAATACTTGAACCATGTAGGAAGGATATAATTGGTAACAATGAAGCAGTTCGTAAAAGGTGCTATTGGTCATCTTGTCTTGCTTGTATTCAACTTTACAGTATTCTTAGGAATCATTTGGAGTATGCAGTTATTCTTTGATGTAGATAATCCCTTACCTTTTCTTAATTCTTTGCTACTGGGATATATGATATTTCACACTTCTCTGTTGCTGTCAATCCAATTGGGAATTCAAGTACTTGAGATTATTAAAATGAGACCTCCAACAATCTTAGTGGCATATTATTTCAAATTTAGTGATCAAGAGACCATACCACTGCCACTACTTGATCCGACAAAAAGCCGCTTGGCAGTAATTATTCTACTTCTGGTAATAAGTGGTGGAATCCTGTTATATCCGATATTTGCTATCTACGGCTTCTTGATTATTGTTGTGCGTGTATCCATAATTACTCTCTCGCCGGCAATTATCATTGATTATTTCATCATCTTTCTGAACTATGTTCCACCATTATTATTCATCGCAGTCCTAATTATCGTAATATCGATTGTCATGATTGAATTCAAGCATGTATAGTAATATCTGGTAAGACACCAGGGATAAGCAGGGTTTCATTTCTATCAGGACCAAACGAGATGATTGCTATCTTGGCTTGTGTCCACTCTTCAATTTTGTGAAGATAATTTGCCATTGATTCCGGTAAATCATCATAGGTTTCTAGATTTTGATTAATGAGTGGAATAGAATCCCAACCATCCATCTCGTCATAGATTGGGACAACGCTTTCATACTGCTCAGAGTTCGCAGGTATCGAATTTACTTCATGACCATCAATTTCATAGGCAACACAAACATTCAATGGATTGATTCCTGTTAGCACATCAATCTTTGTTATGGCCAAATAATGAACACCATTTAGCCGAGTAGCATACCGAAGAGCAACAAGATCAAGCCATCCACATCTACGTGGACGACCTGTGACCGTGCCATACTCTCCGCCTTTATCACGTATCAATTGACCAGTTTCATTGGCGAGTTCAGTAGGAAATGGGCCTATACCAACACGCGTGGTATATGCTTTTGATATACCAAGCGCAGCATGCAATTGAAAGGGAGAGATACCAGTTCCTATTGCTGCCGCAGCAGACACACAATTTGAACTCGTAACAAAGGGATATGTTCCATGATCAATATCAAGTAATGTTCCTTGAGCTCCTTCAAATAGAACACGTTTTCCTTCATCAATAGCGTTATTGAGAAACTCTGAGGTGTCGCCAATAAACCCGAATAGTGTTTTCATAATACCAGGAAGATTCTCTAATGAGCTCTGAGTCTTTTGGTCAATCTCTTCTCTATACAAATTATGAATTCGATGTCGTGAGATTTCCTCTAAATTTTTCCATTGAGTTTTGTCTTTGAAATTATGCGCGTCAGAAGATCTAATCCCAATTCTGGAAGCCTTATCTGAGTATGTTGGGCCAATCCCTCGTTTTGTAGTGCCAATAATTTGTGCGTCTTTGGATTTCTCTTGAAGTGTGTCAAGGAGAATTTGGTAAGGCGTTATAATATGAGACCTATCACTGATTAACAAATCAACTTTTATGCCACTATCTTTGAGAGAATTTATTTCGTCCATCAGAATAAAGGGATCAACAACTACACCATTACCAATGATAACCTTCTTTCCTCTAACTGCACCAGTCGGCATGATACGAAATTTGAAAACTTGGTCTCCAATTTTCACGGTATGCCCCGCGTTACTTCCACCCTGAAACCTTGCAACAATATCAAAATTCTCTGAGAGAACATCAACAATCTTACCCTTTCCTTCATCGCCCCATTGGAGACCTATAACCACGAGATTCTTCATTTGAACCACAAATTATGACCATTGTTGATTCCTGATAACCATTTGCCTTAAGAGAGTTCAACCGGAGCATGAGTTTTCTTAGGTGTTATGCAGGGATTTAAATTCTAGGCAGTACATCAGAGCATGATAGACTTTGAAGAGACCTGATATTGTCATTGTTGGAGCAGGATCTGCAGGCTGTGTCACCGCTCGACGATGTGCAGAGCTTGGATTACGAACTTTGCTGCTAGATAGAAAACCAAGAAGCGAGGTTGGGCAGAAAGTCTGCGGAGATGAAATTAGTAAATCCCATTTTGAAGATACAGGAATCCGTAGTCCAGAAGATAATGAAATCTCAACAACTATTGCAGGCGCGGATGTTTACCCTCCTAGTATGACCAATGAATTGAAAGTACGAGGATGGACTGATTTTGATGGCTGGACTATAAATAGATTAGAATTTGGTCAGAGGTTATTAAATGAGGCAATAAATGCAGGCGTGCAATTCAATGATAATGTCCATGTCACAGGTCCGACAGTCCTTGGTGATCAGGTCACAGGAATCCAATGCAAGGAAGTTGGTGAGAGTCAAGAAAAAATCATCAAGGCAAAGCTTGTCGTTGATGCGAGCGGTTTTGCAGCAACCATTCGAAATAAACTTGAAAGTCCATTAATTGAACAGAATATAGACAAACGAGATGTTGCTCTCTGTTATCGTGAGATACTCAGACTAAAAGTGCCTCTTGCAGAACCAGAGGTTGCCAGAGTATTTCTAGGCAAAGGTATTGCACCAAATGGTTATGCATGGATATTTCCAAAGGGAGTACAAGAAGTCAACGCGGGCATTGGCGTAGCAGGAGGTGAGGGAGTAGGGTCTCCAAAGTCATTCTTTGAGGATTTCAAGAATAGATACGCACTTCTCTTCGAGAGTACTGTTATAGATGGAAAAGGAGGAGCAGTGCCTGTAAGACGACCCTTAAAGAGTCTTGTTGGAAATGGTGTTGCCTTTGTTGGCGATGCTGCACTACAGGTTAACCCAATTCATGGTGGAGGTATCGGTGCAGGAATGAGAGCAGGAGTTATCTTGGGAGAAGTTGCCCGAGAAGCAATTGCACGACGAAATCTCTCTGCTAAGGGACTCTGGTCTTATAACACAAGGTATCTAACCAATTTTGGTAAGAAATTAGCAATGCTTGAGATATTTAGAAGACTCCTCCAGGCTGTTGATGATGAAGACATGAATTACGGTTTCGAAAGACAACTTCTCGAAGCTGGAGATCTGATGTCAGCAAATCGAGGAGAAGGATTCTCGCTGAGTCCTATTGACAAGTTAAAGCGCGTTAAAAGAGGAGCAGGAAAGGTATCGTTATTAATTAAACTTCAGAAAGCCTCATCCCTGATGAAAAAAATAAACAAAGCTTACTCAGCCTATCCTTCATCTCCAGAAGGTCTTGATAATTGGGAGAAAAATGTGCTTGACATTATCAATGATGCAAATTTCGAATAAATAGAAAAGGATGGTCTGAGACCATCCAAATAGACATTGATTGCAACTAGGCTACATCGCGAATTCCGTCTTTCACAACAGTAAAGACAGCTTCACCCTCAGGTAAATTAGGTGAGTCGACAAGTCTACAGATTCTACGGTCACCCTTTGACTTCCTAAGATAACATCTAGTCTGTGGTACGTGAGCTAACACATGCCCACCTACTGGTGCAGTAGGGTCTCCAAAGAATGCATCCGGTCTAGACATGACTTGATTTGTAATATATACAGCCATGTTATTGATCTCAGCGCCTCTTTGCAGGTGGTGAAGATGTTTGTTTAGTTTTTGTTGCCTAGCAGCCAAGGTACCTCTTCCTGTATATTCAGCACGAAAGTGACTAGTTACAGAATCAACAATGAGTAATTTGGCATTGCTATCTGTCGCCATCTCCATTGCTTGATCGCATAAGAGAATCTGATGGTCTGAATTATAGGCTCTTGCCCAAACAACACCTTTGAGGACTTTCTTTGGATCCATACCCAAGGCTTCAGCCATATCGACAAGTCGTTCTGGTCGAAATGTTCCTTCTGTATCAACATAGATGGCTGTTGCGCCTAAACCACCCTCCTCAGAGGCACGTTGTACCATTACAGCCAATTGGTGCGCAATCTGCGTTTTTCCAGATCGAAATGAACCATACATCTCAGTGATGGATTGGGTTTCAATACCACCACCAAATAATTCATCCAGAGCCTTGGAACCAGTCGATATTCTACCAGCAATCTTCCGTCGCTCTAGAAGCAAATCTGCTGTTTCAAAGCCAATATCTAACATTTCTCGAGCGGCTTTGATAATCTTTGTCGCGGTAGTTTCGCCTATTGAACCAGCTGCAGCTAACTCAGCTGGTGAAGCGACAGCAATCGCTTCAACGCTTTTGTAACCTGATTCAGCCAATCGTTTTCCAATCGCCGGACCAACACCTGGAAGATCAGTAACCTCTACCCCTGTGAAGGAATCAGCTTCACCCTCTGTGTCAGTCTCTTCTTCATTAGAAGCCTCTTCAAAGCTTTCATAATCTTCGTACTCATCTGCATCTTCGACATCTGTCTTCTTCGGTGACAATATGAAGACCTCCCTCAGATACTTGACCTAGCATCTGCACGTGGACATACTGATATCGAACCATTCAGTATAAAAATAGCACTAGTGGACTTACCGAGTGAGGAGAAGATATTTGCATAGTCTTAGTTGAAAGCTGTCCTCCTTCTAGTACTATGTGCGTATAAAAATGCAAACCAGGAGTAATCGACTAATTATGTCCTTGTTAATGTGACAAGGATGAACTCCTCTTGTGGGGCAATTCTAATCCCACCGAGAGTGGTCTGTATCTGGATGAAGTTTAGTTCTCCGCCTTCCTTTACGCCCTTCACTATCTCCCAGGTCTTGCCAATCAAAGCACTAAGTAGAGCAGATATTTCCTCAGCACGCTCTAAAGAAACACCCCACGTATTGATAGGAAAACCTTCGGGACTGATGAATAAAGCGGCATAGACATCAGGAAATTTGCTAGTGATGTTTTGAATGATTCTCTCGAAAATCTCACGTTTTGGCATTGCTGGCATCTTTACGTACGTCCTTGTGCAAAGTATTGTTAACTTGGAAAAAAAGTGTATTATGACAAAGAAAAGGTTTGTTGTCATATGTTCTCTTGATTTCACACGACAGTATCAGCCAAATTATCGCCTTTTTGATAATAAGAAAGGGGAAAAGGTGAAAAGATGGACACTCAAGAGCCTTTCATGTATGGTGAGTATATTGAAATTTGGAGACGAAATACTTGATTTGCAAGGAAGAGATGTATTCTTAGCTCGCATTATTTCACGATTGGCTGCAGCACCATTGATTAATTTCTATGTTGGATTGATCTTTTCTTGGTTCTCGCCAATTGGTCTTGGCTCAATACTTACCCCGCTTACAAACATGATAATTTGTAGTGGTATGATGGTAATTCTTCCTATCATGCCAATTATCTTTGAAGCTTGGCATGGTAATGTCGATCTTGATGTTTCAGTCAGAGAACTCAGAACGAAGTTTTTCTTGTTTTCAATTTTCTGTTATTTTCTAGCATTTATTGTATATAGTATCCTTGATTGTCTTATTATGAGTGCAATTGCAGCAGCATATTTTACTGTCACCACAGGCGTTATGTTTGTTAGTTTGAAAACAAAGGTTTCAGTTCATGCAGCAGGAGTTGGTGGACCTGGAACTGCATTATTTTTTGTTTATGGATGGATAGCCTTTCCGGTGGTCTTCCTATGGATTCTTGTAATTATTTCAAGAATTGTGTTAAAACAACATACACTACGACAATCCATAACTGGATTACTCCTGGGAGTCATTATTACTACAATTACGTATCCTTTTGTTTACATAATATGAACGAAAAGCGTTGATATGGACAAAGTAAGAGCTATTCCTTGGCTATTCAGAGTAACATCATCAACTTGAGTCGCAAAGTGAAGTGATTGATATTATGATTGAACAGATTGAGTGCCCAGAATGCGGTTCCAAACTTAGGAAAGGTTCGACATTTTGTATCAACTGTGGAAGCAGGATTCCAGAAAACATTGAATCTGCAGTATCATCACCCGAGGTTGAAACTGATATATTAGTTGAAGACGAATTGCCTAGCCTTGAAGAATCAGTTTTGGATGATATCCAAGAGCCTTTGTCTGTTGAAAACGAAACTCCAGAACCTGAGATTGACAAGACTCAACCTGTTAAAGATCTATCATGGGACGAGGAGATCCCAGATTTGCCAAAGGACAACCAGCCAGTTACTACACCACCCCAAGTAACACCTGAAGCACCACCTATTGAACCAACAAAAGAACCAGAAGTAAGCAGTACAGATGAAAGCGGCACCCTCTCTTGGGAAGAAGGAATCAAAGAGGGAATGCCATTCAAAGAGGTTGCACCACCTCGAGTTGTTGATGCAGATGGCGATATAGCAGTCTCAACAGATGATGCAATTGCACATCTATTTCCAGAGATGGAAGATGATGCCACTCGCCAAGCAGTCACTCATCTTTTTCCTGAAGGAAGAGGTAGCACAAATACTTCATTCATTGATGTCGTAGCTGGAAAACCCAGTAGAATCTCAGTCAAGAAACCGTTATCCGAGCTTGAACATCCATCTTGTCCAAACTGTGGAGTCATAATCACATCGGATGGATTTGAATATCCATCATATGTCTTTGATGCGATGGGTAAAGCACGCTCGGATTATGCAGATACTCTTCTCAAGGAGAATGAACATGAGAAAGCAATTGAGTACTATGAGATGGCCAAGATGCTCTTTGAGAAATCAGGAAATGAAAAGAATATAGCTGAAGCAACTCGAAGAATTGATTTGGGTTATGATGCGATGGCACAATACTATTACGATGAAGCAGAATCTCTTATGAAAGAGGGCAACTATGAATGGGCTGTCGTTCAGTTCAAGAAAGCTCGAGAGTTGTATATGTTCACAACAGATTCCAAGAAGAGAGCTCGATGCTCAGAGAGGGCTCGTGAAGCATATGTTGAGTGGGGAAAACATTTGGAATCCGAAGGTGATCAACTTGTAAAAGATGGCAAAACTCGAGATGCCTTAGGCAAATACCAAGAAGCTGCAGCAAAGTATCGCGAAGGTGAAGATTCGAAGAAACTTCGAGGCCTTGATAAGAAAATTCGCAAAGCCTGAGTAAAATTAGTTTCCAAACAGATTTTGAAAATCACTATGACTCATCATGTTTTGAAATAACCATTTTCCAGTCATTAGTAACAATTGGCAATGAGATCTAATGTTGAGATATCACTAGATCCAATCACCAGTTTCGAGTTTCCTTGGAAGATATTCGTCAGTAAGATATTCGAATGAGTGACTAGCAAAGGCCTGAATCTCTGCTTTTTCCTTCAATCTAAGCATTAATTGGAGGTCATCTACCCAAGGCTTGTTCCGTTGAACGAATGGTTCTTTGAGCATATCTTTTACACGTTTTACGTCAGCTGGTTGCATCGGAATTCTTACAGCTTTTGGTATCTTGTACTCATCCAAATCTCTACTAAGTACACCTAGCAGTTTAAGTTCAGGTGTGGCGATGAAGGGAGACTCGTAACTTAGTCTTTTACTTCCTCTCAGAAATACAGAGTAGATATAATGCCCATATGGGTCAGAATCAACGAGCGCAAAAGCAGGGATCTCAAGCTCCTTGACAAGCATCTTAAGGAAAGCTCTCGTAGCAATATCTCCAGATCCTTTTCCTGTGATTACAATACAGGGTTGACGATTCCAATATTTAGCTTCAGCTAGTCTCATGACAGCCGCATCCTTCTCTGAAAGTAGAATGAATTCTGCATCGCTTTCCACAATCTCTAATTGGTCAAGGAATGGTGTGACTGCCCATCCACCAGTACCCATTTTGGTTAAATCTATAAGATCTCCACCATCACGAATTGTAACTCGTCCCATAGCAGAACCACGAGCTGAAGCAACAATGTGAACACTATCACGAGTAGTCTGAATCATGGAAGCAACATCCTCAATGATCTTGTCACTATATTTTTGCTCTCTGAATAGATTTACATCACTATAGTAAACCTCACGTTTAGTAGCATGCAGGTGAGCATTGAGTAGGTTGAAGATAATTTCCATGACTCGTGCAGTTCTTGTCGCATCGACAACAGAAGCTAGAGAGTGATATGGACGAGATATCGTCTTCATTCCCAGAAGAAGCAAATCGCGTACCTCATCCCATACAATATTGTCACCACCTCTACTAGGAATCTCAAAGGCAGGTCTGCCCGTCATCATTGTTTCGTTTAATATATCAATAGCAGTCTCAACAATACGCTCCGTTGTTTCATTTGCTGTGAGATTTACAACCTCAACGGTTTCTTCCTGAGCCTCTTCTTCAGTCTTAGGAGCCTTTGCTCGTTCTTCTGCATCAGCCCAGTTTTGTTTCATTTCTTTTGATAGTTCCGAAATTGCCTTGGAAACCTTCATTCCAGACGATTTCTTTATTGGTTTTGGTTTAGGTTTATGTGGTGGCAATACCTTCTTGGGCAATTTTTGAGAAGGAACTTCAGAGATTTCTTTCGCCTTGGAGGTTTTTTTATCTGACGTTGTTTTCTTAGCTTTCTTTGTCTTCTTCACTGGAGCTTCTTTCTCCTTCTTGTCGATAGTAGGTTCTCCCTTTGCAATAATTGTAGACGAGGGCTCACCGTAAATCATTGCAATCTCTTGTTCACGTTGCATCTTCTGAGCTTCATTTACCAATTTAGTGGCATTTGAAACACTAAGTCCATCAACCTTTGCAGCGATAGCATCGGGTCGAGACCGTGATAACCGTGCAACTGATGTGTATCCAGCTCGATCAAGGGATAGTGCTAGCTTCGCGCCAACACCAGGAATGTCAGTAAGGTTTTGTTTGGGTTGAACTGCATCGGAATAGGCTTCATCAGTTGAAACTACAACCTCTGGTTCAACTATAGCATCTTTCTGACGCAGCATGTCTTTTGCCATCGAAACCAAATTACTTGCACCGGTACTACTCAGACCGTCAATTCTCTTCGAGAGAGATTCTGGACGTGCACGAGATAATTTTTCAATGTCTTCAAAACCAGCAAGTACAAGTCGCTCAGCAAGTTTCTGTCCAACTCCAGGCAATTTTGTAAAAACTGCAACTATTGCAGGATCAGGCGTCTTAACGGGTTTTTTCGTAGACTTCATTTTTTTGAGGGATTTCTTCTTGGATCTCTTCGATTTGTCTACTGGTTTCTTGGGCATGGATTTTGATTTCTTTTCGATGGATTTTGTTGACTTTGTAGATTCTGCTTTTTTCTTGGCATTCTCCAAATCTAGAGTTTCTTGGATAGTATCTTTTGGTTTTGTAGCCTTTTTCTTACTCACTTCTATTCACTCCCTACATCATCAAAATCCATGTCATCTGCAGAGGAATCAGAGATTAATTCTGATTCTTCCATATCTTCTTCGGTTTCCTCATCATCTGCAAGTGTTTCGAATCCTTGAATTGAATCACGAATTCTGGAAGCAATGGTTTCTGCATCAAATGTTGATTTCTTTTTCGAACTATTAGCAATATTCACTAGACTCTCGGCAAATTGGTCAGCGTACATTGCTAAAATGCCTGCTCGTTTGGCCTTCCTGCGGTCTGTTTCTCTTCGCGTGATGAATCGTCTAAATTTACGACCCGCATCTTCAAGAGCTAACTTAATCTCTTTGAGAAGCACTTCATCCTCAGCCAGAGCTTGTTTTGATTGTCCTTTAAACATGACATGCACATATGCACCACAGACATGTATGAAGACCATTATTGGACCACGAGGTATACCATTATCAAAGGTTTGAACTTTGTAATTCCTCCAATTAACTAGAGTAGTAGCCTTCCATGTAGCGCAATCACTATTGTCTCTGAGTTTTGGAACTCTGTTTACGAATCTCCAGAGAACCATTGGTGCAGAGGTTGCTGGTTTAATCTCACCACCATATGCAATACAGACTTCAATGGCAAAAGACAATCCTTTTCCAGATGTAGGCTTTCGTGTCACAGCAGCGGCAAAATCTGGTCTGTAAGCTAATTTAATTGTCTGTTCAAAAACCTCTTCTCCAACAGTAACGACGGTGTCAGTAGGAGGAGCAATGTATTCCTCATTTGAAAACGCGCGGTACAGGAGCTCAACCTCTGTCTTTGACAGAGAATCTGTTGGAGTCTGCATTCTTAAGGGCTCAAGATGCCGTCTTCTTAGCTCTTTACTTGCTTCGTCAACGATAGTCTTGGCTTTGTTCGTACTAAGTCGACAGAAAGCCTTTGATAGAAATCCCTTTAGATCGGGCTCAGGTGTTTCTCTCAAGAGATCTTGAAATTCACCAATGCGGATGCTTGCAGGATGAGGTTGCGCATATTTTGGCTCAGCTGGAAACACTGCAACTCTTCTAGGAAAGATATGTACAGTGCCATAAGGATCAATGAAGATAATTGTAACATGCGAATTTAGAAGAGATGCCATTTCAGCATATGTGTCTGAATACCCTCTACGATATTGAATATTTAGATAGTATAACTTGATGTAAGTACCATGATTGAAGGGAAGTGATAGGTCTACAGGTCCACCAACGTAGTCCTTCGTGTTAGCAGTCGTCGTATAGAAACTAGAGGCTGTTGCTGTTTCAGAATTGTATCGTTGGGAAATAGTAAAGATTGGTTTTCCTGTTGTATTTTGAGCATCGCTGAAAGCTGAAGGTGCCCCGAATCCTTGACTACCTCGTGTCTGACGAAGTTTTTCTGACTTACTTGAAGCCAGATATATTCCAAATTTATCAAGATCAGATGGAACCATTCCTACTCCAGTATCAAAACACGTAAACTCATAGACCTTAAAGCCCTCTTCGTCATCAATGGGAACAAGGTCAGGCATCTGTACCTCAGTGAGTTGCATGACAACAAATGGCTCTCGTTTGGTCAATAGAGTTCTGAGTGGAGTAACGAACTTTCTGAATTCAGTGATACGTTCGTCAAGAGTCTCTTTTCGTCTAGGTGGAAGTTCTACTTGTTTTCCTGCACGTACATCGCGTTCTAATTGTTTACTGAGAGCAATTGTATCGATTTGGCCTTCTGATAACTTCACTCTAAGCTCATCTATAATCTCCAGCTCTAACTGATCAGAAAGGCGTGGCTTTTTCTTTGATTTCCACCACCAAGATTCCAGAGCATCTATCGCATTATCCAAGAACTCGATGGAGTATTGAGTATGTTTATTGAGCCCCGTTTCAAAACCGACTAATTGAGTCCTTTTGCGCATGAATTTCGCAATTGTTCCTTGCTTAATGTCACCAGCACTTGAAGCTGGATTGCCGCTTGAATCAGTATTGTGTTCAGCCCCCATGTTAGTTGATTTGTTTGATTTAGTCGTTTTATCAGGACTCAATTTAGTTCACTCCATTTATAGACAGATTCTTGTAAGATTAGGGTTGCAGCCATCATTTGCGTGGCATATTGCCTATTTCACGTGTTTTTGCGCTTCTACCAATATGTCGAGTGCTTTTCATCCCATATTATCTTTTTCCGTGGCTAATCAATCTATATGCCGGATTTCCTAAATAATTCATCTCTATAAGCCTATTTTCGCTTAATGTTAAGCTATTTTTTGCTGCGATTTTCGCGCACATTGAATTGAGATTAAAATTTGGAACACGTGTTCTAAATATAATGAATATCCTTATGACACACAGAACATCAATTTCTCACAATGCAAGCTAAGACGATAACAGCCATACCCATAGTTGGAATTCCGAAAATTAAACCGGGAGATGAAATACATGCAGCCATTTTTGATGCAACCAGACGCGCAGAAGGAGAACTACATGAAGATGATATTATTGTCATCTCATCAAAAATAGTGTCTAAAGCTGAAGGCAGAATTGTAGCAAGAGAAGTAATTGAAATAACAAGAGAAGCATCCGAAATTGCACAGAGAAATCAATTCGATCCATTTCAAGTAGAACTTGCATTAAGAGAGAGTAAGAAGATAATCAGAGATAATAGAGTACTAATTACTGAAACGCAATCAGGATTAATTTGCAATTTTTCAGGAGTCGATAAATCAAATGCACCTGAAGGAAAATACATTCTACTACCTGAAGATCCAGACGCATCTGCAGCACGTATACGAAATGGATTGAAGGCAAGTACTCGTAAGAATATAGCAATTATAATCTCTGATACACAAGGTCGACCTTGGCGGAGAGGTTCTGTAAACCTCGCAATTGGCTGTGCAGGCATATCTCCTTTCAAATTCAATAAGGAAAAAACAGACTTGTATGGTAGAACACTGAAACATTCAACAGTGTGTCAAGTGGACGAATTAGCTGCACTCGTTGAACCTCTTATGGGACAAGGTGGACAAGGATTCCCTGCAGTAATTATTAGAGGCTATTCATATTCTGAAAGTGAGGAAAAAGCGAGGGATATTATCAGGTCAGAAGAAGAAGATCTTTTTCGTTAAAAATAGACAGAGGCTCCTCCGAAGAGGAACCCAAATCTATGAATTTGAATATTAACTTAATTTATGGCCACAACCATTACAGAACTTTGCTCCTGCAGGATAGGGTTGTCCACAATTAGAGCAATATCCTGCTGCGTCGCTTCCGCCCATTCCAGAATAATCAATATGAACAGAGTCTGGTCGACCGTCACCGTTAGTATCTTCTGAATAGGTAATCCGCATGCTTCCGGATCCACCGGCACCTGTTGAATGCACATCAACATGCCCGGTACCATGACCACCTCGTGTAGCTGTGGCTTGTCCGCCGCCAGCACCTCCGCCGGTTCCACCTAACGGAGCGCCACATTGAGGACAAGTAGGCACATTACCTGCACCTGCACCACAGTAGGGGCATTTTCCTTGATCCTGAGCAGAATTCACATTAGCGACAACGGAAGGAATGACATTCTTTTGTTTGAATTCGAATTGCATATTCCCTCCAGCCTTCAAATCTACTATCAATCTATTTCCACTCTGAGCAGCTTGAGAAATAGCCATTAAGGGTAAAGCAATACTCTCAGTATTGCCATTTGCATCTTTATTGTAATAGGAATCTTGAGTCCAAGAGGTAATGGCAGTACCAACAGCAGCGTATCCGATTCCACGACCTGCGCTTCGTAGGGCATGTCCGCCAATACCGCCAATCTGCCTTCCAGCACCCTCCAAAAGCGCAGCACCAGCGATAGCACCGGCAAGAGCACCAAATTTCTTGAAACCACTCTGCTTCTTTGGTGCCTTATACCAAACAAGGCGTACGTCAGTTAGCTCGAGAGATCCATCCTCTCCATCAAATTTTACATCTTTCTCACGGACCATTTTTCGCTCATAGTTCAAGGTTTCAAGTCCTGAACCGCCATATGATACCGTAAGAAATCCTGGTCGATCACTCATTACTAATCACATCAGCACCAATGACTTGATATCTATTAACTTTGTCGTGACTAAATCGAAGCAGTAACAAAAGATGGAAAGAGCTGCTAATAAGCAGCTCTAGTAGCTTTATTCTTCAACCGACATTTCATCTTTGAGTTTCTTTGCTAGAGGAGGAGTCTCATCTTTTAAAACCGCATCGGGTTCGGTTAAGACAATCTTTTGTGTATCAGACCAAGTCTCTTCTTCTAACTCAGGAATTTCATGCCTGAATCCATGAACTATGAGAAGAACACCAGCGAGAGATACGACACCGCAGCTAGCTAGAGTTAAAGGAAAACCAATAATTGTGATCAACCAACCAAAGGCTGCAATCTGAGGAATAGCAAAAAGTGTTGCTAATGTTGGAGATAGAGAATACATACTATTTCGAATCTTATTTGGAATTACATCCAACAAGACACGTTGGGTGAGAATTTCAGCAAATCCACCAAAGAAAGATGTGAGAACGAAAGTGGAGAAAATCAGAATAATTGGCAAGATGTTCTCAAGAGGCAATGTGAGAAGTTCAATACCCGTAAATGGCCAATAGATTGTGAATATATTGACCGATGCGGTATCAGCCGGTGGAAACAGGAACATGATGGTTGCAAAGACCCAAAAGAACACAAAGCCACAGGTCTGAATAAGTCTGAATCGAGGAATCCACTTCTTAGGTTCAAAACGTCTTGACCAGATACCTGATCGCTCTTGAGCAAATATTCCAGGCGTAAATAAGAGGGTTCTGAAACTGGCGACCGCAACATCTGTGATGAGGTACATATAGTACATGGGGAATAGTATTAGATTACCCCAGACCATGATTGAACTAGTTGCTAACATACTCCCGATGACAATATATCTGACAAATGGATATCTAAAGAGAAAGTTAACGCCACCCTTTAGAATTCCAAAGTATTCACTCAAATTGGGACGTTCTTCTCTCTGCTCTTCAACTTCCGGAAAATCGCGTATTAATATAAAAGACAAAACTGCAAGAATGATTGCCAGAACGCCCTGAAATTGGAAGACCCACGCTCTAGAAATGACCACTGCCAAAATACTTCCAGGAATGAGAGAAGCTGTAGCCACGATCTGCATGAGCATACCCATGCGGCCCCAGAAGACTCCATACTGCTTCCTATCGCTATCACCCGGCATAGCAACACGATAATTATTGTCGAACCAAGCTCCATATGCGCCACTCTGTTGAGACTGGGCTAATCCGGTTAGAAGATATATGATAACAAGATAGAGGAAAGGCGTTCCTGTTGTTACTGTCGAGAGCATAAAGAAGGACGCAGCATAACAGATTGCGGCTGAAGCTACTATCCATTTTTGACCAATCCAATCACCAATTGCACCAGTGGGATAATCAAAAACTATCTGAACAACCATTTCAATGACGACAAGAGTGCCAACAAGTCCCATACCCTTCAGATACATTCCAGGACCGCCACCAAGAGCCTCCGCTACGAAGATAACATAGAAGGTCGTGGAGAGTACAAATGTAAAGTTGGCAAGGGGTCCAAGTATAGCCATTATCTTTGCTAAACGAAGAACCTTATCATTTGCATCTGGAAGTCCAAGAAAAGATTTCATCCAACTCATAGAAGAATCACTCTCTTATTTTGGATAAATGTAGAATTTTGCTTTAAGAAGACTCTCTGAATCTCAATTGAATGATAGTGGCAAGATTCGTAGTTATTTATTGATTTGTTATCTATGTTATTCATGTCCTTCAGAGCTCCTTTTAGTTACAGCGGCCCTGAGATCACACAACCAGGACCGCTGTGGAGATAGGAGTGTATTTGCCTTGTGTAAGCGCAAGTGAACTAAATGACTCATCTCGAAATAATCTGGTCACGGTAGCAAAGCATTCCAATTGATTGGACACATACCGACCTATTCTCTTGTGTCAAGCAGGGCTTGTCTGACGGTGTCGGTAGGGTCATTTTTTTCACCTTAGTTTTATGTGAGCATCAAACGTTTATAAGGTTTGTCACGCAAACCATTAATTTTATATGGTTCATTATTAGTATTTTGTAGCAAGTAATATTTTGATTTGCAAACTATTGTGTGATTTGTGTTTATGAAGTAGACTATTTTTGAATGATGAATATCCAATGGAATTAATGGATTCATTCTCAGCAAGATAATCTACCTCTGTAAGTAGCGTAGGTGATCGCACGGGTAGAGATTGCACGATGAGTTCTCTTTGATTTCTTTGTGTTCAATAAGCCTACCTCCGATATGTAAAAGCGAAAGTCAATGCATCAGTACATTGAATACTGTGAGGCCACCTATATTTCGAGATTCTATTTTGTGAGTTATTTGACAGAGCCATATTATTTCACACTCTCTTATTGTGTGGTCACAGCTAATGCTTGTTCTGATACGAAGTGCTCATTTTTTGGCCACTTGGTGACCATATTAATGAACCAGAGAATATCCAGCAAATACCATAATCAGAACCAATCATATTATCTACCTCACAACAGTCCTATAGGCATAAGTGATGGCTTCAGAGGAGATGTGATGACATTTCTGCTTCCAAATTGTATCAGCTCTGTAATTAGCTGACATTGCCATTGTTGAATTACCTCCGGTATAGGTAAGCGTATGCTACAGCCTCTGTGGAGAGGGGATTTCTCTTGTGCCTTTGCACCAGTTCAGTTCGGTTGTTCGTTGTTAGAGCCATAATAGTTCACACTGAATACTGTTCAGAATTAGTATATATACCGAAGCCACTTCTTGGGGTCACATGATGTAGTCACATGATGTGACTATACAAAGGCTCTAAAACAAATACGAGTTGCAAGTAAATATGACTGAAGAGAACCCAATTCAGCAGTTAATTGATTATTTCTCAGGTTTTGTTGAGAAAGAACTTGTTAGAAAATTTGGTGAGTTAAAAGGAAAGGGTCTTCATCAATTATATGATAGACAATTTAAGATCCATTATAATAACTATTTTCAAATGTTACCGGATGATTTGGCTAAACGCCATGGTGTCAATTCGTTCTTTCTTATGGCAATGGATGATGTTCTGTTGGAGGTAAGGGCGTCTTATGGGGATCTAAGAGATGCGGTGCTTTCGATCTATAAGGCAATGTTGAATGATTATTTCCAAGAAGAGGTAAAAGAACTCTTGAAATCTGAGGACCCATGGAGTGCGTTTGTTGATTGGTTAAGAAAAGGGAACGCAGCCAATTACAATAATAATTATTTCAAAGCTATGGAAGTTGAAAATGATGAAAATTGTTTTGAATTCAATATTGGAAGATGTCTGTACTTTGAAATCCTAAAAGAAGCGGGTAGACCTGAATTGGGACCCATTCTCTGTGAATATGACCGACTTATCGCTAGTGTCATACAGGATTGGGTAAAATTCACCAGACATGAAACAATAGCGTCTGGGGATAAACGATGCACATTTAGATATGAAAGGAGATCGTAAAGCATCTCACAGTTTTCACCAGTATGGCTTAGCAGTATTTCAGGTATCCTCAATGTCGTAGGTCCGAAATTCTTCATTGACATAATCGATATTGACTTCCTTATCTGATGATGAACCATAGTCAGCATACTCTTCGATTGCCATAAGCGGCTTTACAAAGAAGGCAGCGATGCTTAAAGCGGTAGTGATGATTCCAGAAAGAATAAACCAAAAGGTGATTCCAGCATAATCTGCAATAGGCCCACCAATTGCTAATCCTAAGGGCATCATTGCTGTTGCTCCAGATATAACGAGTGCAAAGACTCGCCCTTGTTTCTCAGGGGGAATTGTGGCTTGGAATATCGCAATTAATGCACCATTGACAATTGGATTCAGAAAACAAACGCCAGCATATAGCGCAACTGCGATAAAGAACGAATCTGGAGGAACAAAACCAATCATAGCTGTCACAATACCCTCAAGTGTCAACGCTCCAAGGGCAGTGACAATTTTCCGTTTCGTACCACCCCAAATACTTAGAAGCACGGCACCTATTACCACTCCAATTGCTCCAAATGATTCAAGAATTGCTAACTCCTCAGCACCTCCTAAGAAGTAATTCTTAACAAGGATTGGCGAGAGATTGAATGCGGGGGCAGCAATGAAGTTCAATAGCATGGCTAGAATGACAAGGAGGAGACCACCTTTCCAACCTTTTAGAAAAACAAACCCCTCCTTCATATCGGTTAACACAGAGGTTTCTTCTATAGAGCGCTCACGGACAGGCTGTGGAATTGTAATTAATGCAATACAAAAGACTGCAACAATAGCAGTACTAACATCAATCATCAAAATACTTTGCATCGGCCAGAGTGCATAGAATACTGCTCCAAGTGGCGGAGCAACAATATTGGATGCACCATTAAGTGCTTGATTCATTCCACCTACTCGAGCAAGGTGTTTTCGCGGGACCATTAATGTTGTAGATGCTTGCATTGCAGGAAAATGAAATGCTCCAAAAAGAGCACCAACGAGCATTATGACAAACAGATGCCAAATCTCAACTATTCCAAGTGCAAAGAGAAATGATAGCACTAGAATCGAGAGTGCTGTTAGAGAGTCGGCAACCATCATTACTCGGCGTCTACTAGTACGATCAACATAAGAACCTGCAAATGGTGCAACAAAAACCTGAGGCAAGAGTGACATGATAGTTGCTAAAGCTAATACTGTGGCAGAACCTGTTAAGTCTGTCACCCACCACACTAGAGCAAATCTGACAATTCTAGTTCCAAGTAAAGAAGTGGCTTGACCACCCCAAAGAATAGCAAAAGGTCTCAGTGATTCTACCTCAGACGCAATATTACTCTCTGTCATCCAGTACTCTCCAAAGTATTGGTTGATTGCTATATCTGTCCTAATAATTGAAACTGTTTAGACAATGGTTAACCATAACCTCAAATCAATAGACATATTTAGATGCTGTATGGAGCGATGTGCGTGTCTTGCTTACATGCGGTGATAATATGGAGATCAAGAAGATTGCAGTATTAGGAGCAGGACAGATGGGCAATGGAATTGCTCATGTCTGTGCTCAAGCTGGGTATCATGTAAAAATGAGAGATATTGAACAGCGTTTCATCGATAATGGAATGGCGACAATAAAGAAGAATCTTGATAGAGGAGTTGCTAAGGGCAAAATGACTCAAGAAGAGGCTGATAAAATCCTTGGAAGAATAGAAGGAGTCATCGACCTAAAAGAAGCTGTAAAAGATGTTGATCTCGTCATTGAAGCGATACCTGAAGTGGTCAAGCTGAAATTGGACACTTGGAAAGAAGTCGACGAAGCTGCACCCAAACATGCGATTCTTGCTTCTAATACTTCAAGCATCAGTATAACTCAGATGGCAGCTGTGACAAAAAGAGCAGACAAGTTCATTGGTATGCATTGGTTCAATCCAGTTCCCGTTATGGGTTTGGTTGAGATCATAAAGGGCCAATCTACAGATGACTCGACAGTGAAAATCATTGAGGAAGTTTCTCATAAAACTGGAAAGAAGACTGTCCTTGTCAATGAAGCTCCTGGGTTTGCAGTAAATAGAATCTTAGTTCCTGCAATTAACGAAGCTATTTTCGCAATTCAAGAGGGAGTTGCCACCGTAGAAGATATGGACCTGGCAATCAAATTAGGTCTAAATTGGCCGATGGGACCTCTTACACTCGTAGACTTTGTTGGACTCGACACATTGCTTTACATCAGTGATTATTTTGTTGAAGAATTCAAAGATAGTAAATACAGAGCCCCAGCACTTTTGAGAAAGATGGTTAGGGCAGGTTGGCTTGGTAGAAAGTCAGGCAAAGGATTTTACGACTACTCTGGAGAAGAGCCAAAACCAATGAGATTCTGATAAAATAATTGCAGAGATGACCTCTATTGGTCATCTTTCTTCTCTTTTTGTGATAAGATAAATAGCAGTTTTTCATAATGATGTATTGTGATTTCCATGCAATACGAGGAAACCAAATGCATCGGATATGATGGAACACACATGTTCATGTCTTTATGGAAACCTGATAATGACAAACCACGAGCGTTACTAGTTGCACTTCACGGATTGGGAAGTCATGCAGGTGACTTTAAAGACTTGGGAGAGTATTTTGCAGATCGGGGATTCGCAGTCTTTATTCCAGATCTTAGAGGATTTGGACATTATTCTGGATCGAAAGGTCATGTTATGAGATTTGATGAATATACTGAGGATGTTCAAAATCTCATAATGCAGATTAAAGACAGGTATCTAAACAAGATTACATTTCTATTTGGTTCGTCGTTAGGAGGAGTAATAGCAATCAGATATGTAAGGACATACCCAAGAGAGATAGACGGACTTGTTCTGCATTGTCCTGCAGTCAGCCAAAACTTGGGAATTGGACGATTAACTAAGATGGCTGGGCAAATACTATCCTTGTTGAATGTGAAGAGATACTTTTCTAGCGGTCTCAATTTTGAAGATGCATCTCGAAATCCTAGTGTCATCAAAGAGCATGAAACAGATCCACTACGCGTTGATTATGTAACTCCACGTTTTGGAATTGAAGGACTGAAAGCATCGGATGACGCATTCGTATCAGCATCTCAAATTAATTTGCCTGTTCTTTTGCAGCAAGCAGGTGCAGACAAACTTGTGAATCCTCAGAGAAGTAGGGAATTCTTTGAAACCCTCTCGTCAGAGGACAAGACTTGGAAATTATATGATGGTCTCTATCACGAGCTCCATATGGAACCAGAGAGAGACCAGGTTCTCTCAGATATGGCGGATTGGTTAGAGAAACGACTCCCAACCTAATCATGCTTTTTCTCTTTATGATGTCCGAAAATCCTGTGTGATGGAATAAGTAATGCAGGCAAGCATGTCAAGAGAACAATCACCCAATCAAAAGCATTCAAGGGCATCGTTTGAAAGACCATTGCAAATGGTGGAAAGTATATAGTCATCAATGTTAGAAATGCAGATAGTAATACTGCGCTCATGAGAACCTTTGACTTTCTAATTTCTGTGCGCCATACTGGATGATACTCATCTCGACAATTCCAAACAAACAACAGTTCAAAAGTTACAACACTAGCAAATACGGCTGAACGAGCATGGGATAAGACTGTTGCCCATGTTAATCCTGTGGCCACATTGGCTACATCAGTTTCCCAGTTGACCGTTGGACCGGTAATACCAGGAATCCAACCTCCATAGAACCATAAAATATACAGAAACATTGTCGTTGATGCCAGAAACGCAACAAAGCCTGCTATAACGATGAATTTCGCCATTCCTCTATCCATCATCTTCTTACCGGGTTCTCTTGGAGGTCTATCCATCACGCCAGTTTCAGGAGGGTCAACACCAAGTGCAAGAGCTGGAAAACCATCAGTTGCCAAATTAAGCCAAAGAATCTGTATTGCTGTAATAGGAAGTGGCAAGCCTATCATGATAATGGTGAATATTAAAAATACTTCATCGAAGTTTGCAGAGAGCAAGAATCGTACAAACTTACGGATATTAGAATAAATTTCACGACCTTTCTCAATAGCAGAAACAATAGTTGCAAAATTGTCATCTGTTAGAATGACATCAGAGGCTTCTTTTGTAACATCAGATCCGCGGATTCCCATCGATATGCCAATATCTGCAGCTTTCACAGCGGGAGCATCATTGACGCCATCACCAGTCATTGCTGTAATTTCATTATTATCCTTTAACGTCTTGACTATACGCACTTTATGTTCGGGGGCAACACGTGCAAAGACATTACAACGCATGACTGCAGCATTAAATTCTTCATCACTAAGTTTGTCAAGGTCAGCTCCACTGAGTACCTCACCATCTCTTTTGATCAGTCCAACATCTGCAGCAACAGCTCGGGCTGTTAGTTTATGATCACCAGTAATCATAATCGGTCGGATACCTGCTTTTTTACATACACGAATAGCATCGCCAACCTCATCTCGTGGTGGATCTATCATACCGATGAGACCAACAAAGATTAGTTCGCGTTCAACCTGTTCTGGCTCCCAGTTATTAATTTCCTCATCCAAATCTCTATAGGCAAAAGCAAGGACTCTTAGAGCATTCTCAGCTAATCCTGCGTTTATCTCTATAATTGAATCTCTCATCTCTTGGTTGAGAGGTTTTATCTCACCGTCTTCAAAGATTTTAGTACACAATGGGAGCAGGACTTCAGGAGCTCCTTTAGAACATGCGATAAGCATTCCATCCTGATCTTTATTGATCGAAGTCATTCGTTTCCTTGCAGAATCAAACGATATTTCTGTGATTTCACTGAAACGGCTGTGTGTGCTTTCATATTGTATTCCAGCTTTCTCAGCAAGGACCAATAGAGCCCCTTCAGTTGGATCCCCTACAATTGTCCAATCAGAATGTCCAGACTGATCTTGCTGCAATAGTGAATTACTACACAGCTGTCCAATCTCGAATAACTTAACTGTATGAGCGTCACTCAAAACATCATAGGGTTCACTGGCACGCGTGAAAGAACCGTCTTTATTATATCCAACACCACTGACAGAAATAGTCATTCCATTTGTGAAGAGTGTGGTCACAGTCATCTCATTCTTTGTAATTGTACCAGTCTTATCTGAACAAATGACGGTAGTAGAACCCAAGGTTTCAACTGAGGGAAGTCTTCGGACAATTGCATTTCTCTGAACCATTCGTTGAACGCCAATTGCCAGAGTGATTGTTACAACTGCAGGTAGACCCTCAGGAATTGCAGAAACTGCTAACGCAATTGCTGCAAGTAATTCTTCCATTATTGAATCAGAGACAGATTTGATTACCTCAGCCCCAAATACAATGACACAAAGGACAACGATTAATGCACCAAGCTTCTTACCGAGGTCATCAAGGTCTTCTTGAAGCGGAGTCATGCTTTTATCGCTTTGTTGGACCATCTCAGCAATCTTTCCAAACTGAGTGCCCATCCCGGTTGCGGTCACAATTGCATTGCCTTTCCCAGCAGTAATAGTAGTGCCTTGAAAGACCATGTTTTTCATGTCGCCAACAACTGGTTTTTCCAGATTTATTGTATCAATTATTTTTCGTACTGCTAGGGATTCACCAGTAAGTGGTGCTTCATCTGCGGAGAGACCAACGGCATAGATTACTCGTCCATCAGCTGAGATAAGATCTCCAGACTCGAGACCAATGAGATCTCCAGGTACGACATCTCTCGAATCAATAGTGTTCCACTTGCCATCTCTTTTCACCAGAGCTTTTGGTGCAGCCATTTTCTTAAGAGCTTCCAATGCTTGTTCGGATTTGTATTCTTGAATGAATCCAAATATTGCATTGAAAATGACAATTGCAGCGATGACGATTGCGTCAATAAGACCTTCACCATCAAGATATTGAGTGATAAGGGAAATCATAATTGCAATAAGAAGGATGAAGACCATTGGATCCATAAATTGCTCAATAAACATACGGAAAGGATGTATTCCACCAGTTTTCAGGAGTTCATTTGGACCGTATTCTTTGAGTCTCTCGTCTGCTTCTTCATTAGATAATCCTTCAAGAGAAGTCTCTAACCGACGCAAAACGTGCTCGATGTCATTATTATACCAGGAATCCTGAGCCATTTTGAGTACTCCAAATCATAACAGAAATACTGTTTGAGCTGTGGTCAGAAAATCTTGGTTGTATAAAAAAACCTGCCGACTCGTGTAGAAAATGTATATTACGAAAAAAATAAAGATGAATTAAAATCAAACGAATTTCAATTCCTAATCTTGGTGGAAAATATGTCTGAAAAGTCAAAATATATATTCAAATGTCTAGAGCAAAAATGCGAAACAAGATCGTGCCATATTAGGCCACATGTAGATGTGACATTAGGAGATCTTTCTCGATGGACTGCTCAAGGTTACCTCATGAAAATCTTGCATGGTGTTACTCTGAAAATGCCAGAATCAGAACAAGGAATATTGTCACTTGAAATGATGAGAAAACCCTTGGTCAGTAACGAAAATACTACTGCTTGTATTTTTTATAATGAAGAAGCAAATGGCTGCGAGATTCGTTATTCGAGACCTCTTTCTTGCAGATCATTTCCATTAGAATACAATGGTGAAAAGTACTATCTTAGCACCAAAGACTGTCCAGGAATAGGTAAAGGTGAAGTAAGTAAGGAAACATTGAAAGAATCTAGAGATCTTGCTGAACAGATGTTTAAAGAGAGAGGAGAAACCTTGACTACAATTCCTGCATTGTATTCTCTAATTATGACTCAAATGCTTAGGCAATCTGCTGAGGCAATGAAGAATCTCTCTGAAGAAGACAGGAAGAAAATGGATGAAATCTTTGCCAAATCAGATCATGAATCTGATGAAGAATCCCATAAACTTGATACTGAATAGATGACTAACTGTCCATCTCAATCAGAGTTTTCGGACTATATGTTAATACCTCAGGATGATCCTCACGAATACATACTAAGTCCTCAATACGAATTCCAAATTTATCTTCCAAGTAGATTCCAGGTTCAATACTATGGCACATTCCAAGATTAAGGGTCATAGAACTACCTCTAACTAGATAAGGTGGTTCGTGCACTTCAAGACCAATTCCATGGCCCAATCTGTGAGTGAAATAGTCACCATATCCTTCATCACTTATTATTCTCCGGGCAATCCCATCAGCAGTTCCACAAGCCATTCCTTTGGCAATCTTCTCAATCGATGTCTCTTCAGCTCTGAGAACAATTGAATATAGACGTTTCATTTCCTCAGTGGCATTACCAAAGACACCAACTCTTGTCATGTCAGTATTGTAGCCATCTAATGAACAACCGCAGTCCATCAGAACAATGTCACCCTTTCTCAACTCACGTATACTGGAATCTGCATGGGGTAAAGCACTGTTCTCACCAAATTGAATTGCAGCAAATGTTGGCGTTCCACCATTTCGTAGAATCTCATTATGGACTAACTGTTGGACTTCGAGTTCAGTCATTCCAAGTTCAGCATTGTTGAAAGCTTTCATTACTGCAAGGTCAATAATCTTGCCTGCTTTACGCATTAATGAAACCTCAGCCTCAGATTTCAAGAGTCTCATTTCATTGATAATAGGAGTAATTGATGAAGCATTCTTGAACCCAGTAAACATCTGTTCAAGCTTCCAATACACTCCCAGAGGAAGATTTTCGTCCAGGAGAATAATCGGATTTTCTCCAGCTATGCTTAATTCGTTCTTGATCTTCAGGTATGGATCTTCATCCTCTTCCCAAGGAATGAAATGTTTAATCCATGTGTTGTGTGAATGATCTGCCACTTCAAATGCTGGAGCAACGATAAATGGTTCACTTCCACGAGGAATCAGTAAAGCAACAAGACGCTCTCTCATTAGATAGTCATAACCAGCAAGATATTGAAAGTTGGGAGAAGGCGTTAGTAAGGCAAAACATGCACTTGTTTCCTCAAGTTTATCTTGGAGCTTGTTTATTCGCTCTCTGTAAATTGAAGCCTCGAGCATAATATTGGTTTCACAACCTATGCATCATTAAAGAAGCTCCCACATAATTTTGACGGTATGAGAAACAAGATTGAATATGGCCAATAGAACTAGAGTTAATAGGAGAACTGGTAGCCATCGAGATGCAAGGTGTTAGGATATTTTGATTCAAGACAAAGAGGAGATCTTTGATGAACCTAGACTTCCCGCAAAGGCGTTTATTGTTGGATCTTTAACGCAATTTGCAGTTGGACTCCATTCACCATTCTTACAAACATATCTAGTGGATATGCAAACATATCTGTACGGCGCCAAGGATTTTACACAATTGGGCGCATTCAGAAGTGTTGGCACCTTCGCACCCACAGTGCTGCAACCTGTTTGGGGAGCAACATCAGATAAAGTGGGGCATACTAAAGCATTTGTAGCCTTTGGCACCCTTATGGGGCTTACCTTTGTCTATTTGTTTCTGTGGGCAGCAACTCCAATTGATATACTCATCATATATGCCATTCAATCAATGCTATTTAGTATTCAAATTCCAACATGGTTATCATTAGTAGGAGGGCTTATGGGAGAAAACAATCGAGGAAGTGAACTAGGTAAATTAGGAATATGTACAAATGTAGCCTCGCTTGTTGCTACACTCATATCAGGATTTCTTACTACAATTCCAGGAATTCTTCCTTTCTTGCGTTCATCATTTGGGGATACGGGCCCCATTTTATTCCCAACTGTTGAAGCATGGAGAGAAGTATTTTATCTTCCCTTTATGCTTACAGCTGCGGTAGGGATTATATCATCTATACTTTCATTGACAATAAAAGAACAAAAAAAAGTATCAAATGGACCAAGAAAGTTCCCACCAATACTTCGTCTGTTATCGCAATCAGGAGATTTTAGAAGATTCAGCTTCATAGCAGCACTCTTTTCATTTTCAATGTCGATGGCATGGCCATATTTTATCGTTGTTCAACGAGATTGGTTGCATAACTCAATCTTCGAGATTGCCTTCGCATCTGCTGTAATGACGTTATCTACTGGAGTTTTCACGATTCCGTTTGGTAGGTTGAGCGATAGAGTTGGAAGAAAACCTTTGATAATAATGGGACGTAGCCTTTACTTTTTAGTACCAATCATGTATGCACTTGCTACAAATGTCTGGATGATCTGTGCTGCAAATACTGTGGTTGGCATCTCATCAGCTGCCACTGTTAATGCGATCACTGCATATATCTACGATATAGCCCCTCCTGAGGAGAGAGGTGCACATATTGCAGTGTATAATACTTTCACAGGATTGGTTCTATTAATGGGAGCATTTTTTGCAGGTATTATAGGTCAATTCATCTCAACTTTTACGGCAAGTGAGCATTTTGCTGTATTTACAATGCTAATGCTTAGTGGCGTTCTCCGATTTGTTACATCATTTTTCAATCTCCTGATTAGAGAACCAAAAGAATATTCCTCAACAATCTGGACTGAATTCAGAACTCGAATACAGGGAAGAAGGCATGATGTAGATATTGCTTGAAACAGACAACCTTAAGGACATGTTGACAAATCTATACTTTGTCCATAGAGAGGATTGCGTAAATTGCAAAAAGGACCAAGCTTTGAGGAAACTTGGAAAGTAGAAATTAGAAGAGGAATTCTTCAATATGCAGTCCTTGCAATTGTAAAGCGTCATGAAGAGGGAATTCATGGGTATGGAATAGTTAGAGAGCTGGAAGAGAGAACTGATGGTCTGCTTCAAGTAAAGGAAGGTACTCTCTATCCTATTCTACACAGACTCCGAAAAGAACGATTGCTGAATGTACATGATGAGAGGTCTGACTCTGGACCGAGTAGAAAAGTGTATGTTCTAACTGGCGAGGGAGATCGTGTCTATAGACAATTATCAGTTATCGTTGGAAATATTTTCGAAAAATTGGAGGTACTAAAAAGTGAGTGAGGATTCTACAAAACGGGTAATTGATGAATACATCAAAAGAATAGCTCGATTATTACCTGATAATTTCGAAACAGAGGATCTCTTAGATGATATAAGAGCACACATCTACGAAGCTCTAAAGAATAAGAAACAGAATAACCAAGAGGAAATTGAAGAAGATTTGATCATCGAGGTCCTGGATGAACTTGGAACACCAGAAGAAATAGCTGAAGAGTATGGTGTTGAGCAAATTCAAGAAGGTATATCCATAAAGAGGCAAAGTAAGTTACGTTACTATTCAATTAGATTAGTTGCTGCAGTCATCGTGGCGATACTCGCAGCTTGGATTGTATCAATAATTACTGAGGGTGCTATTGACTTCTACCTTACTGTTATAGTCCTAATAGCTTTTGCAGTTATCGAATGGTTTGTCCGGGCTAAGCAGATTGGCGAATAAATAAGAAATTTGAGAATGTGATAAACATGGAAGTAAAAACAGTATATTTCAATGAAGCATCATCAGAGCATACAAGAGAAGTATTTTCAATAGTTGGAGAGTTCCTCAAATCAAATAGTGAAATTGAGCATATAGTCGTTGCAACAACTGAAGGAAAAACAGGATTACTAGCCTCTCAGACATTTAAAGATAGAAAAGTGATAGTTGTAACACATCAAACAGGATTTGTAGCTCCAAATGAAAATGAACTTGATGATGAGTTACGAAACAAGATACTCTCTGAAGGAGCATCCATTTTAACTACTACTCATGCCTTTGCTGGAATTCCCCGGGGCATAAGAAGAGAGCTTGGATCATGGCAGACAACAGAGATTTTAGCTGTCGCATACAGAACCTTTGGACAGGGAACCAAAGTATGCTGCGAGATAGCAATGATGGCAGCTGATGCTGGATTTGCACCAGTCAATAGAGATGTTATTTGTATTGCTGGAACAGGAAGAGGTGCGGATACTGCATGGATAATCCGACCAGCCAACACGCATGCATTCCCAAAAATAAAGATGCGAGCATGTTTGTGCAAGCCTTTAGACTTCTAAGAAAAATAATCTGAAAAGTGCTCTAGATACTCTTTCTGGTCTTTCGTAAGGTTTCGTGGAATCTGAATCTTAACACGAACGAGTTGGTCGCCCTTTCTACCATCTTCAGTATGAACACCTTTTCCTTTCATTCGAAAGAGTGCTCCACTCTCAGTGCCTTTATTGACTTTCATGACACTATCACCTCTCATTGTTGGCACAATTACATCTCCGCCCATTACAGCAATAGGAAAGGGAATTTCATGCTCCAAATAGACGTGGAGACCTCTTCGAACATAGAGTTTGTGAGGTTCAACTGAGAACATCACGATTAAGTCGCCATGGGGTCCACCCCGCATTCCTGCATTTCCACCGCCAGAAATACGGATTCCCTGTCCATCCTCAACACCTGCAGGTATGGGGATTTCAGCAGTCTTGCGTTCTTTTTGAAGTCCCGTGCCACGGCATGCCTTGCATGGTTTGTCAATTGTTTGTCCGGATCCTTGACATGTGGGACATGTCTGTGCTACACTTAGGAAACCCATCGATCGAGCAACTTGACCTTGTCCCCGACAAGTAGGACATGTTTTTGGTGAACTACCTATTTCAGCTCCAGAACCTTTACAGGTTTCACAATGAATATTCCTATCAAAGGCAATTTCCTTTTTGACACCGAAGAAGGCTTCATCAAAGGTCAAATTGATTGTAATGCGGAGAGTCTGACCTGGAGGAGGGCCTGCGCGACCTCGACGACCAAAGCCAAAATCGCCAAAACCAAAATCTCCTCCAAAGCCCCTGAAGAGTGAACTGAAGATATCTTGAAATCCACCCATATCAATACCTTGAGCGTCAGCAGTTCCCCAACGGTCGTAGTTTGCTCGCTTTTCAGAATCACTTAGAACCTCATATGCGACATTTATGTGCTTGAGCTTTTCTTCAGCAGATTTGTCATTTGGATTTCTATCGGGGTGATATTTCTTAGCTAGACTTCTATACGCCTTCTTTATCTCTTCTTGCGTAGCGTTACGTCCTACTCCTAGGATTTCATAATAATCATCCTCTGCCAAGAAATTCACCCTCTATTGTAATCTAGTCAAGATCCTCGAAATCTACATCTACAACATCTTCATCAGAAATGTCGTCAGATTTGGATTTGCCTTCTTTTTTGGCTCCAGCCATTTTCGAGGGATCAAAACCACCCATTTGAGAGGGATCAAATCCTGCTTGGCTAGGACCTGCGGCACCATATGCTTTCTCAGAAATCTTGTAAATGATTTGCTGAATTTCCTCTGTACCTGATTTCATCTTTTCGTAATCATCTGACTCAATAGCTTTTCTTAGTTCTCCGGATTTCGTTTCAAGCTCTTTTTTCAGGTCAGAGGGCACTTTGTCGCCAAGATCTTTCACCAACTTCTCACCTTGGTAAATCATCTGATCAGCGTTATTCTTGGTTTCAATCTTGGACAATCGCCTTATGTCTTCTTCTGCATTCTTTTCTGCATCTTTCACCATTTGATTGATCTCGGTGTCACTCAAATTTGTTGACGCAGTAATTGTGATTGATTGCTCATTTCCTGTTGCAAGATCCTTTGCTTTAACATTGACTATTCCATTTGCATCGATATCAAATGTAACTTCTATTTGAGGAGTCGATCGAGGTGCAGGAGGAATACCGACAAGTTGAAACTTTCCGAGTGTCATATTATCATTGGCAAGTTTTCTTTCACCTTGAACGACATGAATATCCACAGCAGTTTGTCCATCAACAGCAGTCGTGAAAATTTTGCTCTTACGAGTAGGAATGGTTGTATTTCTATCAATGAGTGGAGTAGCAACTCCTCCTAACGTTTCAATACTTAGAGTCAATGGAGTTACATCAAGGAGAAGAATGTCCTTTACATCGCCACCCAACACACCAGCCTGAGCTGCTGCTCCAAGTGCAACACATTCATCAGGATTAATGCTTTTATCACCCTCTTTCCCAAAAAGGTCACGAATTACCTTCTGAATCATTGGCATCCGTGTTGCACCACCAACTAAGAGAATTTTACTTATTTGCTCTGGCTCCAACTTAGAGTCTTGAAGAGCCTGACGGATTGGACCCATTGTAGCGTCAACAAGGTCATCAGTCATCTGATCAAATTTTGAACGAGTTAGATCAAGACTGAGATGCTTCGGACCGCTGGCATCAGCCGTGATATATGGCAGATTAATGTTGGTCTGCATCACTGTTGAAAGCTCGATCTTTGCTTGCTCGGCAGCATCACGTACTCTCTGCATTGCAGACAAATCTGATGTAAGATCAACACCAGTTTGACTCTTGAATTCATCAACCATCCAATCAATGATTCGTTTGTCCCAATCATCACCACCTAATTGTGTATTACCACTCGTGGATAGTACTTGATATACTACCTCTCCTTCAGATTCGCCAATATCTAGAATTGATACGTCAAAAGTACCTCCACCTAAGTCGTAGACTAGAACTTTGACCTCCTTACTTTTATCGAGGCCATAAGCCAATGCAGAGGCAGTAGGCTCATTCACAATTCGTTCCACTTCAAAGCCTGCAATTTTCCCGGCATCTCTTGTTGCTTGTCTCTGGCTGTCATTGAAATATGCTGGAACTGTAATGACAGCACGTCTTATTGGTTCTCCCAAGTATGCTTCTGCATCGCGCTTCATCTTTGTTAGAATCATCGCCGAGATTTCTTGCGGAGCATATTCTTTCTCGCCTATCTTTACTTTGTAATCTTGCCCCATCTTTCGCTTAATTGAGCGTATTGTTCTATCGGGCATTGAAACGGCTTGGCGTTTAGCTAGCTCACCAACAACAATCTCACCCTTTGGAGTGATTCCAACAACAGAAGGTGTAAGTCGTTTCCCTTCAGCATTTGGGATTATAGTGGGTTTACCACCTTCCATGTATGCTATGCCACTGTTTGTAGTACCTAAGTCAATTCCTACTATTCTATCTGCCATCTTTATTCACCACGTTCCTCCGAATTCCTATCATTTGTATTGTCTTTATTTTCTTCTGCAGAATGGGAATCATGCTGGTTCACACAGACAATTGCGGGACGGAGAACTTTTTCCTTAAACATATATCCTCTTTGATATTCTTCTAGAACAATTCCATTAGGCTTTTTAATATCACTTATTCTATTCAAAGCATTTTGATAGTAAGGATCGAATTCTTTCCCGAGTGATTCAATTGGACGAACACCTTCATTTGAAAGAATCTTATCCATCTGTTTTTGAATTGCTTCTATGCCTGATTTAGCATCCTCAGGGTTCTTTGCAAAATCCATGGCAAGTGCCCTCAATAGATTATCATAGACATCAAGCATTTTGAGAATGATTTCCTCGCTTGCAAACCGTGTTATATCTTCGAAACGATTCTCCATTCTCTTCCGAAAATTATCAAACTCGGCTTGAATACGCTGAAGCTGATCGACCAATTCTTTTGATTTCTCGCATTCAACTTCATATTGCCTTTGAAGAGGATCTTCAGGAATAATATCAAGGATGTCTTCATCATTCGTAGAATCGTCATCCAAGCTCATATCAATTTCCTGATCCTTGTTCTCGTCGCCACGCATGAAACCTTCAATCTTCCTATCTATATTTTACTTTGACTAGCAGCTGTGTACAGAAAGGAAGCCGACACAAGTGCCGGTCGGGAGCATGTTAATAATACTTCAGCTCCCCTAGGTGACTCGGGCGAATCCTACTTTAAATAAAGAAAAACTTTTCGACAGAGGAATTTAGTATATCCTTAAAACGGTGATAGAGAATATCAACAAGTAATTCCCAACGAGTGCGCTGAAGAATGACAGTAGACAATGATCTCAAGAGAGCAAGTGAATTCATTAAAGCAGCTAAGCATATCACTGCACTTACTGGTGCAGGAATAAGTGTGGACTCGGGTATTCCAGATTTTCGCTCAGAGGGAGGTTTATGGAAACGATATGACCCTCACGAATATGCAACTTTTGAGAGTTTTATACGAGATCCAACAAAGTTTTGGACAATGGGACGTGAATTGGTCGAAACTATACTTAAAGCTAAACCAAATGATGCGCATATAGCTCTGGTGAAACTGGAAGAGAGAGGAAAGCTATTAGGAGTAATTACACAGAATATTGATAATCTGCACCAATCTGCAGGGAGTAAGAAAGTCATTGAGTTGCATGGTAATTATCTCCATGCATATTGTATTGATTGCAAGACTGAATATGTTGGAAAGAGTGTACATCAGAGTGTCGCTAATGGTGAAATTCCACCAAAATGTGAGAAATGCGGGGGAGTATTAAAATCAGAAGCTATTCTCTTTGGTGAACCACTTCCAGAGGAACCAATGAGTAATGCCATTGAACTATGTAAAAAGACCGATTTGATGTTGGTGATAGGAACTAGTCTAAGTGTGTATCCAGCGGCCTTTCTTCCTCAACTTGCAAAGAATTCTGGAGCGAAAATAATTCTCATCAACCTTGACGGAACAAACAAAGATGATGTGGCAGATATTGTTCTAAAAGGAAGAGCATCAGACATTCTTCCAAAAATAACCTTCAATTAGAATGCGGGATATCCAAACCATGAATAGACTGCAAGACCACCAGGTATTATAATTACAGACAAAAATATTGTCAAGATGCCAATGATGTAGTAATCGTTATCCATAAGCCATAGTCCAAAATATGAGAATGCATATGAAATAACGCAAGCTGTGAAACCCAAAATAATCGTTGGAATTAATGGAATAGCTATTAGGAGATATCCACCAGCTTGAGTCCATAATAATCCAACATGGAGATTCATGAGAACAAAGAAACCACGTACAGCAAGAAAAACGATGATTGATACGAGAATGCCAATTTGAGAAAACGATATTCTTGCAGGGAGACTCATGTGTACATCATGAGGAAACTCATTTTCACCTATTTACATCTTTTTCTAGTGATGAACCATACCCCTTAAACGGCAATTGGGTAATGTAGTATTAATGAACGATACTGCTTGGAGACTTGTTGGTCTTGGTCAGTTGTCCCTCCTTCTAGAAGCTAGTTCTCCAAAACCCGGTAATGTGAACAGAGGTGCATCTTTTTCGGATATGAATTATAGACATTTTCTGACTAGCGCATCTCTCATCTCTAGAGGTTTGTATCAATGTGCATTGAGGGGAACTCAATTGGCTCATAATGAGATCCCTCCCAAGGATGTGCATCTTGGTGAATTAATCGAGTTATGTGTGAGTGACTCTCTAACTGGACTTAACACAAAAAACACAATACTTGGTTCTATCCTTCTATATGTCCCGTTGACTGTCGCCATTGCCAGTGTCCTGGAACAGAGTGCTTTTTCAATAGACTCAGTAAGAGATGAGCTGTCTAGAATTATTGAAAACACATCAATTAGTGATTCAATCCATCTATATCGAACATTTCAGTTAGCTCCTCCAGGAGGACGAAAAATAAAAGAAGAACCTGAATGGACAAATCTTCATTCACGATACGATTTCGAAAATCCCAATGTAATCGAGAATATCAAACAAGATGAGATTCGATTAATAGACCTTTTCAAAATGTCTGCGAAAATTGACGAGATAAGTAATGAATGGGCAAATAACTTTCCAATGGTCTTGGATAGAATCCATCCATATCTATCTAAAATATCCACAGGATTGGATGATATTGAAGAAGCAATAGTCCGCACCTATATCTGGCTATTATCAGAAAGACCAGATGGTCTTATTGTTAAAAAGGCAGGAAAGAAAAAAGCTGAAGAAGTCCAAGAGATAGCTATACAAATAGTAAGAGCGTGGAACGAAAATAAAGAACTGGTTGAATCAGTCTTACAACTAGATGATAAATTAAAACTGGAAGATAATTTACTAAATCCTGGCACAACAGCAGATCTTGTCTCTGCTTCAACGCTTTGTAGACTTGTGAGTATTAATCCTCCATATTCCTAGTATATTACACCACTGAAGATAATAATGGCAAGAACGAATAGGAGGATCGCAGAAGGAATCATCATTATTTTGCCCTCATTTCTTTTTACTAGTCGTGTTTCTCTGTTTGGTCCAAAATAAAATCCCAAAAATAGTAATCCACCAAGGGCAAATAGAAAAAGTACGAGTCCTTCATGAGCCAAAGCTTTCACCAAGGATAACCAATTCATTCAGGAATATTAACATAGTCATTCTTGTGAAATACACATGCACAAATGTGACTAACATGAATAATCGCTCTTGGTTTTTATAATCCAGAGCTTTAACTCGAAGGACATGAACCTAGACAAGAACTTGCCGAAAGACGTGTTCAAACCTGATTCGAAGCTCTCTTGCTCGCTCCATGTCAGCAGCATAAAGTGGCTGTCGCATATCATTTAGATTGGGTATCTTCTTGCATAATTTTTGCCCCATGAGTTTCCTTAATGCAAAACTCACTGTCCGTGGAGCAAGGTCTACTCGATTACTGATGTCCTTCGGAGTCATCGGTCCTTCAGAGGTCAATCGGTCTAAAACAATGATTGCACTACGAGGAAGTTCAATGGACATCTTACTACTTACCATCCCTGAGTTGATTGGGCCTTTCTTACCCATTATAAGATATCCAAAACCGAATATAAGAGAACTGGTCGGAGCATTGATAGGATGAAATATAGCAGATATGAGTAGTTACTCATATTCGGAGAGTCAGTTTTCGGAATTGCAGATAAATTATTTTGTAAATGAGAAAGAAGTATATCCCCAATGTCTTATTTCAGCTCGTAATCGAGCAACTTGATCAATACGATACATTAATTGAAGTTCCCTTACTCGTTCTAGATTAACATGATAGATGGGTTGCCGCATATCATCAAGATTAGGAGTCTTTCTTACAATGTCTTCATCTACGAGTGTGCGAAGAGCATAGGTTACAGTTCTAGAAGGAAGTTTAAGCACCCTAATAATTGACTTTGGTGTCATAGGTCCTTCGAATGTGAGACTACTCAATACAATCACAGCACTATTTGGAAGGTCTGTTGACATATTCCAATCTCACCCAGTAGTCTTGATTGTATGATTGAAGAGAATTTAAGACATGACTTCTAAGCATTAAATCACAACTGAAGACCAATATTGATATGTCGTAGAATTCAAGAAGAGTAAAGGAATAGACTAGGTAGAAACTGGAAGAAGGATTGAATATTTGAAGAAACGTGTTTTTGTGACCCGAAAGATTCCAGAAAATGGACTAAAGTTAATTACTGAGAATTTTGACACTAATGTTTGGTCATCAGAATTCCCACCAACTTGTAACGATATTATCAACAATGCGAAAGAATGTGAAGGATTGGTCACTCTACTCTCAGATCCAATTGACAGTGATCTATTGGATAAATTGCCCAAACTAGAAGTAATAGCTCAATGTGCTGTTGGCTATGATAATATCGCAATTAAACATGCGTCAAAACGAGGGATTATTGTTACAAATACTCCTGGTGTTCTCACTGAAACAACTGCAGATTTAACATGGGCATTGATTTTAACTACAGCAAGAAGAATTGTTGAAGCAGATAGATACATCAGAGAAGGAAAATGGAAAGTTGCATGGGGGCCTGAGCTTCTCCTTGGCATTGATGTTTATGGAGCAACACTGGGAATTGTTGGTGTAGGTAGAATTGGAAGTGCAGTTGCCAAAAGAGCATTAGGATTTGACATGAATGTACTTTACTATAACAGAAGAGAAAATGAGTATACTAGAGAGATACGTGATAGGCTAGGCGCAAAATCAGTAGACCTAGACACACTTCTCCAAAAATCAGATATTGTTACGATACATGTCCCATTGACACAAGAAACTACTAAGATGATTGGAAAGAGAGAACTTGAAATCATGAAGCAGGGAGCAATTCTTGTCAATACATCACGAGGATCAGTTTTAGATGAGATGGCTGTCTATGACGTTCTTAAGACGGGCAAGTTAAGGGCTGCAGGTCTTGATGTTTTTGAAGAGGAACCAATCAGTCAAAAAAATCCACTCCTCCAACTGGACAATGTTGTGATAGTTCCGCACATAGGTAGTGCAAGTCTAAATACAAGAGCAACGATGGCAAGAATGTGCGCGGATAATTTAATCCTTGCACTTTCAGGTGAGAGACCACCAAATATAGTAAATCCAGAGGTCCTATAGATGGATAATGAATGTATTAAGAAAATCAGGACACGGCAGTCAATAAGAAGGTTCACTCGTGAAAATATCCCAGAAAATGAAATCATGGAGATTATCAAAACAGGTCTAAGTGCACCAAGTGCGGGCAACAAGCAACCTTGGCGAATTGTACTAGTGTTAGACGAAAAAAGAAAAGCGCACCTTGCAACTGCAGCTTACAATCAGACGTTTCTCGAACGAGCAGGAGTAATCTTGGTAATCTGTGCAGTTCCACAAGAATCTGCAGATAGATATGGTGAGAGAGGAGGTACGCTATATGTTCTACAAGATACGGCAGCACTCACCCAGACTATTCTCCTTGCAGCTCACATGAAGGGCTATGGAACATGTTGGGTGGGAGCTTTCAATGAAATAGAGGTCAGAAAAATCTTGAATGTTCCAGAGGAAATTCGACCAGTCGCTCTAATACCAATTGGGAAGATTGAAGGTGATCTACCAAGTCCACGACCGCGAAAGGAAATTTCAGAGATGCTAATTAGAGAAGTATTCTAGTTCGTGACAGCAAGTCGATCTTTCTCTATCAAAAAATGTGTTGTTAAAAATAGTGAAATTTCTTCATCCAGAGATGGAAAAAAAGAGGGGGGAGGGGGAGTATTCCCCCTATTAAACTAAAGACTGTCTAACTCAACCTACTTCTTCCTGATAAGGAAGAGTATGAGAATCACGACGACACCAACACCAATACCGCCAACAAGACCAATCATGAGTGGATCAAGACCGGTTCCAGTTGGAGTTGTGGTCGTGGTCGTGGTCGTTGTGGTCGTTGTGGTCGTGGTCGTGGTCGTTGTGGTTGTCGGCTGTGGAGCATCACCAGCATTGAATAATGCCGTGACTCCAGTGGAATAGTCACCTGGCCAGTATCCAGTAGGAACATCAGACATATCTAACAAGCTAGTCATAGTGGGATCAACGCTGTAAGCTCGTATTCTAAACATATAGGTGTCTTCTAGCCATCCGCTTGAATTCCACCTAAATGTCTTTGCTGTTAGGTTCTGAGCTATCAGCATATACGACTCACCTTCGTTGTTACTCAACCATAGAGCATAGTAGTTAGTATCGTCTGCGTTCTTGTCTGTACAGTTCCATGAGATATCGAATGTTCGATCCTCATCACCAACGACAGGAGTTGGAGCATTGACAGCTAGATCTGGTGTAAAGAAGTTACCAATGAAGACGTTAGGTATCTCAAGATTCCAGACTAGGTTTGTCCCAGTCTCACTGTTGATGAGTACTGAGTAGCTCTGGTTCATTAAGAGATAGTATGTATCTAACTCAAAGGTTTTTCCTGACACTCTATTAGGCTCAAGACCAACTCGTGTATCCACGGTAAGGTAGTACAGACCACCATCACCAGCATAGTCCATGATACCAACGGCATAATCACCATCTTCTGTGAGAGTGATTGTGTCAGCTTCGGGCTTTGCTGATGAAGCCATCTCTACGATATTGTTGCCATAGGTTCTTTGTTCCATTGGAATGGATGGAGGCCACACCATAATATCTGCGTCAGCAGTATCGAAGTCACAACTGAAGCGTGCAACATCTCCTGCATGAAGATCTGGCACTGTCACCCAAGCAAACTGATCTGGATCAATGATGCCTGAGAATTGAGAGGTATCGGTTGCATGAACCATTGGTCCCTCTTCATAGAACAGAGTACCATAGAGGACCTTCATCTGAAGTGATGCAATCTTCCACTCTGGTAGACCAATCATGTCTGCATCAGTCCAAGTTGCATTGACGATAACATGATCACCAACAAGTGAATCACCAGATGTGAATTCTGTGTATGTTGGATGATCACGTGAATACCAACTCAAAGTAAGAGTAGGTTCGTCGAGTACGTTGTAGCCCATGAATGTCAGAGTGTAAGGCTCTGGCATGGTGCTACCGTCCATTGCATTCATTGTTGTGTAGACAATGTACTTGCCTGTTGCTCCATTTACTGGAACAATGATCAAAGCAGATGTATCAGTGAGCTTCACTGAGTTAGCAGAATGACCTAATTCAGTACCTGCCATATCGACAAGTGCGACATCCATGTCAGTGTCAGCATTGGTCCATTCAATACGTACTGCAATGTAGTTGACAGAATCATTTGTCATATCAACGACAAATGAATGATGATCTGCTGAAAGATCAGTGTAGTAAGAGTCCCAACCAGCGGAAACTACGCCGGGTTCATATGGGTTCCAGCTGCCACTTATGCCATCAGCTAGAGTCAAGGTAGCATTTACAGTATCATAGGTTGCATAGACCATGTAGCTGTAAGGTAGCTTGTATGTTGTACCACCGAGATCATCCACAATGACGAAGCCTTGATGGACACCATAGGTATCCAATGTTGGAACGTCAAGAGTGACATCGCATAGACCGGAGTTTTCTGCAAAGGAGAAGTCGGCTGTATTCTCAACAAGTTGCCATGTAACAACTGTTACTTCTAGTGTATTACCACCAGTGTATGGCCAACCCCAAATGTTGTCATCATGAACTGCTACGATTCCAAGATTCGGGAATAGATTACTGAGACCATCTGGATCAGATAGGTCAATCTTGAGGACATTGCCTGTGCCTCCAGCATACTGAATTCGGGTGAGTTCATCACCTACATCATAGTATGCATTGTAGTAATCAGGTATTCCGTTTGCCGGATCAGTATCAGACCAATCAAACACAAATGCCCACATGCTATCATCTTCAAAAGTGGCTTGATCGCCGGTAATGTAGACTGTTGCATATGGTGCTGCTAAGAAATCAGCATAGTTTACTCCAAGTTCAGTCGCAAAGTCAAAGTATCCAGCTTTGATTGAATCAACACCACCAGTCGAAGTTGACTCGTTGTATATTGATGTTTCATATGTGAATGTGTATACTGTGTCTTCGACATATTCCCAAGCACTCCAATCCCAGTCGCCATATACACCATAATCACCTTCAATGGTCATGGTGACTGTATCACCGCCACTCAGGAGACCAAAGTACAGATTTCCATCTGCATAATTGGTTGGTGGAGTAGTTGTGTTGACGAAGTTGTCAAGGTCATATGGATTCATGTTAGATTGCCAAGCTTCAGTTGTAGCTGTAGCCCAGTTTTCTACTGAATCGTATGTATAGAACAGATTACCAACATCATTCACAATATAGTCATACGCTGCATAAGCGTTTACGATACCATGACCTTGGGAGAGACCATCCATTCCGATGTCATCAGCAGTGCTCTGGATAATCGTCTTGATTAAGTCAGGAGTTGCCTTGACAGCGTTTGTCTCATAGTATGCCTCAACTAATAGTGCTGCAACACCTGCAACCATTGGACAAGCCATAGAGGTTCCAGCATATGTCGCATATCCAGGATAGGAACCAGGTATACCAAAAACATCACCATAGTTGGGTGTTAGTCCCCAAGTATTTCTACCAGGAGCCAATACATCAGGCTTTGAGTAGCCGAGAGTTAGAGGACCTCGAGATGAGAAGTCAGCAATCTGGCCAGAACCTTGATCTGGACCATAGGAGTTATCAAAGGTGTGATAGCTTGTTGATGCACCAACATTGATCAACTGTGGTGCTCTTGGGGGAGTTGTTGTACCGTAGCCAGGGCCTTGGTTACCCGCTGAGAAACACTGAATCATTCCTGGATAGGATGTAGCATTGAAGAATCCAGGAGTTGCCAAAGCGGCATAAAGCAGTGAATATTGACCCCAAAGCTCATAGTACTGTGCAGCTACCCAGCCCCACGAGTTACTCGTGATGTCCATCTGGTGGCCACTTTCATAGTTCCACTCAAAGTAGCCAGTGGCACCATTGAAATCGAAACCAGCAGCCCAAAGCATTGAGTTGAACTCAGATACAATACCAACAGTCATGACAGACATGATAGTTGAGTTTGGTGCAACACCAGGCAAGTATTCCAATGATCCATTCAGACCAATTGGATATTGTGTAAGTCCACGACTCGCAATCTGTGCAGCAACAAATGTTCCGTGTGATTGACCATCATATAGAATAGCAATCGCACGTCCACCTAAACCAATACCGTTTATCATTCCCAGACCGAAGATATTACCTTCCCAACAATGTGCAAGCAAACCAAGACCGAATCGTGCACCATCACCATATACATGGTACATGTTTGTGTGTGCAACAGTGCCATCAGGAGTGTAGTAATCACCTGCAGCAAGGTCATCGGCAAAGCTCCAGTCACCCATATTCTCGTAGTAAGTCCAGGTGGCTGTGTCATTAAAGTCATATGCACCCCAATTTATGTTGAGGTTCCAGAAGTCAGTCCACGCACGAGCTGTGTCCCAGTCAATGATAACCTTTGTAGAGTTGACAACAAGGACAGGTACGAATATTCTCATGCTTGGATCATATCTCCGCTGGATGACATAACCATGACAGGCATAAGGAATAACTTGAGTTGCACCAGAAGTGGTATTCACTTCAATAGTTGATGCACCACCACCAGAAATTGTGGTTGGATCTGGAATTTCAAGAGGTTGTCTAATGACGCTGTAATAGAAGTCCGTCAAATTAAGGGTGAGTCGTTTATTGTCCCAGTACCCATCAGGCCACCAAGCAGCAACATATGCATCATAGAAGAAATCAAGGTCGTAATAACCGCCCATGTAGTTAACATTTGGATTTCCTCCGTTATGTTGGTAGCTAGTTGTGTTGATGTAGTACTTTCCATCTTTTTGAAAGCTAAGCATGTTCCATCCGGAAGCTCCTAGCCATGCTGTTACATTTTCAACAACGGTTAGGTTAACTCGATAGAGAGTCAAACCAAAGCCATATCCAGTTGGATCATAGCTAGTCGGAAGCCCATCATCACCAAAGTCGATTGCATCGACCATGTCGGGACTGCTGAAATCAGTACCTGTGTCAATGACACCGATTCTTACATCAGTACCAAGAATTCCTGCAGTATTTACTAAATCTGAACCAATATCAGCTGTTGTAGCATACATTGATGGTTCAGTGGTGATCGGATCTTCAGCTGTTTCAACTGAATCTCTTGGTTCTACACCTTGATAGGATTTCGTTTGGTATAGACTGTCCGCAAACGCAGTAACAACACCTTCATAGTTCTCGATAGCCACGACTGCATCCACACTGCCAACGTAGGCACTCATGATGGTTGCAACACCAAAATCAACTTTCCAATTGACACTAAGCAAATCATCAAGAGCAAAGACATCGTAATCATTACTGATCGTGATCAGCACACCCATTTCACCATCGCTATTCTTTGCAACAGTTTCGGGTACAATGCCTGTTTCTACATAAGCTGTGAGAATTGAGTCTAGTGGGCCACTCTCACTCCTGTCTTGAAGATATTTCTCAAGATCGAGTTTAACATCTTCGGGAGTCGAGACCCCGGTGTTTGTTGTAACCTGCGGAGCAACTTGAGTTATAGGTGTGAAAGGCACCATCATCATGCTAAAGGACATGGTGACAATCAACAACATAACCGCGGTTTTCTTTAGGTTGTTCATTCTTTATTTTCTCCTCACTTGTATTGTAGAGAACAAACCCGTATAGAAACACATCATCACCGCATTGATGACATCTTCTATACGCAATAAAACCTCCAAGCCAATCGCGAAGCGATAAGCTATCTCCTCTTCAGCGTTCTCCACGGGTATTGTGATTAAGACCGACAAGAAATATCGTGTCTATTAAGCATTGTGCAAGAATTGTACTATTAGCACCATCCCATTTTTCTTTTATTCTGATTTTGAATACCTATAACTTGTATAGATGTTAAAAAAAAGGCCATAACGCTCCTTTTTTTTAATAATTGTATATCAATCCTGTATTTGATGAATGTGTACATAAATACACCATAGTGTAAAACCAATTATTGATAGATAAAATACTCATTAGTTCAGACATATTTTGTATTATGAGATGATAATTTCTATGCTCACCCTATTCTCGAACCATCTTCTTGATTGCATCCACAATCTCATTTATCATAATGATTGCACCTATGAGTTCGATCTTTGGTTCACCAGTATCTATATTCCCAGCTTCTCTGGCAACTCGGGTCATAGATCGACCGAGACCTTCGATGAGAGATACCATTGCTTCCTTTACCGTATTCTCCCGCCCAGATGCTTCTACTTGTGATATTAATTCAACAAGGTCAGATATGATACTATCTGATACTTCGCTTGCAGTTTCAGATCTCCTCACAAGATCCTCCCATCTTACTTTCATACTCTGTAATTCTACACTCAACTCATTGATTTGATTTGAATCGGAGGGAGTAGTATGCACTTCTGTGTTTTCAATAGTAAACCGTAAATCAGCTATTTCAGACTGCAAAGCTTCAATACTGGCATCACGGTCTGCAAGTTGACTACGAAGGATATCTTCAGCGGTTGATGAAGGTGCTTTGGATTTCAACTGCTCTTCCATTATCTCGATAGATGTTTCTCTCTCGGTTACTTCTGCTTTGATACCCTCCAACTCACTTTCCAAAGTCGTAAGAGATTGCTCTTTCTCTGCAATGAATTCATTGAGTTTCTTGTTTTCAGCTTCAAGTTTTTGTATAGCTTGCTTTGAAACATATACTACTTCTTTTGTGAGCTTGAGATCTTCTCGAAGACCTGTGAGATCAGGATCTGGAGGTGAGATTACAAAATAGGCAGAGACAGTGAATAGGATGGTTATGGAAAGGACATACAATAAGGATGTACTTGGTGAATTAAAGATCAAATTAGTAAGTGCTTGAAGACCTGATGAAAACATTGACCATGAACCAAAAGTCCAAGATAATGCACTTGAAGAGGCGTAGAGCAATAAACCAAAAGAGAGAATCAGACTTAAAATACTAAATAAGACCATTAGATTTCTCCGAAGACTCTCTTGAGGAAGGTGGCGTTGGTACAATGATAGAATGATGGCAAAAAACAGGAGGGGAATTACATAAGGTAATGTAGCTACAATGTCATCCATTGGTGCACCAAAATTGACAAGTAATTTGAAACCACCCTTGGGTACTTGAAAATCCATTGTGATGTCTCCTAACTCATGCATTAATGAGGTATTTTTCTTAAAATAAAACTATTCTGTAAAAACTATTACCAATATAAAAATTAGACAAGTGCTCTGTCTGACACTATTGTACTTGACAGATCACCTGCAAGTGGACTATTCTATCCAAAGCTTGGATTTCAATGCTTCATGATCCTCAACAGCCATTTCAAGGCTTTTTACCAGTCGACTAGCTTCATCTATTGATAAAAGAAATGATGCCTTCAAATCCTTGTCTTCGCCAATCATAAGTCGTATTTTTCCATCATTGACCCAACCTTCAGAGGTCTTTTCAGGCATGGCAATCTGCAGCTCGAACCAAGTTCGTCGTGTCTGACCAGTATCTCGATCGTCAAAAAAGTGTTTTAGCTGAAGTCGGCGCTCGTATGCATGTGGTTTTACACCCATATTATTACACTCCTTCTGAGTTGTGGCGTACTATTACACCTTCAGGTAATAATATACATGAACGGTTTTGTGTTCCTTTCTCGGAGAATCCGAGCTTGGAAAATCATATCAATAAGACTCAATTAGTGCAATAAAGCATGTAAGAAAATCCTTATTTTGATATCAGAGAGGGAGTGAATAGAAGGACTACTTACAATGCGCGCACTTTACAGAACTGCTATTTCATTGATTATACTTAGTACAATGATGTTTACACCAAATTTAGTGTGGGGTTCATCCCTAACCACAGATAGCACAAATCATTATGGAATGAGTGCTATTCTTGCTCAAACAGTAGCCTCAGCCAAGCCAAATGAGGTTCTATCAGTGGTGGCAGAATTCCCAGAGGGATCAACGCCAGACTATATGACGGCCTGTATTTTAGAATTAGGACTCAACACTGTTACGATAAGACACGCATTTCACCTGATTCCGATGGTTTCATTGTATATTGAAAGCAATGAAGTAAACAAGCTTGCAAAGAGTCTCAAAATTGTAGGACTTACACTAGATGTGACAAAAACGCTGGCAGATGAAGAAGCAGTTGGAGAATATACCGTTGCTTCAAATGAAGAAGGATATATTCATTTCACAGAAACAATCGATGCAGAAGGTCTTTGGTCACAGGGAATTAATGGAAGCGGCGTAGTTGTCGCTGTTCTAGATAGCGGAGCTGACGGTGAACATCCTGACCTCCAAAATAAAATCATTAAATTCAAGGATTACATCAATAACCATGATGATCTGAATCCATCAGATGGAATGGACGCATACGACGATGATGGACATGGGACCGCTTGCGCATGGAATATAGCAGGAGATGGGACAGCTAACGGGGGCGAGTTCACGGGTGTTGCGCCAGGAGCAAATCTTCTCATTGTTAAGGTTTTAAATCAAGAGGGTTCTGGTGATGACTCAGTTATTGCTGAAGGTATTGAGTATGCTGTCGATAATGGTGCTGATATCATCAGTCTAAGTTTGGGAGGAGAATGGACTGACGACACATACCAAGTAGAAGCTTCAGTTGTTGCTACGAGAGCGGCGGTAGAAGCAGGCGTTTCTGTTGTAATTGCTGCAGGTAATTCAGGACCTCAAGCATATTCAATTAATTCTCCAGGCATTGTTGAAGAAGCAGTTACAGTAGGCGCATCCATTGATGGCAAAGGTGTTGTCAGCTTTAGTAGTGTTGGTCCAGTATACAGGACCACCTCTGAACCAAGTGGTTATTCTGCAAAACCAGATATCGTTGCCCCAGGATATCAAGTTGTATCAGGTCGTGCTCAGGACGCAAATGCTGATGAATATCTTCTGTATAATTCCTCACAATATTCAGATGAATATACTCAATGGTCAGGAACATCGGCAGCTACACCTATTGTTGCAGGAGCTCTAGCGCTTCTTGCTCAAAACTTTACACTTCTCACACCAGATGAAGCCAAAGTGTCCATAATGAAATCAGCTCAGGATCTTGATCTTGATCCAATGATTCAGGGGTGGGGAGTCCTTAATGTGACTGCCGCAGCAGAGGTTCTATCAGAATCTTCAAGAGATATAACAATAATGACACCAAGACGTTTCCCTACTCTACCATGGAGCGGAAACGTACTCATTATTGGCGATGACAGACCTCCCCAGAATGTCACGATAATCTCAACCCATGCAATCGGAAGTTCCAGTATTGAAATTACTGGAAATGCAAGCACCTTTGTTCGGACAAATTCTGAAATAATATCAGTGATAGCAGGATATTCATATTTTGGGATTTGGCTTGAGATTCCTGAGGATCTCGCAATAACAGATGTTGGACAATATCTTGGACAACTAAAGATAGTCCATGAGAATATCACCATAGCATCAATCGACATCAATTTTGCCATAACACTCTTTGGAGGTCGTTTGATGGTTGATATGGAACATCATTCAACTGATGATCCGGATTATCCATCATACTATGGATACTTCACAGAATACCTCAGAGGTGAGGGTGTAGTTCTTTCAGAGTTTGGCAGTCCATCTGACACTTTACGGAGTTACATCGATTTGAGTTCTCTTGCAGGATCGGATATTTTCATAATCATGGATACTGAAACAGCATATACTGATGGAGAGATTTCTGCTCTGCATCAATTTGTTGATATGGGAGGTACTCTGCTCGTCTTCTCTGAATTCTGGGATTCATCATCAAATCAAGCATCTTTCGGAATTGACTACTACAATCAAATTCTAGAACCGTTTGGAATACAATGTGAACGCAGAGGAATTGGAGTAGGTCTTAATGGCTATGGAGAAGTGTATGATGCAAATACTGGAAGTGTAGCAGAAAATGATAGTCTCATGACAGGAGTAAATAGCCTATATATCGTTCAGGGAAGTACGCTGTCAGTAGATACCTCAATAGCGAGGGGTCTCTTTTGGGAAGACGCTGAAAAAACTCATGCTATAGTTGCCACTTCGGACTATGGTAAAGGGCATGTGATAGTCATTTCAGATGGTTCAACACTGTACGATGAAATACTATATGATGCAATTCGATTTGGAGCAGACAATCTCAGATTGCTACGAAATCTAGCAGCATCTATTATACCAGAGGCACCCAGAATATACGACGTCATTCTAGAACACGGTGATTTTGGGGAAATTGCAAATGTCACAGCATACATCTTCGATGATGACCTTGATGTCGTGTCAATGAACATCATAAGTCCATCAGGTGCGAATATCACTGGAGTGGTCACAGAGAGTTTAGGTTACAAATATTCAACATCATTCGTCTTCAATAGTGGAGGTTTCTACACATTCACAGTCATTGCAAGAGATAGCAGCGGTAATGAAAAAATCTTTCAAAAGATAGTCTTAATTTCTGTCAATGCTGTTGATGACTTCTTTGTACAAGCGGTAACCTATTCACTTCTAGGTATCGTGGGAGCAGGTTTAATCTACACGGGATATCAAAAGTACTTCACTGGTCGAAAACCAAAACAAAAGACAATCCCAAGTAATGAGGATGAGTGGGAAGTACCTCCTCCATCTATCGAATAGGACCATATGTCTGCTCTAGGAACTCTCGAAGTCGCTCATGACGAGGTCTTGAGAGAGGATTGTCTCTAAGAATTGATCCAGCCTCCACACGATCAAGAATCTCATATCCAAGTCGTGCACCTAACCTTGGAGAAATCACCTGACCTCCGATGAGAACACCGTCATCATTAGAGATTAGAGATACTTTTGAATACTCAGATGAATCTTCGAAATAGGTTACTTCCATCTTAATTCCAACATTCTTTGCCGTGGTGGAAGAATGCCCAATACAGATGATATCGGTTCCAAAAATCCGATCGTATTGTAGACGTTTTGATGTGTCTGAGTATATCTTGGTTCCTCCAACTGAAGCAACTCCTGCTTGACGACCCGCTCTAGCAGCCACGCTTCCTACGGGGAGTAATAATGGCTGATTTGTCAAGGAATCAATCATTTCTACGCAATCGCCAACTGCAAAGATATCGTTGTTAGATGTCTGCATCCTTTGATTTACCAGAATGCCACCTAATTCTCCAATTTTAAGCCCAATTTCCTTAGCTAATTTTACATTAGGTCGAACACCAGTCATAAAAAGCACTGCATCGACTTTAATGTCATTACCATCAAGTGTAAGTCCCTCGACCTTCCCATTACCAAAGACTCTAGAAGGTTCTGAGCCCATATGTATTATCAGATTTTGAGGAAGCCTGGATAATAGCTCGGAACTCATCGACTCCTCCAGTTGACGACGCATCAATCGAGATCGAACAATTAGATATACTTCTTTTCCTAGACTGAGAAGACGTTCAGCTGTTTCAAGTCCGCTGAGGCCCGCACCTACGATTGCGATGCAATTCATGCCTGATAGTTGACTGCCAATCTTTGATGTATCTGCTAGATTTTGTATCGTGAAAACACCGGGTAAATCAGTTCCAGAAATATTTGGAATATTAGGAATTCCTCCTGTTGCGAGGATTAACCGATCATATGGAATTTTTTGATTTTCTTTTCGACTTCGAATTTCGACAAGTTTCTTACTAGAATCAACAGAAACAACACTCGTTCCTGAAAGAATATCGATTCTTTTTCTCGATAATGCATCAAAGGACCAATCATTAATATTCAATTCATCAGTGTCAGGAAATTCAAGTGCTAAAGAAGCGCCTGGTTTTCTGTGGGCTTCTATCGTTTCCTCGGTAATCAATTTGATATCTGCCTTTGAGTCAAACATTCTAGCAGCTATTGCAGCCGAAGCGCCACCGGGACCATATCCAACGATTATGAGTTTCATTCGTTTAACCTCTTTATTTCTTCATTTTTCTGACAGCAAAGATCATGACTAATCCAGCAATGCCAGCCACTATGCCTACTATAATTAGAGTGTTATCCTCTATGACAAGTAATGTAGCAAATTGCATCTCGGTCGTGCTAATACTTGTACCTTTGGCAACGGCAAAAACCTCATACTCGCCAGGAATAAAGCCTGATGATGATATCACAAATTCATAGTGACCCTCACCAGACAATGTGAAGTTACGCCACACTCCAGAGGAATGTTGAAAGCTAATTATAACCTCTGATGCTAATTCATATGCCTCCAATTGTAACTCACCAGTAATTTTCTCATTGATGAAGAGACCTGTTCTGACTACTGATCTATCAAGGATAGCACTTGTGAACTGTACAAGATTGCTTATTGAACCAGATAACATTGTTGGAGGAAAAGCAAGAAGGTTCATTTCTGAGGTCACATTGAATGAAATACTAAGTATATAACCAGACACAAGCGTATCAGAATCAATCGCATATTCAATATCCTTGGATGCCATCTGAATTGATGAATTTAAAGCGTATAAATCACCATCAACAATGCTGAATCCAAGTGATGTATCTTCAATCGACGAATCACGGTCTTCAGCTGAAATTTTGATAAGAAGAGTGTCTTCTTGTGATGTCAATTCGAAGTCATTGATTAATGGATGCCATATATCTTCGATTGCTGATGAACTAGCGGAATCGATATACATCATTGTAGAGTTATGAGTAGCGACTACAACACTTCCTCTAATTATATCGTCAAGACCATCAATTTTCACTACTGTTGATGTTGAAACATTCCACCATGTTCCACCTAGTAGTGATGACTCGTAGCTGAATCCATTCCATTCATAGATCTGACAAGCACCAGCTGTAAGATTAACGAGTATATCAGCGCCATTTATTCCAGTTGAAGGGTTTGAATCAGTATCCCATTCTATGCTCAGCATATTAGATCCAACAAAACTAGGTGCAGCAGTAGTAGAAATGTAAAATGCAATAGCATGGATTTCTTGAGAGACTTTGATAGATTGGATATCCAGTTCAGGAGAGATATTCGAGTCAATAGAATCAGTGACTAATGAAGGCACGATAGCCCAGTCAGAGATTGAGGAACCCTCATTCATCGTTTCATTTAGGACATGCATTACAGAGATAGCAGCATCGCACAATCCATGGCCAAAATCGTTTCGTGAATCATCGAAATGAGACGATAATCCACCCGCACCATCGACAAGAGCTGAGTATGTTCTCCAAGGATTACCATTTCCCTCAGCTTGAATTATCAATGCAAGAGTCCCAGCTACATGAGGTGAAGCCATACTAGTCCCATCTTTTGACCACCATAGACTAGTAAGACTGTTTCTTGCGGCGGTTATTGATGCACCAGGTGCTGAAATTTCAGGTTTTGCTACACCATCAATCCTTGGACCTCTACTAGAGCTATAGGTGATGCTAGATGTACTTTCTGAATAGGAACTGACAGCAATTGCATAATCGGCTGTTGCAGGAGAACTGATAGTATGGTAATTGTCAGTCTGATTCAAGAACTCCAGATGATTAGTCTCCCAATATCCATCCCACGCATAACTGTCAACTGTTATTGAATCGCCAGAGGGATTTTCAATAACCACATTCCAAATTCCATCCATCCAATCATGGCCTGTTGTTGCTTCTTGAATAATGATGTTGTTCATTCCGCGTGGACTAATCTCACAAAAGACGTAGGCAGAGAGAGCATCTTCAGAGATTGCAAAAGCATTACCAGCAACACTAGAATAAGCTCCAAGATCAATTGGGTCTCCTGTTGGCGGGTATAAGATGATATGCTCGTCTCTATCAGAGGAGCGCCATAAGATACTAAGATATGAATTTAGATCCTCATTATCCACACTAAGACGAACAGTGCTTGTTGTACCAGAATCTACACTGAACCGTGCATGTTTGGATTTACCTCCCAGATTTCCAGCTGCTGCTGTTGTTAAAACGCCATATTTAAGAAACGCTTCACTGATAGCAAGATCTTCAGGATCTGTCCCGTCCAGAAATCCAAGATAACTTGAAAATGACATGTTAATGACATCAGCATCATTCTCTATTGCAAAACTAATTCCATCAAGAACATCTGCTGAACTAAAGGGACATCTAATGATGATTAAGTCAGCTCCTGGCGCAACTCCAACATATGAGGTCATACCAATCTGACCACCTGCAATGGTGGATGCCACATGAGTTCCATGGCCATCATCACGAGAATCTCCAATTGTAACTGCCTGAGTAAGATTCACCCCACGTACATAGACATTCGATGAAAATTGATCGTATAAAACAGCAATTTTTGAAACATTGAGAATGACTGCTTTTTCAATACCTCTATTAATTTGTCCATCATCGTTGGCATCAATGCCTCCAACCCACCGATCACCATCAGCATAATCAAAATTACCATTTCCATCGGTACTGATATACATGTAATCAGAGCTATAACTGAAAAAAGCACCTGTCTGTCCGTTGACGCTACGGATAGGGCCTTCGTTAGAATCGGCTAAACCATTTCTATTAAGGTCGATATAGTAATTCAGGTCATAAAAAATGAAATCAAATTCCTCGTCATAGGCACGCCAAAAAGATGGATGTAGCCACTCTGCCCCGCTATCAATCACAGCTATGGTTGCACCAGTGCCATCTATTCGTTCATCTTCGTATTCCAAATTAGTCCATACATCATCAGCGTTAATTGTCGGAACAGAGGATGTCAATGAGGGAGTATATTGTTTGCTTCCTGAAGTGGCACGAATCAAACCTATGTCAGCTATCGCATATAGAGAATCAGAGCTTCTAATTATTGCAGAGTATATTCGCCCTACGCTGACAATACTGGATCCACGTCGTACGAATTGTATACCTGTTGCTTCAATCTCATTAATCTGAGAAGTGGTGAGTTGATTCTCGAATTCAAGGAGAGCTTGTGCTCCAAGTTCTTGATTATTAGCAAGCTCCATGGAAAGCTGAGTTTCGATTAAAGAGTTTGTTTCGTTGAGAGTATTACTGATTGCAGCTGACGAGATAACTATAGGAGGTGTAGTAATCATCGAGAACAGCAGGAGTGTTAATATTACGCAGCGTTTATACATCAGAGTCCCTCGTATTGACTAGTTGTTCACTTCTATGCTAATCCCTGATATGCTTTATCCTTAAGATAACAAGGAAATTTCACAGCCATTGTTTGTTAAAGAAGCGCCTGAGAAAAAATGCAAATATATGTCATGTAATTACAGATTTCATTACTGAAGTAACTTAGTAAATGCATCAATGATAATACCAACTTATTATTGGCATAGTTTGACATTCACATTTCATTTTCGAAACAAGCATAACGATACAGGAAAATGGAATCGGTGAAGATGGAGAATGGTAGATGACATCTCACGATGATATTCTCAAAATTCTGGAAATTGGAGAGAATAGACATACAGAATTTAAACGTAGACTAACCAGGGCAGATCTAAAGAAAGAACGTTGGGAGAAATTAGTAACACGAATCAAATACATGACCTGTGAGAATCCCTTTGAAGGGCATTTTCTAATTGGTATTGAAGATTTTGGGGGAAAAGAATGGGATATACATGGTATATCCGAATCAAGTCTGAGAGCTGCAGAGGAGATTCTTATCAAATTATGTGAAGATGCCTCAGTTGAAATTGTAGAAGAAGAGAGAGTAGAAACTCCAAAGGGTTTGGTTGGTATATATTTACTCAAACGTCTTGCTGCTCCTGAAGTGAAAGAAACTTGTTCAGTAAATGTTGCTGGACGAGTAAACTCGGGTAAATCAAGTCTAATTGGAGCATTAGTGATTGGAAAACCTGATGATGGAAAAGGTAGTGCCAGATCATTTCTTCTCACGCATCCACAGGAGATAACAAGAGGACAAACAGCAGACATTCATCTCAGCTTTATGGGATTCGATGAAGAGGGACATTTACTTCATTTGGAAAATCCATTGAGTAAAGAAGAAACTGCCCGTGTCTTGGACCAATCCGAAAGAATTGTCACTTTTTTTGATGCCCCAGGGCATAAGGAATATAGTAAGACTATGATTCGAAGTATCTTGGGGGCAGATGCACAATATGGACTTGTGCTCGTACCAGGTCCGGAAGAAGCTTATCTCATCAATCAAGAAGAGGAAAGAACAGGAATACCAAGACTTGACGAAATTACCCGTGAGCATCTAATACTGATGGCAAATCAAGAAGCTCCTTTCTTCGTGGTCATCTCAAAAATTGATAAGACAAGAACCCATGATTTGGACATTGTACTTAAAGTCCTGCGAAAAAGCTTGAAGGATATTGGCAAGATTCCAATAATCATTCGTTCAGAGGATGAGATTGAACCAGTTGTAAAGGAGATTGGTCATGGAGTCATTGTGCCTATATTACCAGTTTCTGCACTTGAGTTAGAATCACTTGATGTATTGATTGCACTGTTAAAGAGTGTGCCATCTAATTCTGAGAATAAAGCTATCACAGAAACAGCTCGAGCTTATGTTGACAAGGTCTATAGAGGTATCAAAGGAACTAATGTAGTTGTAACAGGAACTGTGAGGACAGGAGTCTTCAAACAAGGTCAGAATGTCATGGTGGGACCGGATAAGAACAATCAGTTTCACGAGGGGAGATTATTCAGTATTGAGATGTTTAAGAGTAGAATTAGTACGGTGAAAGCAGGAGATCTCTTTGGCTTTGATATTAAAGATGTTGACAAACATAGTATTCGTAGAGGACAGATAATCACAGATCCACAAGAAAGAGTTGACAGCTGTAAGGAATTTGAAGCTAATATTATCGTTACAAGGCATCCAACAAAAATCTCAGTGGGATACTCTCCAGTTCTCCAAGCTCATACTATCCAACAGACAGTTGTTTTGAAGAAAATCTATGATGCAGATTTTCTAAGCGTTGGGGATTTTGCCAGAGTTAGACTTGAATTTTTAATGTATCCTGAAGCAGTAGGTGTTGATGATAAAATCGTTTTAAGAGAAGCTAATACTCGAGCCATAGGTACCATCGTTGAGGTCATCAATTGATTATTGGTTCCATTGAAAGGTATCTTCATCATCATGAAAGAGTCGTTCGCTTCTAAGCAGATCCCTTGGTGATTCTACTGATACAATAGGATAGAGTTCTATATCTGTAGCAATAGCTGAAGAGATGAGGGGTTGTTTCCAGCTTGAAGGGGTGCTAATGACTCCATATGCATCATCTTGAACTCTAATAATTGTGGCTTCAGGAGTCATCCTCGATAAGGAACATACATCTTCATATGGTCCATGAAGAAGAAAATCTTGATTGACACCAATGTGATAGAAATCAGGAACGAGAATTACAATCCCTTTTTCTATCAAAGAGCTTAATATCATAGGAGAACCGACAAGAGTATTTGCTAGTATCTCTAGTTTTCCTAGACAAAGTCGCTCCAATACAGCATTCTCCTTTTGATCAATAGTTCGATTATCATTAATCAAAAGTTGGGCATTATAAGTCCCATCAGCTGATTTGCTGATTCCGATTTGTTTCAATGCTCGACGAATAATATCACGACCGTGTGAGAAAGGACTTCCTGATGATGGATAGATATCCTGTAAGTCCAACCAATACTCGATAGAAGTGATCTCTTCATCCGTAGAAGCCTTAATTTCGAGATATCTCTCGTTCCTCCCATCCAAATAGTGAATCTGTGCCCAACTGCTCACAGTTGGCTTTTCAACAACAGAGAGCGAAAGTGAAACATCAAGAGGTGAAGGATCGCAGATAATTCGTGGAGCCAAATGAATCGAGTCAAGTGCATAGCGATGTTTCTCTAATTGCCGTGGATTCTTCAATGTCTTGCAAAATCCATCAATAATGTGATACTCTTCAGTAGTGATAGGTAATAGGATGGAATCATGAACAACCGAGAGAATTGCACCCCAGTTTTTATCATCCAAATCCTTTGATGATTCATTAATGATTGATCTCAACCAATTATAGCTTTCAGGCGAATATGATGCAGTGTGTTTCACAAAATGATTGATGATAGGCCACCATTCAGTATCCTTACTATTTTTCCGCCACTCTTGAAGCCACGCCAACTTGACCTGATCCTTGAGTAGTGCTAGACCCACAGCATTGCCAACAGAACTTGCGGCTTGCGTATGCCGACTGCTTTCTTTAAGATGAATAAGATATGCAGTACGAAGCAGCAAGCCTTCTATCCATGATTGAGAGAGCATTTTCTCCTCAAATAGAAATTCACCATCTTCAGTAATCTGTAGTCCAAAATTTTGAGAGACCTCAGGCGATTGAGTTTTTATCACAAAAATATCAGGAAATGTTGGTTCCTTAATTGCTAAGAATCTGGAAACCTTTCGGATTGCTTTTCCAAGAGAATCTCGTAATTCTTGAGTTGCTTCTATCCGAAGTTCCTCAGGAGTCAGTTGCTTAGGTTTCTCAAATTTAGCAACAATCTTTGAACTCCTACGGATTTTAGAATACATACCCTGTTCTACATTTTCTCCAATGACCAATATTCCTGCGGCATTGAAGAAGTAGACTCGAATGCGATCCAATGAAATTACTGCGACCAAGAATAGGATTCCCTTCAATTGACGAAAGTGTTTTCGCATGACGGCAGCTTTGACACGTAGTACTTCCACTGCCTGTGCACCAGTTTCCGTGAATTGTTTTTCTCCAAACGCGGCAACAATCTTAGGAATATCTCTGGGAACTTTTGACATTGAAGCACCATTTCTTATTGAGTTATAATAGCTTGATAAAGATGAGGACAAAAGATGCCATATGCAACAGGCTTAATTTCTTTCATTTTTGAATATGCAAGACTTAGAATGCAACAATTTGACTTAACATTAATTGCCATTTGGTATATTGCTCCGCTGGCACTTCTCTTTCTCCGAGCTGCATACGCAGGATACAAGGCCAATCAGAAAAAGAAAGAAGTAAAGAAAATCGAAGAGAGATCGACACCATTTACTAGTAAGTTATAATATTATACAGAATCTCCTTCGGCTTCTTCTTGTTCAGGATACATCGGAAGCAAGATGTCCCTCGTTGGAGTTGTATTCATGACAATATCAAGGGTTTCATCATTTCTCATGAGAATGCATCCAAGGAATTCATACTCGAACTTATCAAGTCGAATATTGACACCACGTCTTGGTATTTGAGTAAGAAGAAGAATAATCGAGAAGTTGCCCCGTGGTAATTGATTTAGAATACCCCGCTTCATATCAGGTTCCAATTCACCTTCGAGTTGGCGGGTCATCACTCCTCGTTCAATAAAATTATACCTAATTCTTTCAAAATCACCACTGGAGCTCTTTTTGGGTCTGATGAATGAGATAGAGTAACCTAGACGTTTTAGAGAGTTATAACCAATTAGAGTTCTGAAGAGAGGAGGTGATAAGACCTCTAACTCGACTTTTCTAAGTTCGATGACATCATCATCTCTTCGTACTTTGAGGTTCATACTCTTCACATATCCAAGTCTATCTTATTCGAGGAAATTACAAACATACTCCTATGTAAAGGATTCTGAAGAATCACTCTTTAATTGCACCTTCCTTATGCAAAAGGGCTATTTTAATATCAACCCCTGCACCATATCCGCCCATACCATTCGCTGCGACCACACGATGGCATGGAATAATTGGTGCATATCTGTTATTTGCCATGACATTTCCAACAAATCTCGCAGCTCCCTCTAACTTGGCTTTTTTAGCAACCAGACCATAGGTCATTGTCTTTCCTCGAGGTATGTTCATGGTTGCTTTCAACACTGCAATTTGTTTTGTTGTCAAATCAGAGAAGTCAAGTGGAATTTCAGATAGACCAGATGGAATGCGTCCTTCAAAGATATCAAAGACAGCATCCAAGATCTTGATGTAGGATTCATTTTGCCTTGAAGTAATACTTGTCCCATTCACAGCTGCGATTGCATCCTCTCGTGTCTGACGAGGAAGAGATGTTGCATACAATCCTTTGGGAGTAAAGATACCAGCTACATACATCTTATCCCTATAATGAATGACTAATGTCTTCTCAATCATCGAGTCATGTTCACCAATTAGAGTAATTCGTTCGCCTTCTTGAATTCTAGAAGAAGAACTGAACTAAGTTCAGGATCACTCTTCTTCGCTCCAAGAGGAATCCACCCTCCATCGTTATTCTGAGTTTCAATAATCAGCTGAATTCCATTCTTGAGAACTTCTTTCTCCAAATTAGACTCAGGAGTACCAAATGCAGTCAAATCTGCTAAATCAAAAATTGATTTTGATTCTATACAGCTGGAGAGGTGGTGTAATAACGCTGCTCTTGCATCAACAAACACTTTGCTGTCTTTGGGAACATCAATTGCTCGCAATGCAGTGAGAATGTTGCCAGTAGCAAGTGGATCTGAAACCTTTTTGCCGATATAATCAGGCCAGTGTCCATCCTCATGCTGGGAACTTAATAAGAAAATCTTTGCACGTTTTAGTCGGTCAGTATCGCTGTATTTAACAAGACAAAGAGCCTCAAGCGCCTTTCCTGTTAGCCAGGTCACACTTTTTCCTACAGGATACCAGTCTCGCCCAATTCCACCCCATTTGTCTTCGATATAGGGATCGAGTAGCAGAGACTCACCAAAACCGCCATCATTTTTTTGGCGTGAAACAAGAAACGATGACGTGGTGTCCACTAACTCCTTGTATGTGTCTTTGAATTTTGCAATCAAAATCAGAAGCTCCGCGGTCTCCTTAACAGAACTAGGTGCATTTCTTCGAAAAGAAAATGGAATGCCACCATCTGAGTTTTGAATTGCTTTTACATCAGTCATGATTTCTTTTTGAATAGATGATGATATCGTATCATCAGCAGTTATCAAACGTACTTTATCAGCAATGTTTCCATTTGATAATAAAAAGCTCTGGTAGTCATAATGGAGTTCATTTCCCATTTTAATTACGTCCTCCGTCAAGAGATGAAAACAATCCCAAAAAAAGAAGAGATTGTAAAATGAGCTAAGGTGTTGAACAATCTATGTAATTAGTTTCAGGTATATATACGAATAATATGATATTAAACATATCAGTAGGTCACTCTTCACCATCTACCTCATAATATTCCAGAATCTCTTTCCGTCTTTCACGTCGTTCGTCTTCAGTCATCTCATCTGTTTGATGTGATTCTTCTTCAACAACGACAATTTTTTCTCTTGGAGAATGCTTAATCCTATATTCTACTTTATATGCAGGGTTAGCCTTCAGGACTTTTTCATGTCCGCATTCACGGCATTTTAGAACAGTACCTTTTTGATCCTCTTCTTTTTTCGGGAACATCAAAGCACCGCATTTTTCACAAAATTCCAAGTCTAGTTCTCCCCAGTCAATTTTGGCTCTCGCGTAGGTTACAGGTTTTAATTTAAGTTTGACGATTAGGACTTCAATGATTATACATGAGAACAAATAAAGTTGTAGACAAAAAGAAAGACTTATGATAAAGAGACATAGTGCACGGCACAAAGCTAAACCTATAATATTCAAGTAGTCTGAGGAAGGTGGAAATTACTATGGTACAAGTAAAGCCTTTTCGAGCTTACAGATTTGATAAGAATAAAGTTGGAGATCTGAAACATGTTGTCACGCCGCCTTATGATGTAATCAAAGGTACAAAAGTAGATGAACTCCAAAGCCTTTCAAAGTATAACATGGCATGGATTATTAAAAACATGCCAAGAGACGATGATACTGATACTAATAATCAGTACACAAGAGCTAGAGACCATCTTGAACAATGGATTGCTGAAGGGATTCTTAAACAGGATCAAAAAGATTCATTCTACATATATGGTCAAAATTTCGAAATTAATGGTGAGCAACTCTTTAGATTTGGGTTCATCGGACTCATCGAATTGGAGGAGTTTGCAAAAGAAGCACCTAGTTCAGGATCATTTTCAGGTGTTCTCCAGCATGAAGAAACACTTCCTAAAGATATCATTGATAGATTGAGTCTTTGCAGAAGTGCTATGGCGAATTTTGGGCAGATTTTTGTTATTTATCCGGATCACGAAGGTAGTGTTGATAAAATTCTTGAGAAAAACATGAAGAATAGCCCAGTAGCTGATATTACTGATGATGAGGGGATTAGACATAGGATATGGGTTGTAGATAATGAAAATGATGTCGCGGCAATCTCCAAAAACATGATGGATAAGTATGTGATTATTGCGGATGGACATCATAGGTACAAGACTGCTTTGGCACTTCAAAAAGAAAATCCAGATCTTAAAACAGCAAAATATAGAATGCTCACATTCGTGAATATATCCAATCCAGGGCTAGTTATCTTGCCAACACATCGAGTTGTTCAGAACTTGGACAACTTCTCGCAAAAGAAGCTTCTTCAAGATATCAGGAAGTACTTTGATCTGGTAGAATTTGATAATAAAGATAAGATGTTTGAACTGATGGATATTAAATTCAAGAGAGGCGAACATTCTTTTGGCTTATTCATGAATGATAACAAGTTCTATGCTTTTACATTGAAAGACAGTAAGATCATGGACAATATCCTTCCAGACAAATCGCCGGAATTACGAAAGCTAGATGTAGCAATACTACACTCACTTGTCCTAGATAAGATGCTTGGCATAGATAAAGAAAAACTGCTTCAAGGAACAGTGAAGGGAGGCGGTTATGTTATCTATATCAAAGGAATTGGCGATGCAGTAGATGAATCAATTAACACCGTTAAGGAAAATGCACAAGCCGTCTTCTTTATGAATCCAACTCGAGTACAGGAAGTCGAGGCAGTTTCAAAGAATTTTGAAGTCATGCCACAGAAGAGTACATTCTTCCATCCAAAGGTCTGGACAGGTTTCACAATCAATAAACTTCGGTGAATAAAATGACAAAGCGAGTATACAACTTCTACCCAGGTCCTGCAACACTAGCATTACCAGTGCTAAAAAGAGCTAGGGATGAATTGTTAGACTTTGCAGGTACAGGAATGTCTGTAATGGAAATATCACATCGTTCCAAGGAATGGGAACAAGTCATGCAAGAAGCCGATGCCCTCATCAGAGAAATAATGGGTGTACCATCGGACTACAAGGTGATGTGGCTTGGAGGTGGGGCATCAACACAATTTCTGATGGTCCCTGTGAATCTTCAAATCCCAGGAAAATCCATGGAATATGTCAGCACTGGGGGTTGGTCGAAAAAGGCAATTAAAGAGGCCCAGCTGTATGGTGATGTGAAAATTATTGCATCCTCAGAGGATGAAAACTATAGCTATATTCCAAAAGATGTAGTCTTCGACGATGGTATAGCATATGGTCACATTACAAGCAATAACACACTCTATGGTACTGAATGGCATTATTGGCCAAAAGTGCCATCGGATGTCCCGCTGGCCTGTGATATGTCATCAGATTTAATGGCGAGAGAAGTAGATGTCAAGAATTTCGGTGTGATTTACGCAGGAGCTCAAAAGAATCTTGGTCCGGCTGGAGTCGCATTAGTCATTGTTCGAGAAGATCTACTTGAGAGAGTTCCGGAAAAGACTCCTACCATGATGAAGTGGAAGACTCAGGCGAAGGATTCGATGTTCAATACACCACCAGTATTTCCAATCTACATTTCAAAACTCTCACTGGAGTATCTAAAAGAGATTGGTGGTATCAAAGAAATTGAAAAACGAAATCGCGAGAAAGCCAAGATCATTTATGATGTAATTGACAATTCCGGCGGTTTTTACAAGGGTCATGCTAAACCTGATTCACGTTCACTCATGAATGTCACTTTCACTATGGCAACACCTGAAATAGAACAAAAGTGTACTGAAGAGGCATTAAAACACGATTTGGTGGGTCTCAAAGGACATCGTTCTGTTGGTGGTATGAGAGCATCTATCTACAATGCAATGCCTGTTGAAGGTGTAAAGAAATTAGCTGAATTCCTGAAAGAGTTCCAAGCAAAGAATCAATAATTGATAATGGAGGAGTAATCCTCCACTTTCTCCTTTTATTCTATACTTTTTTCTTACGTGCAAATTTGTGCACTGCAGATTCCAGTTCTTTTATCATCAATGGAAAGTCTACATCGTTCATAAGACCTTTGTATGTGCGCCACATACGTATTCCACTTACTGTCACATCTATATTTCTCATGCCACGTTCGCCAAAGAATGTCTTAAGAGTTGATGCAATTGGAATCAAAACACCACCGGGCAATCTACTTGAGAGATATTCTTCACAACACCTACAGTCAATAACAACAATAGTATTATCGTTATCTGCAAGAATTTCAATGGGCATCTCCCTTTTAGAACCAAGTTTCAGTGTGAACTCGCCAAGCCGTTTCATCGTTCTGCACCGGGTATTTGTATTGTAGTCACTTTGGCAAAGTGCAAACCACATATAAGACCTGCTCCGACTGCAAGTCTATCGACCTGCTAGATTGTAGCACGAAGTCAAATGGTTTGTGGTTTCATTTTGGCTTCCTTCTACCTACAACAAAACAGAGTATAGCAAGTACAAGGACTCCAGACAATAATAATACAAGTCGCAATAAATCTGGATTTAATTCAGTTATACTTGTAGTTCCAATCCCATTAGTAGTCGTTGTGGTAGTTGTAGTACTTTGTTCCTGAACCGTACAGCTGTAGGGTCCAGCCATGGCTGAGTTTCCTAGTGTATCATTCGCTATTATCCAATATCAATACCTGCTAAGTCAAAAACCTATTAATTTATTCACTAAAGAAATAGGCTTATTTTTCTTGATTAAGGATATTCGAATCGTCTTCAGAAGTGTCATTTAATTTCGTGAATTTCGTATAGGTAGGATTTCTTTCAGGAATCACATTAATTGGGGCATAAAAGTCAGTAGCCTCGTCATCTCTGGAAACCTTTTGTCCTTCGTAAAGCGATGTCCCAGCACTAACAAGATATGAGACTGAAATACAGATTACCAGAGGTATAACTAAATCAAAGGAGAGACTCATTTCAAGCATCATTATTGTTGTAGCAACTGGTGTGTTGGTGTTTGCCGCAAGAACAGCACCCATTCCCAACACAATACAAGCAGGAATATTTCCTGGGAAGAAAATCTCTCCAAATAATGATCCAAGCATTGCACCAACAAATAATGATGAAGCTAAAACTCCTCCAGATACTTTTCCTGCCACAACAAAAGAAGATGCGAATAATTTTCCAAAGAGAAGAATGACAACGATTAGAATTGGTTGAGGATGCTGAGCAAGGGCATTAATCACATCATACCCCATACCTGCTATTGTCATCGATGGATCAGCAATTAATGAAACAACAAAAATTACTATGCATGCCAAGAATGACCCAAAAATGGGATCAGCCCAATCAGGGAGCTTGACAGTGAAGAAATTACGTGTTGCCATGAAACTGACCGCAAAGAGAATTGAAACGAGTCCAGCTACAATCCCAAATAGGATCAGCAGAGGTGTGACTTGAAGAGAATATTCGAAAGTAGCTTCAAAAGTAAAGAGAGGGTCTGCTCCATTTTTAGTTATTAAAGGATAGAGACCACTGAAAACAATGAACGAAGTAAGAGCAGCAATTACTGTTGGAACAAAATAACCAAGGCGCGCATCTCTTTTGTATGGCGCCTCTGTCGCGAAAAGAGCTCCACCTAGTGGTGCTTTATAAATACCCGCAGTCGCAGCAGCTGAACCCATCATCAGAAAGACTCGAAGATGTGCATCTTCAGTAAATCCTAATCGTCTACCAACGTAATTGCCCAATCCAGCGCCAATCAAGACTGCAGGGCCTTCTCGACCGACAGGATTTCCGGAACCAATCGAAATTGATGTTGATACTAATTTTGTTATTGTAGTTCCTTTTGGAAGGCCACTTGGTTTATGGGTCATCTCAATTGCTTTTGATATGCCGCTTCCTTGAATTTCACGTCTACCAAAGTAAATCAATACACCGGAGAATAGACCTCCAATCATAGGAGCTATATACAAAGGGAGAGGAGAGAAGAGAATTGTTGTACCATCAATAGCCAACTGGAGAACAACCATGTAGACTCCACATACAAGCCCAACAAGAATAGATGCAGGAACGTATAACCGATAAAATCTTGAAAAATGTTCTATATGAAAGAGGTCCTTCAGAGGTAGGACGTTTTCCATATCATCTTTGCCTGTCTTTCCAGTCAATTCTCTCACACACAATAGACTAATTTCGTATCATCTACAAGACTCAATCAAGAATCGTCAGACTTATGACTTTCTAGTAGCTCTTCGATAGTGGCGAGTTCAACTTGAATAGCAAAAAAGCGACCAATTCTGAGGACTCTAGGAAGAGCAAGGACCTTACTCTTGAAGAAGTCCAAGATAGATTGGATGAAATATCTGATAGACTCGCTAGACTCGAACAACTCATTGAGAGGGTTGGACCAGGAATAGAAGAAGTAAGAACGTCAGCTAAAGTCATTCGAGAAGGGTTTGAATTCTATGATGGGTTAGTCAGATTAATGGGAAAATTCACAAAAGCAGAACGGTTGGAGTCTCGGTTTGGCGATCTTAAGAAAGATGACATTAGCTGGAAGATTATCCAAGTTCTTGATAATTCATCTCGTCCTCTAAATATCAGTCAAATCACAGCAGCAGTGAGAGCAGAGAGAGGAACTGCTTCAAGACGGATAATCAGAGAACGTGTTAATGAATTGGTTCAGAGAGGGATAGTTCAGATAATTGAGGACGAGGATGAAAGAGCTCGATACTTTGCCCTTGAAAGAAACTAGAAGAGTGAACAAGAGACACACTTCCATCTGGTCACTTTTTTCCACATTCTATATAGTATGTGACCACCCAATATTATACATGGTGAATAACTCAATGAGTGATGAACGTTCAGATGATGAACCAAAAAGAAAGAAACATAGTAGCTCAAGTGATATTGAAGAGCTTCGAGAAGTAGCAGAAGTACTACCAGACCTATTTGGCGCATTAAATGAATCAATTCCTAAGTTAATTTCGAATCTGATCGAAAGTATCTATAGTCCTGAATCAGCAGGAAATGTAGCCAAAGGAATTGGACAGTTTTATAGAAATCTTATCGAAGAAGGGATTCCAGAGGATGTTGCTCTTGATATGACCAAGAGATTCGTTAGTTCGTTGGATTTTGGTAAGCTAATGGATATCGTTGGTGACGAATCACAAGGGACAATTAGAGCGGGAAAAAAGAAACATCGTAAAGAATATGCAGATGATGAAGAGGACTTCGATGAGGAGTATGACTAGAATTGGGAAAAGTCAGGTCAATAGGATCGATAATCCTGACATCAATGGGTGGTGGAACAAAACTTCTGGCAAAGACATGGTGGGCAGTACGGAAAGGTCGGAAAGAAGTAAAGAAAGCATCTGAAGAATTCTATAAGACACTTAGGGGTGCAGGAATTGCGGAAGATATTGCAAAGGATATTACTCTTGCTTACGCAGGACCTGCATGGGAGATGCTTAAAGTGACAAACCTGATTAAAATAGCGATGGATATGAGTGAATATGACTCGTCACTATCAATCTCTATTTAATGATAAGGACAGCACAAGGAGCTTTTCTAACGACTCTCTCGGTCGCACTCCCGAGTGATCCGCGGGTGGAGGTAGTTGCACCACTCGAACCCATTACTATGACATCCACTTTTTTCTCATAAGCAACATCAATTATTTTGTCTGAGGGTAAACCTTGCTCTAGAATCAATTCAACCTGAAGATCAAATTCTGATGCTGCGTTTTTATAACCCTCAAGTAATCGTTCTCCATTTACCATATATCGAGTTAAGACTTCAAGCGAATCAGCATCAGACATTGTAGCAATCTGTTGCACCATTCCCAGATTGATGACATGTAAAATGAAAATCTTAGCTTTTGTAATTTCAGCTAGTTCATATGCCACAGTAGCTGCCCTAGCAGTACCCTCACTACCATCCACTGGAAGAAGAATCCTCCTCGTTCTCCAGAAGAGCCTATCTGGTGATTGATACATTATTTCTTCCATACATATACTTAGGAGAGGATTCAAATTAAAACTTCGGAACGAGATTATTTGACAACTAAAACAGGGATATCTACAGCATATGTCACTCTTTCAACTGAACTTCCGAGCCCAGAACGACTTCCCCCACCTGTTGCGCCTCTTGCTCCAATGATGATAAGGTCAACTTCTTTCTCAATCACTTGAGCAACAATTCGTTCAGGAGGAGAGCCACGTTCCAAGATTAATTCGAGTTCCAATCCATAGTCACTAGCAGCTTTACTTACTCCTTCAAGCAGTTTTTCTCCCTTTGCGGCATATTTTACCAATATTTCATTTGCATCTCCATCGGACATGAGAGCCACTTGTTTCACAATCGGGATTGGTATAACATGAACCACAAATAGTTTAGATTTAGTCATCTCTGCGACTTCAAAAGCTACGGTTGCTGCACGAGCAGAACCTTCACTTCCATCTACTGCCAAGAGTATTTTTTGAGCTTTACAGAAGATATGACCGGGTGCGCAATAGCTTATTCCTTCCATATGAGATAATAATAATCTTACTTAAAAATAAATTATCATAGTGGCGAATTTCGCAGCCTGTGCTAATGTTAATATTGTAATTTGTATTTTGTATAGTCGACATATCGCGTTTCAAACGGAGGAAAATCCATTTGACAAGTGTAGATCTTATTAATTATCATAATAAGAATAAGTATCCAAGCCATAAGAAAGCAATCGCAGGTCTCTTGATTGTTTTTGGAGGATTCATAGGACTTGGGACATATGCCCTATGGAATCTTTGGATTCAATATGAGACTGTGATTATTGCATTTATTGCTGCACTCTCACCTATTCTAGCAGATAATATATGGTTACTGGGAGCAGCTCTTGGAGCTATAGTAGTATTAAGTGTCCTTCTTGCTTTGGGAGCTTCAGCAGCAGCAAAACGACTGGGAGGGACTCTAATCTATATTGGAGCAGGGTTGATGAATCTCTTAACATGGGGACTTGTTATAATCTTGGTGATAACTGGGGCTATTCCAATTGCATCCTTAGGTGCCGCATGGCCAATTATGATACCAGGATTATTTACACTTCTCATCACAGTTCTACTCTTTACAGTCTTCAAGGATAGAGTTCGACGAGCAGGAGAGATCATCAAATTAACAGGTCAAGTCACTCTTGATGAGAAAGGTACGTTTATTCCCCCACTTCTCACAATGGTGTTCACACTGGTATCGGCGTTACTCTTTGCTGGTATCATATTGTACTTCATGCCACAAATCCTAGATTCAACCCATGCCTTTAATATTGAGACTGATTGGGGCTATATCGTTGGTATTCTTGTCTTCCTGTTCACTACAATCTTCTTCTACAATTTTGCTTACGCTACGACTTCTGGAATTACTTACATTTACATGCGTGGTGAAGATCCTTCATTAGGTGATGGTGTCAAAGCATCACTTGGAGTTGTTGGAGGACTTATCGCATTAAGTATAATGTCGGTCGTGGTAGCAATTGTCCAAATGATAATACGCGCAGTTTCACGAAAATCGGGTGCAGTTGGAAGAGGTGTAGGAGCGGCTACGTCAGGTATTCTTGGTTGGGTGTGGATGCTTGTAAACTACTTTACAATTCCAGCTATGGTTGCAGAAGATCTTGGTGCTACTAAGGCAATCAAACGAAGTGCAGGACTGGTTCGTAAGAATTTTGTTGATGTCATGATAAAAGAAACAGGAGTCCGCTGGGGATTCAGTGTTTTATCAATTATGATATTCCTTGGTTTTGGCCTATTTGGAGTCCTCTTTGGATGGATTTGGTCTGGAGGTGACTTCATCATGGCATTGCTTTTTGGAGTGATTTTCACAATTTTCGCAGCTATTCCAAGTACACTCGTTCTGAGAACCTTTGATATTGTGTACGTAACACTACTCTATGTATTCATCAGACGAAAAGAAGGTGAGATCACAGGCAAAATCGCCATTCCAGCTTCAATGAATACAGAACTAGATCGTGCATATAGTAAAGCTCAGAATAGCAAATAACATAATAAATAACGTGTGGTGGCTTAGCCATCACACCCTTCTTCTTTTTTTTAGCGCAGGTCTACATTTTTATATCTGATCTTAAATTCGCCAATCTCGGCGAGTAAAATGGATACTATACTGGCGGCTGCCAATGCAATTGAATCTGTTCTTGAGGCCAGGCCTGGAGAATCAATTCTCATCATTGCAGATGACGTTCGAAAAGATGTTGCGCAAGTCTTTGCAGAAGGAGCGTTGAGGCTCGGTCTTTGGACAAGGATGCTAGTTTTAGACACAGGTAAAAATCATCTTAGAGATGAGGTTCCAAAACACCTCGTTGAAATTATTAATGCAAAAAATTCACCAGATATTTACATCAATATTTTATGTGGAGATGCCGGAGAAACTCCATTTAGAATCAAGATCATTCAGCTAGAAACTAGAAAAGGGAAAGCAAGGCTTGGACATTGTCCTGGAATCACAATGGATATGTTGACAGAAGGAGCGCTCTCATTAACCAGAGAAGAGAATAAGAAAATGCAGGAGGTTGCTAGGGCATTGCTAGCAGTACTTCAAGATGTATCGTCAGTTCACGTCACATCCCCATCTGGCTCAGATTTCACATTGAGCGTGAAAGGACGTACATGGTTTAGTGACACGTTCATCAATTGGAAAGATATGAAATGGATGAATCTGCCAACAGGAGAAGTCCTAGTAGGACCAGTTGAGAATTCTATGGAAGGAAGACTGGTCTGTGATCTTGCAGTGGGAGGAATTGGGCCTATATCAAAACCAGTCGCAATTGAAACAGAAAGAGGAGCTGTAGTAAAGGCTGAATGTGAGGATGAGAACGTCCTTCGTATTATTAATGAAACACAAGCCATAGATAAAATGGCCAAACATGTTGGTGAATTTGCAGTTGGTCTAAATCCAAAGGCTAGGCTTGTGCAAGAATTCCTCGAAAGTGAGAAAGTTGGTAGTGCAATCCATGTAGCTTTTGGTAACAATATGGATTATCCAGGAGTTGTAGCAAATAATTCAGCGACCCATCAAGATTTTCTTGTTGATAAACCAACAGTTGTCATCACATACGTAAATGGTCAAATATTGAAGGTCATGGAAGATGGAAAAATCCTAGTTTAATAGTTCAAATCAATCCTCAATGACATTCTCATCAATATAGCAATACCTGAGATATGCGAAATTCAAAGTGTATAATTACACTACAGCCAGCTGAAAGCCTGCTTCCAAGTCACACTTGAACCCGAATAGGGATTAAGATAAAGCGTCTGATAGAACCTAGCAATCTCATCGCTCTCAAACGCCTTTTCAAAGGTAGGCAGGACATAATCAGTTCTTCCAAAAAAGTATGTGAATACATAGGGAGCCCAGAAGTTTGGTCGTCCATCTGGGAGAGTTGGTGCAATAAATGCAATTGAGGACTCTGCTGACTTACGAGGTCTATAGCTGCGTTCATACATGTACTCCACAACTTCACTCACACTCTTCCTCTCCTCATTAAGCATAATTGCGGCATTAATACTTGTCATACGTCTGAGAGTATAGAGTGCATCAGCAATTTCAATCTCTGGATCTTCATCTCGAACACCAAGGAATTCTTTTGCTGTATCTGCGGTCCCCTCAGAGATAACACATCTTCCGGTATGCAAAGGAACAACTGAGAGCTCGAGGTCACCATGCTCAAGGAAGTACTTTTCACGCCAAAGATTGGATACATGATGTTCGTATTCATGATAGATTACACCTTGCAATGTGTTCCTGTTAAAAGTAACATCAGCATTAAACTGATTGAGAGACTTGAATCCTTTCTGATACCAATTGTAACCACTCCAGGGAGCTCCAGTCACTGTTTGATATTCAACACCGTTATCGGTAACTGAAGTCCCAATTAAAGTGAAGATTTTCTCTTGGAATAATTTACCAACTTCGACAGATTTTGCTTGAAGTTCATTTTCCACCAAATTCCTTAATTCGTTACCTGTTATCTCACCCTGTTTAGAGAATTGTTCAACGCGTTCCCTCAAATCATTGCCGGGATAGCCTTTCAATGCCTCTTCAAGGGTAATTATCTTTTCATCAATAATAGACTCGGAAAATCGTTTAACGGGAATATGAAAGAGACCTTGCACAAGCGCGTCATAGGAGATTTGCTTACCATTTAGCCATTCAACGACAAGCTGCATGGATTTACATTCACCAATAAGATGCTTGGCTCGGATAGAATTCTCAATTTCTTGATCGATAGAATCAATTAAGCTCTCTATGGAGTGAATCAATGCTTCGGGGTTTTCATCCTTTGATTGATGTTCTGGATTCAAAAATTCTGGACCAAAATAGGCATCAACAAAACTTGTACCAGTCTTTTCTTTTGTAAAGTTTGATACTTCACCACAGAGTTTGACGTATATCTCAGATACTTCCATTGTTACCATTTTAAGACCGAATGACCATGCTTTTAGGATTTGTCTTTCGTAGTGAGATAATGTTTTAACTTTTCACTAATGTGGTTGGGTGGGGATTAAAATGCCTAAGAAAAAACAAGGAAAGCCGATCGCCAAAATCCTCCTGGTCATCGTTGTCATTGCTGTTATCACCATAGGTGTAATATCTTGGCACGATGGACTGTTTGGACTTACTAGTATTAATGATATCAATGATGGTCTCGTTCCAGTTGGTACTAATGTAGCAATCAAGGGCGAGGTAACGCTTAGAGTTGGAAATATTCTGACAATATCCGATGGACCAAACTTCGTATTCGTGCAATGGGAAGGATCTTCTACACTGCATTCAATCGTTGTGGTTAGAGGTAATGTAGCAACTATAGCTTCACTAGAGAATGTTACATCATTGGATGTTGTGTGGTTCTTCAGTGATTACTAAACTCAACCAAAGTGTGGATTCAGGCTTATTATCTACCTGAATCCTCCAGACACACATGCACTATGACAAGCACTATGACAAGCACTATGACATACACAGGCACTATGACAGGCGCTGTGACAAGCACTATGGCAAGCATCGTGTGATACACAAGCACTATGACAAGCGTCATGAGATACACATCGACTCGTTCCCTCGATAAGAGGTTTCAATGGTTGAGTAATTATCTTTCCAACATTATTGACAACACTGCCAATTGTTTTGGTAACATTTGCCATAATCTGACCGGTAGTTGTTGCCACATCTCCAACAACACGCCCGACACTAGATACTGCATTTCCTGTAGCCTCTGAGAGCCCAACAAACCAGTCAGGAACTTGGGGTGGCGCAATACCAGGAGAAGGTCTTGTAAAAACCCTGTTAATCTCAGTATCATGATTAGGATGCATATAGAGCCAATACCAAGCCCAACTATCATGATATCGTCGATTGAAGTAATAGTCGACACGACCATCAAGCGTAGGATTACTCTCCAAGTCATCCCAAGCACCATCGACCATTACATCATGATGCTTCTTTGTTGCTTCAAAATCTGCATCCCAGGCTTTCGTTTGTACTTTATCTGCGATTTCATCCAACATCTCGTCAATCTTGCCAGGGTCTAATTCACCATCAATGATTGCATTAACAAACATCTCCTCATAATATGTCAATTCGTCAAACTGCAGACCAGTTGCCGATAATTTCAGAGGATCTGTAGATAATACACGAACTGCTCCTTTCTTGACACAAGACATGAGAATCATTGAAACTAACTTCTGGCGTGTAGTATTAACGAAAAAGGCGGATTCTATGGGATCAAGATCAGCAACAGTTCCGGGAGTACCAAATGTCTGTATTGATATCTCAGGTGATTCGTATTGGTATGTTGTATCGTCAGCAGACCATTTGGCTCCATAGGATTTTGTAACTTTCTTATATCCAAAATACACGACACCAATAGCTATGAATCCGCAAATTCCAATGACCAATTGAGTTGGACTAATTAATGGCGGAATATATTCTTCTACATAGATGTCACAAGTAAAACTCACCCATTGTGACTCATTCAGATTCGATGCAGATATAAGAAATCCAATTGTCAAGACATCTGGTATATTGTCAGGAAGGAATGTGTAGACGACATACCAAACCTCACCGCCAGTCAATGAGCCGATGTAAGTTGAGACCTCGCCGCTGACTAGAGTCAAATTTTCAGGAACACTCATCGTCACAGTAACGCCTTCAAGATCATCATCGCCCCAATTATAGACGGACAGTTGAAGGTCAAATGCAGTATTTGCTTTTACATTTACAAACGAAACCATAGTATAATCCAAAGCACCAGGTAATAGGTATGGTGCATAGATACTCCAATTTGTATAATGAAATATACCAAACTTATCGTATGCATCAAGATTTGAATGAGACATACTTACTGTGAAATTACGTGGACTATAACCAGAGATGTAAGGATATGCGAGGAGATTTGTTTCATCAAAATCATAAAGAGATGAGTCACGCCAAAGTCCTTGATTTGTATCTTCAACGTACCCTGCAGCTGCTGCCCCCTCAGGAGTAACACCATTACTTGATTCAATCCAAGCTGGATCCATCACTACAGGATAGATGACTTGCACAGATTCAAATTCAATGGGAATTTTCCACTCTACTGGAGCCCAGTTAAATACGCCCAAATCACCATAAGTTTCAGATGTCGTTTTCTCAATCACACGATTTGTACTAAAATATCCGAACACAACTAAAACCTGTTCGCCATCAGGTGTTATTGGAGCCCAGTCAAGACCATAGCCACCCGATTTAGTTGAAACAACCAAATTATACTGATTTCCGCCCCACTCAGCATAAGCACGATTGGGATCATAGATTGTACGCTCTTGAATCCCAAGAAGATCGAACCCACTTAGACCATCACTTGTAGCTGTGAAAGTCATGAAATATGTGACATTAATCCTACCATTTGGGAGTACAACGACATCAATGTAAACGCTGTTTAAATCGGGATAGGATGCAGGAATAATATCAGCTGTATTTGCAGCTGCGTGTGGCAGCATGCTCATTAAGAGCATGGCTGAGAGAATTATGATTCCAATCTGTAATCTCAATCTTTACCCTCACAGTGTCTCTGAATGCTATGATATCTTAATCTCAAATCCTAATTCATTCTTCCTTTCGCGCTCGGATGACCTCAGCCTGAGCCATTGTTAGGTTTGAGAGATCAGCCTTTGCTGAAGCCCAAATATCGAGATCTGGGAACTCCTGAATCATGCCACCCCAGACAAGGTGATACACTCGTTTCAGTATTACATTAGGGTCTCCAGATTCTCCAACATATTCAAAGAAACACTTGATTAGAGCTGGAGTCTGTTCGGAAACATTTTCGGGTATCTCAGTTCCAAAACCTGCAAATTCAACACCTAATTCCCGGAATACATCCATTCGTTCACGAATGCCAGCCGCAATAACGGGAAGGTCCATATCATAAGCGCTGAAATGCATAATCAGTTTCTTCTTGCTGATTTTTCCATAAGGTAAGACAATCTCATTCGTGCTCATCGTAAACACTCCACGACAATGCTGTTTGTATGATTACTGAGACACACTTAAGCCTTTCAGATTTTCAACCGTCATTCCTGTGCTATCCTAATGCTTAAGATGCATTCCTGGCAATTCTATAATAATGACATCCTCTAATTTCATCAATCATTATGACTATACAATAGAAGACCTTTCCTGGGTGCCTTCTTTCATAGAAGATGTCAAAGATTATTTCTTTCCCAGACCACAGGATAATCTCCTGATTCTCAGACCGAATAAAGTAATGCATCTTAATGAAACGGCAATGAAAATGCTGCAGCTACTCTTTGAGGGAAAAGACATCAATTCCATTGTGGAAATATTTGTGAATGCAGGGGCTGATAAACAAGTAGTGTTGAATGACCTTGCAGCTTTCGTTGATGATCTAAGAAATATGGTGTCGGGTAACCAAAATATCTATACTTACAAAACCGCGAAAATCGTACCATTCGGTACCGGGGAGATAAAGTATCCAGTACTCAGCGAAATTGCTCTTACATATCGATGCAATAATGCTTGCAGATTCTGCTATGCATTCTCACCCTATCGAGAGTCTGGAGAAATGACCACAGATGAAGTCAAGAGAATCATAGACATAATTGTCGATGATGCCAAGGTTCCGAGTCTGTCGTTCACTGGAGGTGAGCCTACTCTTCGAGAGGATCTATTTGAGCTCATCGCATATGGTCGTCAGAAAGGCCTACGAATGAATCTCATTACAAATGGTCGACGCTGCAGTAGTAAAGAATTTGTTCAGAATCTTGTTAAAGCAGGTCTAAATAGCGCTCAGGTGTCAATAGAGGGACCCGACAGCGAAACACATGATTACATTGTTGGAGTGCCGGGTGCATTTGAACAGACAGTACAAGGAGTAAAGAATCTCAGAGAAACTGATATCTATACACACTGCAACACAACCATTTGTAGACCTAATCTTGAAAAACTGGAGGCCTTGGTGGATTTTCATGCAGATGAATTGAATCTATCATACTTCAGTATGAACATGGTAATCTACACAGGAAGTGCGGCGAAACTACGTGAGGAGTTACAAATCAAATATTCAGAAATCAAAGATGTTGTAAGACAAGTTAAGAAGAGAGCCAATAAGAAAGGTATTCAGTTTGTATGGTATGCTCCAACACCAGTCTGCCTCTTCAATCCAATTGCACATGGACTAGGAGCAAAAAGCTGCGCTTGTTGTGATGGCTTACTCTCGGTGGATGCAGAAGGAGGATTACTACCATGCTCAAGTTTTAGCGAGCCTGTAGGGAATCTTTTGAAGGACGGTTTTGAGAAGGTCTGGTACAATAGAGCAAGCCAGTTCTGGAGATCCAAGGATTTTGCTCCAGAGGGCTGTAAGAAATGTGATAAATTTGGTTATTGCTATGGAGCATGTCCGTTGTATTGGGATGTCCACGGATTTGATGAAATCAAAGAATTCTGGCCTCAGAGTAGTCGTGTTAAGGAGAAGATTGATGAAATTAGATTGAATCTTCGAAGACGGATACGAGGAGACCAGCATGGGATAACCTGAAACGAGTCATTCACCGCGGTATTCCATAATATGTCCACATACTCACTGGGGCTCCAGCAAGTTTGAGATACATCCATAACTGCATTTTATGCATAGCAAGATGTGTTGTCATCTCAGGGAGATAATGAGCCCAGTTCTTTTTTGGGCCTTCTTCATAGAATGCTTTGAGTTTCTTTTCTAAAATCTCGTCATCTGATAAACTCTCGAAGTATTTCTTGACAGTTTTCATACCTTCGTCAAAGACAGTCAACAAGCCAGGGATGTCTGAACGATGCAATTTCTTCTCCCACTCCTGAACTTCGTCAAATGATTTGAACTCATTTGAAAAGAACTTGAGATCAATCACTGGAATCTGTGCAAGATGATTTGCCAAATCAATTAGAGACCTCATCCCCTCAAGAGGAGAATATGTAAGATCAACATCCTTTATAGCCGCAAGAACAAAACGAGCTTGAAGACTCTCTTTCTCAAACATCTCAACAAGTATCTGTGATAGCTTTACCATCTTAATCAACCCACAATGAAATATGCAGTATCAAAAGAATTTTACTCACTAAGCACGAGTGTTTTTGTAGCAGAATGTAACATGAGTGATGGGGCTTTCGATGCACTGCAAACACATTTCAGATCTTTTGACACCAAGTCTTCTGATTGATAAAAAACGTCTATTGTCAAATATTCAAAGTATGGCTCAAAAAGCAGAGGATAATGGAGTGACATTACGTCCGCACATCAAGACACACAAATGTATCGATATTGCAGAACTTCAGCGGAAGTACGGGTCAACAGGTCTGACAGTATCAACTCTTGATGAAGCTGCAATCTTTGCAGACGCAGGTTTTAACGATATTACATATGCAGTCCCGATAACATCTAACAATATCAATGCAGCCTTGATGATTCTTGACCAAGCAGAATTGAAACTCCTCGTTGATAGTCAGGATACAATTAAGATACTTGATGAAAGATGCAAGGAATTTGGAGCAACTGTAGATGCCCTTCTCAAAGTAGACTGTGGATATCACAGATGTGGTGTCAATCCCGAGAACTATACCTCCATTAAACTTGTTCAAAAAATAGTAAATAGCAGTCACCTTAGATTCAAAGGAATTTTGACTCATGCAGGACATTCATATGGAGCCCAAGATGTTGCCCAATTAAAAGAGATTGCCAAGATAGAACAACAGGTAATGGTGAATTTTGCTCATAGACTAAAGATGGAAGATAAAAACCTCAAGCCTGAAGTTGTGAGTATTGGTTCAACACCGACAATATCGTTGACCGAGAGAATCATGGATGGGATTACAGAGATTCGACCAGGTAATTATGTATTCTATGATTATTCGCAGCTTAACCTTGGGTCATGTGGACCAAGAGATTGTGCACTTACAGTACTGGCAAGTATTATTGGAATATATGAAGATCATCTAGTAATTGATGCTGGAGCTACTGCATTGTCTAAGGACCTCGGACCATCTGAGAAATTGTCTGTCAAGCAATTTGGTAAAATCTACTCAGATTATGAAACGGACTCGTTCGAAACATCATTATTGATTGAATCACTATCTCAGGAACATGGTAAGGTCAAATTCATAGATCAGTCAAGTACATCTATGGCTATCAACTCAACACTAAGAATCCTACCAAATCATGCATGCCTTACTGCAAACCTTCATGATTACTACTACATTCTTGAAGGTTCAGAGATTGTTGAGAGATGGCAGATACACCGACGACGACCAATTACTTCAACTTGTTAGTGATGAGATGACCACAATAAGGACATGTTTCTTCTTCACCAGGAAGGACAGGTTCCTCAAGTTTGCCGCTACAGTTGGGACAATCTGTCACAGCTTTGGCAAGTTGTGCGACAGCTTCTTGAGTATATATCACTCGTGAGTTTTTATCAATTGTACCGCGAAATCTGCCTTTCTTTGAGAGTTTTTCCACAGCTTCAACTATTTGATTGTCTGTCGAGTTTGTCACTTTTGCTATTTGATCAAAGGTCATGCGTCTTTGAGCGTGTAACAGATGAAGTAGACTCTCTTCGAGTGTAACTGCACTTGGACTAACAATTTCAGATGTTCGTCGATCAAGATAGACTAGGGGCAGTCTTCTTAGTGACAGTTTCTCTGCAGCATCAACAATTGTTTCTTGATCAGTTCCTAATTCTCGTGCAGCTGCAGCTACTCCAATTCTACCTTCTTTTTGCACTAGCGTAATTAAATCTCCAGACACATCGCCAACTTTTGCCTCATGTGTTCCCTTTACAATCAACCAGAAACCTATAATGAGTTCAGGAAGAGAAAATAATCCCCAAGTCACGATAAAAGATGAAACTAATGTGAAAAACTCCTGTTCTCCAACAGCGAGTGTCGCTTGGTATACAATTAGAGTCATTGCAAGTGAAATTATCACAAAAATGATACCCAAAAGCTGCGAAAGTCTCGGATTCACAAATACTCTCTCCTATATAATTCATAAATCTTATTCCAATTATACGTTTTGCCTTGCGCTAATGCCCTAAATTGGCATTTTCCGCCAGATTTAAAGAATTTAGGCAAAAATCTTCAATGGAAAAGGGTCAATCCGCCAGAGGGGCTTTACAACAGAATCTTTAATATAGACAGAATCACACAAATCGAAGTACTGACCCTGAAGGACGTGTATGTCATTTGGTGATCGACAAAGAAGGAGCGACAAGTGCCATTATCTTGCGGTTAACCGCGGGGAAGCCTGTGGAATTTCCGGCTGAATTTGTAAGTGATATCGGGGAGAAAGCAGCACTAACTGTGTTGCATCACAAGGATAAAGTTGTAAAACTTTTCCCTGTTGCTAGTGAGGACATTTACCTCCTAAGGATTGAAATCAGTGATCTGTCACGTAATTTCCTGAAGCAATTGAACTTCGCGTTCAACGATGCTAAATTGAGTGATATCATATTCACTACAGGAGTATGTCTACGAGGTGAGCGCTGTTATTACGAGTGCTACTTCATCCCAGATCAACTGGTTGTTACCCTAAATGAGCTCGAAGAGAGCCTAAAGAAGATACCCGGAGTATCCAGAGTAGTCCTGCGAAAGGTGGCTTGAACACAGGCATCCTAAATCAAATTAGGCGCTGTGGACCATAGGTCGAATCCAAGCAACCGTCCGCAACAAACCGTTATATGAGAGCCTCAGTGACCTGAGGCTCGCTTTGTCTTTTTCAAACTCTATTGGTTAGCAGATTTCATACGTTTTTTTTCAACCTTTTTCTCTCCTCAAGATGAAACTTAATATTTGAATTGCAAAGAGCTGAATTATCATCTTAGCTAAAGGAGAGGTGGACATGCTCGATCTTAGTGGAGGAAAACCAGAGAAAGGACTTCCAGTCTGGAGGCTAAATCAAGTCATGACAATCATTCAAGAAAGAATAGATGGAGTCATAGAGAGAGAAGACAGAGAGATACCGATGGTCTGGAGTGTTATGCACATGCATACCTCAGCTCAACTGGCAAAGCTACTAGCATTGAAAAGAGGGCTTGATCCAGAACTTGCAGGACTTGTCTGTGCTTTTCATGATATCTATACCCTTCTAACTGGAAAGCGTAAAGAACATGGGACAAGAGGAGCTTCTTATGTAAGAGAGATTGCCAGCGAATACAATACTCGCTGGGGTAGTGACATAGGTTCAATCAAGAGAGACGAGATCGAGTTGATAGTGCAAGCAATAGCGCGGCATAGCGATAAAACAAAGATTCATGATGAACCATACACTGAACTTCTCAAAGATATCGATAGTCTTGATCCATTCTTCCATGGACTAGAACCTCTAAAAATGAATGGTAGACTGGACAGGGTTATTTCATCGCTTGATGAATTAGGTTTCAATAATCTACTATGATAATTCTTATTTCATTTTTAATTAAGGTTCGTTGAATTTTGCACCTATGCGACCTCTAAAAATGTGGGTCAGAAGTCGTATAGAAGTACGACTTCTTTACCTAGAGTAATTCCAAACCCTCATTTCGCAGTTCCTGATAATTTCGTAGATTATCTGGAACGTAAGCATCTAAGAAGACTTGAAGAATATGGTCAGGGTCTCGTTCAATTCCATAACTCTCGAAAGCATTCAAGACATTGCGAATATCACGCTTTAAGACCAGCTCTATCTTATTCATGTCACTCCATTTGTTAACAGCTTCAGTCTGGGGAACATCGATTATCCATGGTCGATCATCCCACCACAGAATATTGTACGCACTCAAATCCCCATGAGCATAATGCGCATCTCGATACATATGCAAGTATTGGTCAAGAATTTCATCTAATACTACTTCAGGTTTCTCCAGATCAACTTCTCGGAGTTGTGGTGCAGGCGTATCACCATCACCAATGAATCGCATAGTGAGATAGTTTGCAACACGAGAGATTGGTGTAGGAACCCTTACTCCTGCTTTAAAGCAGCTCTGAAGAATATCAAATTCCTTCACTGCAATATCCTCAAGTAGTCCAAGAATCCAACGTGTCTTCTTTCCGCTTGATTCACGAATGTGACCCTTCGTCATTGAGAGTTTATGAGGTGTTGCCCATAAGCGATAAGCCTTCAGAATGATTGAATGGTTGTTCCATTTTGCTAGAAAAATTGTCGCTTCTTTTCCTGCACTAATTGGATAGAGGACATCAGTAGCAAGATTCATTGTAATTGCATCTTTTTTAATATCCTCAAAAGTTGGCTCTCCAATCACTGCCTTCCCACTAGTTCCACCTCTGAGCTCATCGCGCTTCTGGTCTATTGTAGTTCCCTTTGAAAGAGGATTGAATTTATCGACTCTACTCAAGGAATTCATCCTCCTCTGAATGACTTCTAATATCCTCATCGTAGTTCTTTAGATTCGCAGGGATGTACTCTGAGAGAAAGACATCTACAATGTAATCAAGGTCCCTTTTGATACCATATTTCTTGAAGTATGTTAAGACATTTGCAATGTCCCTACGAAGTAGAAATACAACATGCTTCATATCAGCCCAGGGTCCGACTTGGCACGCCTGAGGCATGTCAATGAACCAAGGCTTGTTTTTCCACCAAAGGAGATTATATGCGCTTAAGTCCCCATGAACATAGTTCACATCACGATACATGATCAAATAGTTATCCAGAATCTCATCTAAGACAACTTCCGGCGCTTCAAGATCAATAGTTCGAAGTTGTGGAGCTGGTTCCATGCCATCTCCAATGAACCGTTGAGTAAGATAATTTCCAACTCGTCCAATAGGAGTTGGAACATTCATTCCAGCCTTAAAACATGCGAGAAGGAGATCATATTCCTTTGCTGCTAGAACTTGCATTTTCCCAGGTGCGAAGAAACCTTTCTTCTTGCTTGCTTGAGAAGTATTCCAAAGTCTGTATGCTTTTAGGATGATGGGATGATCTTTATGAAAAGCAAGGTAGATTGATGCTTCCTTTCCAGCATTCATCTGATAAGCAATATCTGTTGCAAGTCCGAATTTGATGGCATCTTCTCTGACCTCACTTAACGTAATCTCACTAATCTCAACGGTCCGTCCTCGTTGGTTTCCACGCTGAGCATCTCTTTTTATAGAGAGTGCACTAGGTTTTTTGGGATTTAGCTTCTCCACTATACCAACCATCTTAGACCACCTCAATTCTGGAGAAACTCAAACTTCCTGAGGGACCTGGAGAGTACATCTTTAGAATATGATCCTCTGTGAGTACACCACGTTGTTGAGTACCTAAGGTATTGTCCTTAGTATTGGCATCTTCCTCTGTTTTCGAGATCTTTTTTGATATCCTTATTCTTCTCGATTGGTTGCTGCGTTTTTGTCTTTGCAACTTTGATTTTCACTCTCATTGACGAGTTACCACGCATCTTACATTCATAGCACAAGAAGTATACAAAACGAAAATCTCACTACCCACGACGATCCAGAGAGACCTTCATACACGTGCGTGAAATGAATGAAGAACACCCAGAAGTAGCGGAGGTCTTTTAGACATCCTCGACGTAGGTGTGAGTATCCTTTGGACTAACTAGTACGACAATCATTGATACACAAGCACCTCCGTATTCATTAAATCAGATTCTCGCGAACATAGATAGTATATAGGCTTTACGATTTACGTGAGAATAAAATCAATCAAGTTGCATCTTTGACTGGATTTTCTTCCTGCTCAATAAACTTGACAGGATTGGTCTCATCAACATATTTCCACAGAAGAAAAGCACCTATCAAACCTAGACCAGCGGCGATCCAGAAGGGAATCACTATTCCATCAAACATAATGGGACCTATTGGAATAAGAATTAATGAAAAGTAAGCAAATAGCACACCACCCACAAGTGGACCAATTGTGGCGCCAGCATTGAAGAAAGCCTGTATTGTACCAAAGAGCTTTCCTCGTAGACGCCAAGGAATAATGTCAGCTTGGATTGCTCTCATCGCAGGTTGTGATGCAGACATTGCAGCACCCTGTCCAATCCATACCACACTTGTCTGTACAAGATTTGTAGTAAGAGGTAAAGCACCAAGACTCACTCTTGCACCTACTGCACCCCAGACCGCTATGCCTTTACGTCCACGTTTATCAGAATATCTTCCTGCAGGTATAGAAAAGAGTAGTCCAACAGCGCCGGCTCCTGATATAACTAGGCCAATAAGACCAATATCTGTTGTAATTCGACTCATTAAGAAAAGCTGGAAGATTGGTTGCCCAAAACCCATTGCAATTCCGTTAAACAACGACATTACGTATAACACCTGGACCATCCGATGTTTGTGTGAATTCATACTTAAAGTGGATTCTTCAAAAGCGGGTGATTCTATTGCTGGTTGATCATCTAGATCAATAGTGGTTTCTTTCTTGGCGGATTGCTTAACCTCATAGACTTTACCTGGTGCCGTTTCTTTGAGAATTACTGCGGTAAGAATCGTAGCCGGTATGCAAATGATTGCACCAATGAAATATGGTACTCTGAACACATCGGGAACAGGCAATAAGAGAAAGTCGCGACATATATTATAGAGAAGCCCTCCAATCCCAGGACCAAGAACAAATCCAAGATTTGAAACCATCATATATACACCTAGACCCTCTCCTCTTCTTTCAGGGCCAACAATATCCATCAAAGCGGCTTCTGCAGTTGGCCAGACCATCGCGGATACCACACCTTGGAAAGCTCGGACAAGTAACAAGTGTATCCAATTTTGCGCTAATCCGAATAGAACAAGAAGAAGGACATACCCCAAGAGACCAATAAGAATCACTGGTCTTCTTCCATGGATATCAGAGAATCCACCCCAATAACGAGCAAGAAGAGTTCTTGTTCCCATAAAAGAAGCCATTAAAACACCAAAGATTACAGAGTAGCTTGCAACAACTTCGGGTGGAACAATATATCCGGGACCAGGAGGTTGAGTCAGACCACCCTCTAAAGCAATTAGGTAATATGACATTGAAGGCGCTACAATACCAAATCCAAGCATAATCAGCATGGCATCAATTGCAAGAACTATCACACGAGGATTTCTATAAAGACTATCCTTCTTGAAGATTGTAATAGCTTTTGGCATTGATGCACCTCGCAACAAAATCAAGGATTCTATGTCATTAATATAGGTAAAGGTCGCAACCAAATTGTAGGTCTAAAAGGAAGGATTTATTTTTGTTGCATTAAGCTTTTTTTCGATTTCCGTATTATGGGAATTAATCCTCTTAATTAAACTCATGCGAGACGATGAATTTAGATGCCCAATCCAAGTAATCCACTTATTGTTCAATCAGACAAGTCAGTGCTTCTTGAAGTTGATAATCCGCTTTATGAAGATGCAAGAGACTCATTAGCGAGGTTTGCTGAGCTTGTCAAATCACCTGAATATGTTCATACCTACAGAATAACTCCTCTGACCCTTTGGAATGCTGCTTCAATGGGAATGACACCTGATGAAGTAGTTGCAGCACTAGAAGAGTTTGCTAAATATCCTATTCCAGGTAATATCTCAAGAGAGATTATTGATTATATGTCCCGATATGGACAACTTTCTCTTTACAAGGATGATTTGGACCTCTTGCTAATCTGCGAAAATGAGGATCTAGCAGAAGAGATTTGGGCAAATAGCAAGATAACAGAGTTCATTCTTGATCGAGTTGACGAAGTCACATTCAGAGTTGATCCATCAAAAAGAGGATTCATAAAACAAGCCCTAATTGAGGTTGGGCATCCAGTAGAAGATTTAGCAGGATATGTTGAAGGAGAACATCTCCCATTTGAAATCCGCACTATGACTCTTCAAGGTAAACCTTGGGGATTAAGAAGATATCAAGATGATGCAGTAGCCATCTTTCATCATGGAGGCGGAGAGAGAGGTGGTTCAGGTGTCGTCGTCTTACCATGTGGCGCAGGTAAGACAATGGTAGGCATTGGTGCAATGTATCGCCTCCAGACATCAACACTAATACTCGCTCCAAATGTAATTGCTGTTAGACAATGGATTAGTGAATTGCTTGACAAGACCACTCTGAAACCTGAGGATATTGGAGAATACACAGGAGATTCAAAAGATGTGCGACCAGTGACAGTAGCTACATACCAGATACTTACCTGGCGCAAGACAAGGTCATCAGAATTTGAACACTTCAAAATCTTCGAGGCTCGAAATTGGGGTCTTATAATCTATGATGAGGTTCACTTGTTACCAGCTCCTGTCTTTCGTGTGACAGCTGCAATTCAAGCCACAAGACGCTTGGGTCTAACAGCAACTCTTGTCCGAGAAGATGATAAGGAAGAAGATGTCTTTAGTCTGATTGGTCCAAAAAGATTCGATATGCCATGGAAAATGCTAGAGGATCAAGGTTGGATAGCCACTGCCATCTGTTATGAAATACGCCTTGAATTACCGGATAATCTCCGGAGAACTTATGCAGTAGCAGCAGATAGAAGGAAATACCGAATTGCCGCAGAAAATCCAGATAAAATTAACATCATCAAGGAGATTATTCGTTATCATAGTAAGGACAATATTCTAGTCATTGGCATGTATCTAGACCAACTCGAACTGATTGCTGAGGAAGTAGATGCACCACTGATAACCGGGAAAACACCTAATGATGTTCGAGCAGATCTATATGCAGCATTTCGTGAAGGAAAACAAAAGATATTGATTGTATCTAAAGTGGCCAACTTTGCATTGGATCTCCCTGATGCTAATGTTGCTATTCAGGTTTCAGGAACATTTGGTTCTCGACAAGAGGAAGCTCAGAGATTAGGTAGGATTCTTCGTCCTAAGACTGATGGCAGCTTTGCCAGATTCTATTCACTTGTTACAAAGGATACACGGGATATGGACTTTGGAGCCAAGCGTCAGCTGTTCCTCACTGAGCAGGGTTATCAATATGTAATAGCCTCTGTTGAAGAAAAAATATGGGAAAAGCCTCCTGAGAGCTTCTTCACTTAATTGATAAGAGCCCTTAATCGGTTAAGCTTCATCTTCGCATAGTCCTTTACGCTATTCATTATAGAAGGTGTTGAGATACTTGATTCAACTTGTCTGGATTCGGTCAAGAGTAGTCTAGTGATGCACCAACCTATTAGATAAGTTAGAACAAGTGGAAGTAATTTATTTACATTCTCCACATTCTCAGGAGTCGTGAGCTTTAAAGGATGGATAACTTCTCTTGTATTTGATGCTTCAAGGAGATATGCGATATCATAGTTAGAATCGCCAATCGCACAATCCTCCATGTCAAGGAATAGTGCTTTGTTTCCACAGTATAGGACATTCGGAATCCATAGGTCGCCATGCATTGTTTTCTTTGACCATTCGCCATACGCATCAGTTATTGAGAATATATCAGAGGATAATGCATTGAAATCCTCTCTTAATTCCTCGGTAGAATTAGATCGCTTCATAGCACATTCATGGATTTCAATGGAGTCGTAAATTTTCTGGAGATATTCAGAAGGTGAATTGAAAACAGGTAAATGAGGAGGTTTCAATTCAGAGAGAGTTGTAATAGATTCTCTTAGCAATTCAATCTCGTCATTTGATAATTCAGACACTGATTCGTAGGTCTTGCCCTCGATATACTCAAGGAGAATAAAAGGAGTCTTCTTTGAATCAGGCAAGATACCAAATTCCAGAGGTTGAGGACATAGACTGTATTTGGATAGAAATCTATTGGTATTGTAGAGAAAAAGATAGGGATTCTTCTCATATTTTTGAATCAGATATGGGAGTTTCAGAACGAATTTGCAATCAGCAGATTGGCCATGAATATTTATGTTTGACCAACCACCGAGTAAAAATGGATCAAGAGTAATTGTGCTATCAATGACATTACTTGCATTTTGAAGAAGGATAGATAATTCATCAATAGTATGTCCGTGAACCCTTGTAATTTTCTTTTTCATCATCGGTACTACTACAACTATGATAACTTCTAAAAGGGTGTCGGGAAGGGCTGAGAGCATGAATGGAAGAGAGATACTCCTAGTCTTAGCTCATCTCTTTAGGAAAAATGGAAAAGAAGTCACTATTGAAACCGCAGTGAATTTCCTATCATTTCGATGCAGATATGGATCTCCAACGGAAGTCAGAAAACTACTTTCAATTGCTTTAAAGAATGAGATGATCTCTCGAGAAAAAGATAGCATAATAGCTGAATTTCTTTTCAACAAACAGAATCTTCCATTGAATCTTTCAGCCGCACTCCAGGATAAAGTAAAATTCACTGAAGATATTGAACCTATGTATTAATTTGATTCAGGCGCATATGTACCAAGTGATGCCAGTAAAGATGACAGATGAACAAATGGATTCTTTCCTTGCAACAATCGGAAATCAATTTCAGCTACACGATCTAGTACCTTACTTAGTGTGGATGCATCAAAGGGACGTGTCACCAGATCTCTTTCAATTTCAAGAAGTATGTCCTGAGGTTCATATCCATCAATTGCAAGCAAGCTCATCATAATCTTGCGTGAGTCTACAAATGAACCATCAAGAGCATCTGTTACAATCTCTCGCACTCTTTTTGTCAAAGGAGTGTCCGAGTATCTATATACTACGTCTTCTGTTATAGTCTTACTCGCAGTAGCAGAAATCTGAAAAAGATTGATTGCACGTCGCATGTCGCCTGATGATTCATGTGCAATTGCCTCTGCAGCGTGATTATCAATCTTAACGCCTTCCCTTTGAGCAATGTATTGTATACGAGTAATAATATGCTCATTTGAAATCGAGGGGAATTTTATCACAGAACACCTAGAGATAACAGCAGGACTCCAACCAGACAAGGATGGTGTAAGAAGAATAAATCGACAGGCATCACTATACAATTCCATAGTACGACGTAATGCTTGTTGCATACTCTGACTAAGTGCATCAGCTTCATCTAGGACTAAAATCTTAACTTTTTCATCAGCAACAGTGACAGTAGAAGCAAAGAAGCGAATAGCCTCTTGAAGCAACTGACTTCTGTTTGGCGTATTTTTTATCCCCTTTATCTTAAGATTAGTCTGTGCCTCGCGATAAATGATCGACATGTACTCGTCCAATTCAGTTCTTTTATCACGGCTCAATTTTGCAAGATCCTGAACACTGCGTTTTGCATCACTCATGGACATGTCCCACATGTCCCGAATGTTAAGTGACTTGAAATTTGCAGTATAGCTACTCCCAAGGATTGCTCTGGAGAAGATATCTGCTGCAGCAGTCTTACCAGTTCCTGTGGGACCATAAAAAATCATGTTAGTGAGTGTATTAGAGTCAGCAAGATCTTTTAGTTCGTTTATTGCCTGATCTTGACCAACAAAATCAGTCCAGCTCATTGGTCGATATTTAATACACCATAACAGAGGTTCCAAACTTACACCCATTTGATAGACTTTCGCAACCAAAATAAGCTTGTTTCTTTTCTAGAACGAGTGATACACAATCCAACGATTGTGCAAAGTGACACAACCAAAAGCATCTTAAATGATGATAAAGCTCGTCGCTTGTTTGCTAGAAAACACATCCATGGGTAGGTTATAATGGCAAGAGAGCCGCTCGAAAAGGAATTGGAACACTTATTTAGAGAAGACCTGCTTGTTGCATGCAAACTGTGGGGTATTGATGTTACAGGGAAAGACACTGGTGCATCATTGATTAAAATGCTCGCTGAGAAGATGAGTATTTCAACAGAGAGAGAACGGGTTTTTGATACTTTTACTCCATTAGAAAGAGACCTTCTCGGTATATTGACCCTCAGCGGGGGTGCAATGAGTTATGATAGGCTCAAACCATTTAGGAAGATTTACAGTTACGGGCAATTAAATCAAACAGAAAGAGACCTCAGGAAAAAAGGAATTATCATAAGAAGGATGATGAGTAGACTGACTGAATTTGGGAGAGAGGTTGCTGAATTCAAAGTTCTGGACTTCTTCCTGCCTCATCTCAAAGAATACTTTGAGAAACCTCCAATACCAAATCCTGAGAAACCAAAGAGAGCAAAGAACATCATTGATGATAGAGACACACTACTAATTGACATGCTGATTTTGTTGGCATATATTGCTAAACATGATGTGAGAATGACATCATCTTGGGAGTTTCCAAAGAGAGAAATTGATCGTATTATGGAAGCAATGTCAAAGCCAGATGAGGAGCGATTTGAAGTAGTCCAAAGATTTGCACGGAAAGCAGGAGCATATACTATCGCAGAGGGCGATAAAGTACTTCAATCAAAAGTCGATGTCTTATTCGCTGGAAAGCAATATTCGGTTGCCAAACGGTTTTTGGTTTCAGCTCTTGGCAGAACACGAGCAATATGGGCAACACCAGACCAACCTACCGAATATACATTGAACCTTGCCATATGTAGACTTAGAGAGAGCTCTCAAGAAGAGTGGATTAGCATTGAAGAATTACGTGATTGGATCCGAAGTGAGCTCTTTCAGGATAATCAACCCTTGAAATGGATTCAAGTAGATGATGATAGAGTCCAGATGGCTCTTGAAACTCCAATTCTCCTAGGACTAATTGAAGCTGCATACAAAGGCAAGAAACTTTTAGGAGTCAGATTGACAAATGTTGGCGAACAGGTACTCAAAGAAACAACAGCAGCGTCGGAAGTAATAGACCATGAAACTTTCATTGTACAGCCTAACTTTGATATAACGGCTTTCACCACTGAAATGGAATATCAAAAACTCTATCGTCTTATGCTAATTACTGAACCAGTAAAGACGGATGTAGTAAGCACCTTCAAAATTACAGAGAAATCAATCTTCGAGGCTATTGAGATTGGTTTAAGGGAGAAAGACCTTATTGGCTTTCTCTCATCTGAAAGCAAGAAACCAATTCCAGCAAATGTTGAGAGATCTATCCGAGATTGGACTTCACAGACAACCTTTACAACAATTTCTGACGTATCTCTTTTTGAAACTGAAACCGAACGTGACTTGGAACTTCTTATGTTAATTCCAGATTTCAAGGCACAGGTCGTAAGAAAAGTTGGACCAACAGCAATCATTCTTACAGGCGATCTTGACCAGCTGAGTGATACTCTTAGGAAACAAAAGTGCATGGTAAAGAGATCTGTGAAAGAAGAAAAAACAGAAACAACTCCAGGAACGGAAATAACTGAGCAGATTCTTCTCTATGGTTCAGAACAAGTGATTGAAGATGTACCATTGGATTGCGAAGGATGCCCTGCAATACAATCATGTAATAAGATCATAAGAAGGAAAGCCAAAGTACAAAGAGGTGCAAGGAGCTGAGTAAACTCCTACCCGAGGAACTCTGTGGTCAGTTTTTTGGTGTAGGAAGTCTTGGGGAAATAGATTTCGAAACCCCTCTGCATTATATTAAGAGACTAATCCTGCCTTACTCGTTCCAACTTACAGCAGTTCGCGATGAAGATATGATAAGGCAATTTGCTGCCTTAATTGATGAATTTGAGGAAAATGGAGATTTTATCCTTGATGTAGATATGTACACGTACAGAGAAATTACCAGTGATGACCAACCATTACTTGTAAGGGCTGAAAACTTTCATAGTCTATACAGCTTAATGGATGGAACACATTATCCTTACTTTAAAACACAACAGACTGCTCCTGCAACAATGTGCTTTAGTATCAGAGGGTCCGATGGTAAACAACTTGTCAACCGATATATGTTTCATTTCTTTGAGAGTCTAATGAGAAGGATAGCTCAAGGACAATATGAACACCTTTCCAAATCCTGTGGTATGATCATCCTTTGCCAAGATGATCCAGGTCTTGGATTTGTCAAGCAGATGATAGAGTCTGGACATATGAATGACCTTTCTTTTAAACAAATAATAAATCTAACAGATGGCATATATCCAAAACAGGTTATCCCGGCATACCATTACTGCGATGACTGGAGATTATTAGTAGAAAATGAATGGTATCCATTATGGGAGAGTAAATCGAAGTTAGTCCATATTGATGTAGTTCGTTATCCACCTGAAATAAATCCTCAACAGGCTGAGAAGATCAATGCATTTTTGAAGAGGGGAGGAGGATTAGCATTAGGTATCTTACCTAATGTTGATGATTCCTATAGTAAACCAATCTTGGCAACGTTGACAGATAATCTATCAAGAACTATTGATTTGTGCCAGAAGAGTGGTATAGATGTAGAGTTGCTAAGAAGTAGTTCAATGATTTCCACTCAATGTGGCTTGTCAGGTGCTAGCCAGGAATTAACAAGGAAAATTCATGAATTAAGTCCTAGTTTTAAAGAAATCTTCATGAAATCAATAGGATAAATAATTCGTTGATTGTCGATATGAGGGATATGCTTAAGTGATGGAATTCTAGGTTCAAGATGCGTCTTTGGATTGTGAGATTATGGAAGAAGAAACAAAAGAACCAGGTCGGATAATGAAATTCGTACAGGATTATCGTTTAAAAATGCTTATTCCAGAACTCCTCGTTGTATTCGGAGTTTGGTATTTCCTACCTAACTTGGGAGTGACATTCTATCAAGGAAATGTGTATGAATCTTTTGGAGTTTGGATGTATCTTTTCCAACCGTTGTATTTCCTGCCAAGTGGCTTATTACTTGTTGCTGCCGTGTTTACGCTACATGGCATATATCCATTGGACAATTATCACGAGGGGAAAATAGCTGAACTTCCTAAAGCTGCAACTATCATGATTATCATATCTTTCTTATTCTTGCCAATTCTTGTAGCTATGCAAATGCTAGGTTATTATATGACTGAAACTACAGAGTTTTTCTCACGTAATCCATTCTGGGAAAGAATTGAGAGCCTTGGAGATTTGCTTTTCTACGCAGGACCAATGTTCTTTGTAGGCCTTCAATGGTGGTTATTTATTCCTGTGTTTTTCCTATCTCAAGGAGTTGATGGAATCCATAAAATTGCTCACCATGAAACCTCTAGTGATAAAATAACTGCAATATTCTATTTCCTCTGGGCGATTAGTATGCCCTTCTTCTTTGATCCAATAGAAATCATTGCGATGGTTGCATTATCTATTCCTGCGTTTGCATTCTATAGTTATATTCGACCATACTACACTTATGTGACAGCAGTCCACACTCTTACATTCGCGCTACTTGCAGTTGTTGCAGTAATTCTCGGACCAGTTTTGCCACTATTGAACCTGTGGATTCCTGGATTTATCCCAGATCACACACCAGAAAAGCTCTGGCTAGAAATCGTCCTGACTCCAACAATGTTGGGAATAATTGGAGCAATTATCATTATTGTCTTGATAATTGCTGCGTACATTACACATAGAAAATAATACGAGATGGAAGTGCAATCTGCACTTCCTTCGATTTTCTCTAACTTATCCAAGGAGCATTACAGAATTAGAAGGTTGGTTTGCGTGTAGCCAGATCTTCATCTTCCTCTCTGAGCTTATGTTGAAAGGGTCTGCCTTGGCCATAGAGAGCAGGATCTTCATTCCGAGTCTTGCCCATAATAACAAGAAAACCAATTGCTTGAATAGTGACTGAACACATGGCTATGAGTAGTACTTCGGATACATAACTATGGACGAACATGTTAAGTAACCAAGCAGTACAATAAACAATCGCCTGAATAATAATACCAACAAGGAGCATCAAAACCCATTTGTTAGTCCAATTTGTCATCGAGAATCACCTGCATTACCTTGAAACATTACCAAGAATGGCTACAATTAAAGATGTCTGTTATATTAGCTGGGATTTGCTGCATCATAATTATCCTTGAGTTTTGTAGCAAGAAAAGCGGCGAGTTTCCTAAAATCACTTGTAGAGATATTAGGAACGCTACTTGTTCGCTTTGGAATCTTGAATCTCGCAACAATCACACTTACATTATCATCCATTGAGTATTCTAGAATTGCAGGATATTTTGTACGGATTTTATGAACTTCTTCATTCTTTTCAACAGGTTGACCTTTGTAAATGGTGCCTACCAGGTAGGGGTATGCAAATCCAGAGTGTGAAACCTGAACTTTGACTTGGACAGACTCAGGCAATCCTTGGATATAGGATTTAACCTCAGCATCAAAAAATGTATGCACTCCTGCACGGATACCAAGTTCAACATTCATGCCAGCTCGTATACCTACAACACCCTCTAGCTCGCGAGCAAAATTGTAGGTATCACCCTTCAATGGTGCTTTGAAGAATTCTTCAGCATCAATAGTAGGAATTCTGAATCCAATAACAAATCCTCCAACAGATATGATGGAATAGAATATTGTTATGATTAGGAGTGAATCTATAATTGGATCGATTAATTGAATAGTAAAACTCTGGAATACAACTAGGAAGAAACCTATTGAAACTATGGCAATCATTGCAAAACAGCAGGCACAATAGTCTCCTGGATGGGCATAAAGCTCGCCATATGCATCCTCATACTTCTCAATCATATCTTCATATTCACTGAAACTAACCCATACTTTACGCCTTTCCCACTTTCCAGGTATGTAATCAATGGCCTTTTTTGAACTGAATCCCATGCCAAGTGATACTAAAAAGAGTGCAAGTGGCAATGCAATGTTGACTAGTAATGATTGCATTTCACTTTCATAGAAATTAGAGAGAACAAATCCAGCAATGATGAAAACAAGAACTATTACTGCATATGCCTTGTTAACGTTACTCTGTCTGCTGTAATCAATTATCTTTCCTTCGCTCAATCTGCTTCCTCCTTTGAGTTCCTATGTTCGTATGAGGAAATAAGACCTCCGTTTCCATTTTTGGTGTCAATGCTAGAAGTACTATTCCTGATGAAGATATCAATTTCCTCAATGATATCTTGTAGAACATCACTCTCGCTGTGTCGCTCAATATACAACTCGATTGTCTTCTTGATGAGTTCAGTAGCTTCAAGAGAATTCAAAAATGATGGAATCGAGTTAATCACAATGGGTTCATGATCTGATTCACTAGCAAGTATTGCTTGATAGATTAGAGGATTCCCTTTTGCATCAGTCTTGCATTCTAGCCAACCAACACTCTCAATTCCTTCAATACGAGCAACAGGTGTAGGATCTCTAACGGTGTAGAGTCCTGCAGACTCTCCAATATTTGCCCTGATACCGCACCAGAAGATTCCCGGAAGTAAGCAGAAAGATTGAGTAATCTTCAGATACTTTCGTGGATTATATATTGGAAATTCACTTGTTGCAGAAGTAGGGAGCATTTTAAAAATCGCAGCACTAAAGCCTAATCCAAATAGTATCACAAGGATAGCTATTATTGAAGGAGTTAAACTAATCACAGTACTATTGGTCCGCATTAGGTAAAAAGGAATGAATAGAATTCCAATGAATATCAATATTGTAAAAAAGATAGTATGGTAATCCACAAATGATACTAAATAGCTGTATTTTTGTCTATACTCCTTCATCATGGTTTTGAATTCACCACCTTCAACCTCCCGCACTCGGAAATTCCAGTCTGTAGGACCAATCCATGATGTTTCTTTAAGTCTCCAGAGCGTGACTCCCAATATTGGAATGAAAACAGCTAGAATAAAAGAGGACCAACCCAACCAAGAAAAAGGAGATTCATAGAGAATAACCATCTGATATTGCGCAACTTCATAGAATATAATGGCCCATACTTGTAGAAGTATGAAGATGAATATGAGATATGGAAGCGATGATTTTGACCGAATTGGAGTTTCTGAAAGCATTCCTTTCATCACATCCGATTATATAATACCCAAATCCTAGACCTTTTTTGTGCTGATTCGGGATAATAATTCCTTTAGTGGTGCAGAGTCGTTTCTAGTCTTTATGTATTCTTGCACTAAAAGAGCAACACCAATTTCTGTGACAAGTCGTATATCCTTGACACCTTGATGGATATTCTCTGTAGAAGTTGGATTCTTGACATAATAGCCAATCTCATCAGGATGAACGTATTTTCGATAGATGCGATCTGTTGATATCCACCACCAGACTACTTGAGGTTGCTCTTCTGTTTCATAGAGTCGGCAAAGCACTCGTGTTATAGCACCAAGGTCCTCACTCCAAGATTCAATGTAGCCTTCTTTCTCAATTCCCTTAATTCTTAGAAGAACACGAGGTTCTTTGTAGATAGATAATTCACCATACTCTGCTTTATCGAGAACTATATGAATCTGTGAGATACCTTCAATGTCTTTTTGAACAGATGCCAATCGTATTGCCTCTCGAATTAGAGGTAGGGTAAAGTCACCTGAGGCTGCATTTGAAGTGGATTTGAATGCACCATATAATGTAATCGAGAATAGGAGTGCGAATATTGCACCTAAAAGAATTGGAGAGTATTGGATGATTCGTGGGTCGTACAAAAATGAATAAACTGGAAATGATGCAATCAGTACTAGTAGGACTAATGGTGCGAAGAACATCCAAAATTTACTATTAGCAACCAGTCGATAATTCTCTCCATTGTACCTCTTTGGTAATGCCTTTGCTTCCTCTATCGATAGTAAGGTAGGTGAAAAATCCCAATCAGGTGCATCATAGGTTATGATGCTTCTCTTATACCACCAGCCGTAATAATATGTCAATCCTGCAATAAGAATCGGGAGTCCAACAAATATTGCTAATATTGGTATCCAATCCCAAGTCAGAGAAGGCATAAACATTGGAGCAAAGAAGCAGCCAAGAAGTGCATTAAAAATGATTCCGAGTAGAAATACTACATAGAACTGAGACATTGATTTATAGGACACTATTTCTTTCATTGGACTCCACCCGGGATTAATTTTCAGACTGGCTTAGGACTCTTTAAGGCTTGCTACTTGATATATTCAAGAACCGCAAAATCATCAGGCTTATATAGTAATCAGAAATATGTTAACTATAATTAATTCAATTTTGTAAGGAGAAATAATGATGTTAAAGATTGGCGATAAGGCACCAAATTTTACAACTACTACAGAATCTGGCGAAAAAATCAGACTCAGTGACTACAGAGGTAGAAGGCTTTTCCTATATTTCTACCCGAAGGACAACACTTCTGGATGTCAAGCTGAAGCATGCTCTATTCGTGATAGTTACGAGACCTTCAAGAATTCGGATATTCCCGTCTTGGGTGTATCAGGAGGAACTGCAAAATCACATCAGAGTTTCAGGGATAAGAACAATCTCCCATTTCCACTCCTTATGGATGAGAGCTTTGAAATTGCCAAACTCTACGAGGTCTATAAGACAAAGAAAATGTATGGAAAAGAATACCTTGGGATTGAACGAACAACATTTCTCATAGATGAGAAAGGAAAGATAGAGGGAATATTTGGCGGTCCAGAGGGCATTGAGAAAGTAAATACCAAGGAGCATGCAGACCAAGTTATCAAGTTCTGGAAATTAAAGTTGTAGGAGGAGCAGAAGTGCTTAAAGAAGGAGACGAGGCCCCCGAATTCGAAACCATCGACGATGAAGGTAACTCATTCAAATTGAGTGAATTAAGAGGACAGAGAGTTGTCCTCTATTTCTATCCTAAGGATTTTACACCAGGATGTACTGAGGAGGCTTGTTCTATTCGCGATAGCTATACTCTCTTTGAGAGTCTAGGAATCCCCATCTTTGGGATATCAGGTGGCAGTCAAGAATTGCATCAGAAATTCAGGAAGCAACATAATCTCCCATTCAATATTCTAATGGATGAGAACCTTAAGATTGCGAAATTATATGATGCATATAGTAAACTTGACATTCTTGGAATGGGTGTAAAGAGGATTACATATCTCATTGATAAATATGGCAAGATAGAAGCAATCTTCGGTGGATCAGAAGGTCTTGATAAAGTCCGAACTACAAAGCATGCAGAACAGATTCTGAACTTCTGGGGTCTCAAACTCTGAATTCTTGTCCTAAGAAGATAGACTTTAATAAAGGAACAATAGAGCCGGACTTAGACAGATGGCACCGTTGTTGAGTCATCTAGCAAATCAATGTATCAGGAGCATAATATAATGCCTGAAGAAAAACTCACTGTTGATGAGCTAAAGAAAAAAGCTGAGAAGCCCGGTACGGATGCTATGATCATGCATCCTTATTATAGGGGCAAGATCCAATCTATTGGGAAAGCTCCAGTACGCGACTTCTCAGATTTCGCAATCTGGTACACACCTGGTGTAGCTAAACCATGTCTTGACATCAAAGACAATCCTGACAAAGCATATGACCACCTAAACAAGGGTAATATGGTCGCAGTCGTCAGTGACGGTACGCGCGTACTAGGCCTTGGTGATATTGGTCCACTTGCTGCAGGACCTGTTATGGAAGGAAAAGCAATTTTATTCAAATACCTCGGTGGCGTGGATGCTTGGCCAGTGTGTGTAGATACTAAAGATGCAGACAAGATTATCGAGTTCGTCAAATTACTTCAACCCTCCTTTGGAGGTATAAATCTAGAAGATATCTCTAAACCAAAATGTTACAAGGTCCTTGAGGAACTCAGAAATGACCCAGAGGTCAAGATTCCAGTCTGGCACGATGACGCTCAAGGTACTGCTACTGTTGTACTTGCTGGTGTCCTTGGTGGTCTAAATGTTGTGAAGAAAGACATCGAAAACATCAGAGTTGCAATGCTTGGTGTTGGTGCAGCTAATACTAGAACTGCGTACCTATTGATTTCTGCAGGTGTGGATCCCAAGAACATCATAATGGTTGATAGTACTGGAGCAATCTATGCAGACCGTGAGGATATCATTGCAGAGAAAGACTATGATACTTTCAAATATGATCTCGCTCAAAAGACCAATCCAGATAGAATGACTGGAGACCTTGGTGAAGTGATCAAGGGAATGGATGTCCTGATTAGTGCATCACGACCAGTCCCTGGCACCATTAAGAAAGAATGGATTGCGAAGATGTCAAAAGATTCCATAGTCTATGCCTGTGCCAATCCATTACCTGAGATATGGCCTTGGGACGCAAAAGAGGCCGGTGCACTTATTGTGGGTACAGGTCGCAGTGACTTTGACAACCAAATCAACAACTCTCTTGGATTTCCAGGTATATTCCGTGGAACCCTTGATGTCAGAGCAAATACCATCACTGATGAGATGTGTATTGCTGCAGCTCAGGCACTTGCGGATCTTGGTGCCAAACAAGCAAATGAACGTAAGGTTATCCCAACCATGGACCAGTGGGAACTATACCCAGCAGAAGCAACTGCTGTTGGTATGAAAGCTATTGAGCAAGGAATCGCCAAAAAGCACTGGGAGGAAAAAGACCTCTACAAACATGCAGAGGAAGTCATCCGAGTAGCCCGTGGCTCATCTGAAATGCTCTATAAACAAGGCTTTATCCCTAAGGCTCCAAAGACATAAGTCTGCAATATCTCAGCGGCGTTTTTTTCGCCGCTGACCACTTTATTTTTAATTTCAGGTTGATATTTCCTAAATAGTGAAAACAGGTTCTAGAACACCATATTATTAAGTTCCAAGACCAATGTTCAAATGATTTGGTTACAAAATGTAACTTGTACTTGGAGAAGTAACAATGTCCTATGATAAATGCGGGCAATGTGGCTCTTGTGTCAAATTATGCCCGATTTTCGATGCAGCAGGAGAAGAGCAGTTCTCACCCCGTGGCAAGATATACATCATGCAAATGATGGATCAGATTCAAAAGGATGAAGAGATGGGAAAAGAGTTCCGCAGATTACTCTTTCAATGCACTCTTTGTGGCCGATGCGAAGAAACATGTTCATCTGGCGTAGATTTGCTGAAGATTTGGCATCAACAGCGAGGAAAAGCAATTGAAACAGCACCAGAAGAGTTTACTTATCTAGAATCATTAAAGGATGCTCTCATTAATGTAAAGAATATCTATGGACTTAATCCTGAAGACAGAGCCATCTATTGGCTTGACGAGCTTGAGGATGATATTCCCACATTAGTAGATAGAATCTATGAGAAAGGAAAGACAGCAGACATAATGATATTCTTAGGTTGCCTAATGTCGTTTAGAGGTAGTCAAATTGATGTCCTCCGTGCTCTATTTCAAACTCTTGAAAAACTCAAGGTTGACTATATGGTAATGGGATCGGAAGAATTCTGCTGCGGTCATCCCCTTTACTTATCAGGTAATGAGAAAGGAGCTGATGAACTTAGAAGGCATAACAAAAAAGTAATTGAAGATGCCAAGGCAAAGTATGTGATTACATGCTGCCCTGGATGCCTTATTCAGCTAAGGAACTACCACAATCTGGAAGGCGTTGAAGCACTCCATCATACTCAGTTCTTTGACAGAATCTTAAGTAACATACCAAAATACAATCAAAAAGAACAACTCTCATATCATGACCCTTGTGAACTCCACCGCATTCTTGGTATAAAGAAAGAGCCAAGATCACTACTTTCTAAACTTGGAGTGGAATATCAGGAGATGAGTCTAAGCTGTTGTGGCGGAGGTGGACTCCTGAGAATGACGGATCCAAACCTCAGCGATAAAATCATTGAATTGAGAGCAGCTCGAGAAGATGTGCAAAATACCACTGTTCTAACAGCTTGTCCTTCATGTAGAGAGCAATTACTGAGTGTTAATTTAAAAACAAAAGACATTGTTGAAATCCTCTCAGACTCTCTGGAAGAAGGGGGCAAATAGATGAATCTTAGAAATGTCGTAATGGGTGCGAATGCATCCATTTACAGGAAGTTGGATTTTACAAAAATAAAGGATGTCTATTATCCAAGAACTGAGAGGGAAGTTCAGAAAGCCATCATGCGTGCTAATCAGGATGGGCTAGATATTGTTCCAAAAGGCGGAGGTTCAAGTCTAAGTGGAGCAAGTACAGGAGGAAATCAGAACAGAATTTTCATTAGCAGTCTTCAGATGAGAGATATACTGACCATTTCTCTAGATGAAGGATTCGCAGATGTGCAGGCAGGTGTTACTCCTAACGAAATAAATGAGAGACTGCAATCATTAGGAATGAAATTTTGGGTAGCGCCAAGTAGTAGAGATGTTGCCACAATTGGGGGCATAATGGGAACCGATGGCGGGGGCAATGACACATGGATTAATGGAACAATGCGCGACAACATACTGCAAGTGAAATTAATCACATATGATGGTCATCGATTGATTGTAGATAGGAAAGGGGTAAAGGCAGATGACCCGAATATCGAAGAAGACCTCAATAAGATAGGTTTCAATCTAGATGATGTTGCAGGATCACATGGCACACTAGGATTCATCACGGAAGTCAGAGTGATAATAAGACCAGATACAAAGAAGAAAACTATTGGGGGAATAATCGAATTTGATGACTATAATACAATGGGCGAAGCACTAGCTCAGATGATTAGACAACAATGTCCGATACAATACGGTGAAGCAGTTGTGATGGCCCATGAGGATGTTCGAGAAGGATTGAACCTGCCAATTCTCATCCTTGAGTTTCCAAAAGATTTTGAGATAACATTCTGTAATGAGGATATTAGAGAAGTAGGTCGTCTTGAACTTGAGAAACTTGAAAAGATGCGAATTCAACTCCCAAAACGAAATCCGAAATCAGGTATTCAATTCGCATTATTCGAGGATTATGGACTCCATGGCAAGAGTTTGGAATACATGGGAAACACAATTGATGAGATTGACTCACTTCTATTGGAACATGAACTTACGCCATTTGCAAAGTATGGGCATGCACCGAGTAAATGGTATCTAGGAGATAACACTCCAACATATGGACTTATCATGCACTCTCGTGAGATTAAACCTGAAGAAAAGAGCGGGCATGATATCTATAGGGCTGTTGAAGCACTTGTAGAATTATGTGATGAACTTGGAGTCACTCCTAAGCCAGAACATAAGTGGCCATATAGTGACGAAATCAAGAAGACACGTATCTCCAAGATACGAGAGGTACTCGGAGGAGGTTTCAACTCATTTATCTTCGAGCCAAATCGTGCTACAGAAACGCTCTCATCAATGGTATAAGATGTAGAATACTTTCGGTGACGTCTCTGCGGTCTTTATATACCCTCATCTAGACCAGTTTATGATAAGAATGGTCCGACCACATCGTAGCCCAAAAGGTCTGTTTGATCCATACTATGTCCCTGACAAATTACTATATCGAAACAGGGAGTTGGAAACTGTCACTGGTGTCTATAAGGACTCATTCGATGACGAATATGGTGTCAACTGCCTTGTACATGGAATCGCTGGCGTAGGGATGACTGTATTCTCAAGGTATTTCCTTACCAAGCTTGTTCCTGAGCAGTTTAATGCACACACAGTCTACGTCGACGCCAAACACAAAGACACACTTGAGATAATCTCAGAGTTGAATGATAAGATACATCAGGAAACGCACACACCCATTACTGTTGCTTTTGACCTTGATGTATTGTGGATGCAGTTCAAAAGGACTGCAACAGCAACTGGTCAGAGAACCGTATTTGTAATTGACAATATTGATGAGACCAATGAGGAGGTCTATTCTAAGCTTGCACGGTTATCAAAAGAGATACAAGCAAGTACGATAGGAGTCTTGAACAGCCATGATTACAGACTACTAACAAAACTTCCTGCAACTCAGATGGCGTATGATTTCGAAGTTCCACTTGATACATACACTCAGTCACAGCTCTATGATATTGTGAGAACAAGAGTTGAAGACACGTTTCCTCTTGGATTGACCGATGATGCTGTTCGGTACATAACTGATCTCGTTGTGGAGTTTGATGCTTCGAAACCAAAGACTACTATTGAGGCTTTGAAGGCACTCTGGCCATTAGCATCAAGAGGAGAGCCGATAGATGCAGACACTATCAGAAGTGCAACTGCAGGAATAACAGCTTTTGCCCATGATAATGACTACATGGATTTGATTGATACTATCAGCATGAACGATTTCATGACTTTACTTGTCTTAGAGGCATTCTGTGAACATCTTATGCACTATAAGACTGAAACCTATATCGATCGAGGAACCCTGAATGAATTGATTACAATCAAATGCGAAGAACTGGATGTCAAGTATATTCCTCAAGATATTGATCGTAGCTTACAGACACTTATTTTTCAAAGTATTGTATTTGAGTCAGGCTATTCTAGAAATCTACTCTATATTCTATCTCCACCTGATATTCTATACGATGCAGCAGTTAGTCTAAGACGTGAGCTTGCTCGAAGAAAATAAAATGAGAATGAATGTGGCCGGAGAACCGGCCGCACATTCAGGTATGTAGAATCTATGATGGTCTTTTCTCTGCAAACTCAGCTTTCACCCAGTCTGCAAGGCCATCAGCACCCTGAAGATTGCCAATTTCACCACCCCAATTTGAGGGAGTGAGAACAGCAATCCAACCCTTTCCATAAGCATCTTCATTAAGAAGGCCAGGATTGTCTTTCAGTGCTTCATTGACTTCAGCGATTGTACCACTCACAGGAGCTTTGACGGGTCCAGTCCATTTTCCAGACTCGAGTGTGCCAATGCTTCTTCCTGCTTCAATTTCCTTACCAGCGGGTCTGAGTCTGACAAATTTGATCTTACCAGCTAAATCAATACCGAATGTGGTAAAACCTATCCTGATATTGCCATTCTCTTTCTTGACCCAGATTTGGTCGGTGGTGTAGTACAAATCTTCAGGAAAATCGAAACCCTCGTGTGTAACCATTGTTTTGTCACCTTAAAGGCCTGTGCTATCTCGTACCTTAAGACATTTGCCCTTCATAAGATTTCGATGATTTTAAGTGTCTTTGACACTCGCTGCATCACCATTCATCATCTTTTTGATATTCTCAAGGTCTTTTATATCGACCTCCACATAGACGGGTCCTGAATAACCACAACCTTTCTCTTCACAATAATAAGTCGTTGGGACAAGCCAACCATTCACCGAGGTCTTTGTTTCACGAATTCTAGGTGAACCACATTTGGGGCACACCCGAATCATTCTTGCTTCCACTTCTGTGTCCTCCCGACAGTATTGATAAAGCAGACTAGAACTTAAAATACTTGCCTGAGTGACGAACTCCTATTATAGCGTAGTCTGTGGTCTTCTTATATCATGTGACCAGTATAGATGAATGAGATGAAAGAGAAACTCAAATCAGGATTTTTCACAGCAGATATGATAGAACGTGCGAAAATCTCAACTGGTACAAAAGCACTCGATAACTTGCTTGGAGGAGGTATTGAAGCAGGCCTTACACACCTCTTCTATGGCGACCGTGTCTTGTACAGAGATTTCCTAAGATTTGCTGTCCATGCCCAGATGTCAGAAGATAAGCGAGGATCGGGATGTCCAGTCATTTTAATTGATAGTGCAAACATGATAAAGATTGAGCAAATCACTGATGTTGCCTATGAACTTGAACTTGAGCCAGAAAGGGTAATGGATAGAATCTATATCACTCGAGCGTTTAATTCGTCGCAGACTTATGATCTCATCATGAATCAGATGGATGGATTCTTTCAGAGAATTCCAGCAAAAGTCCTACTCATAGCAGGACTACCAAATCTCTATGTTGAGGAAGGGATGACTGGAGAAGGATTTCAACAAATCTCACACATGATTTCAAAAATTATGACCTTTTCACTTCAGAGAGATTTATTCACTCTTGTTTCCACACAGTCATCGCAAAAGAATAAGAATATTCCAGTAGGAGGTAGAGCTCTTGCGGGTGGTTGTCAAGTACATATCTGTGTTGAAGAAACAAAATCCCACACAAGGTATACACTTGCAAAACATCCCCAGTATTCAGTGCGTACTACTTCAAGAGCTCTACTCAAAGATGCAGGAGGGACTCTTCCACTCTCTTATTTCTTAAAGGATCTAAAAGAGGAAACAGGAGAGGATTAATGTTACCTCTCCTTATCTAGACTTCTAACAAGTTCATCCACAAGATCTCGTGATAACTCACGAGCTTGCTTCAATATCGTATCAATCTCATGAGCTGGAACACCTTTCGCTTCGAGGTCCTTTCGAAGTTCATCAATTTCATATGGACTGAGTTTATCATCTGCAAGAACAACATCTTCCTCGCGAGTTCGTTCACGTTCATCAGATGGTATACGATCGCCAAGGATTACTCGTTCAACTTCTTGTTCCTCATCTTCAACTTCTTCCTCAACGCCTTCACCTTTAGTTTCACCAGCAACTCTCTTAGCAGCCATAGCTTGGACATCTTCAAGGATCTGCTCAACGGTCGTATTTTCACGTCGTGCAGCTCGAATAGCTTCCTGAACAATGACTTCTTTCACGAAGGCAGCCTGTTCGCTAATCTTCATCTTTGATATGTCAGCTTTGAAATCATCAAGCTCTTGTTGATCTAAATGAGTAAGGATGGCGAGTTGGATGAGTAATTCACCAAGCTCAGGAACCTCGACAGGAATGGATTCAGGAGGCATCTCTTCAGCAGTTCGGACAATATTCATCTTTTCGAAGGTATCATTGAATAACCCTGCAACAAGACTTTGACGACTCTTGACCTCTGTTACTGGTTTTGGAATCTTACCTTTTCGTATAGTTTTGATTTGGGAGTTAATTTGACGAAGTTGCTTTGGAACACTCCAAACTCTCACATAACCAAAGATTATGATGAATACAATCAATACAAGAGGTAATCCAAATGTTATTGAATTAGTCATGATGAGGTCAAAGCCATTAAGTGTGAGCTCAACAACAAGTGCATCTTCACCGATTACATATACACCTTCGCCAATCTTGATTGCGATAGTGCCTGAACCAGATGATAATTTGATGCCGGAAGAAGATACAATCACAAAGTATTGACCTGGAGTGGATCCTTCCTCAGTTGTAACTGTGAACGGTGCTCCTCTACTTGCATTGGCTGAAAAGGCAGCTCCTGAAATACCGATGTTGTGCCATGTATCCCAATAGCGCAACTCTATCGTAAGAGTTTCACCATTGACAAGACTCCAAACAGGTTGCTCATTGATAATAGTAAATTCAGTTGAAATGTTGATCACTGTGATTCTAAATAAAACATCTGAGGTTGTTCGATTTTCTAGGCTCATTTCAATGTAGAAACGATACGCCTCACTTGATACAACTGCAGCTATTGTTGCATCTGTCGTATCGAAAGTAATGCTGTAAAGACCATTACCCAAATCAAGAACGGTCAGGTTGAGATAACTATCAATTGTAGGACCTCGAAGATAACTATTGATGGTTGGAAATGCACCGATCAGACCTCCAATATATCCATCAGATGATTCCGTATCATTATAGAAGAAGTAAATGGTCATTGTGTCACCCAATGGAATCTGAAGAGCTATTACATCGAGATCTTCAAAATCATCGATTACACCAGCATATGCAGGAGAGTATTCAACAGCATCTACAAAAATATTAGTTGGCACCTGAAGGATACGGATATTAATCGTTGCACTTTGAGGTACATAATTCAATTTTGCAAAACTTATTACCAAGGGGAAATATGCATTACTAGCAAGTATTAATGATGTATCAAAGTAGACCAGATAAGTGCCATTCCCTAGATCTATGACAATATTTTCGAGTCCAGCAAGTTCGATAGTGACATCAGCCGCTCCAATACCGCGATCAAAAGTTTCATCCCAATATTCGAAGGTAAGGTTACCAGACCAGCCCCAATAGAAATCTCGTGTTTCAGGAAGTGTATAACTAGTCTGGATTCGTTTTATTGCAAATGAAATTATAGTCTGTGAGCCAGCATAGAGAGAAGCATTCTCAAACGGAGTTGCCTTGAATATAAGATTCCAAATACCAAAACCTACAATCGATGTATCAATGATTGCATAATAGGTACCATTACTAAAGGAACTGAAGTTACCAAAGATACTAGTGTCTGCAACAGTCCAAGATGCAGTCGCATTCCAGAAGTAACTATTTCCCTCGTCTGGAAGTACTAGGTCTATATAGACTATGACATTCTCAGTGTATGTTCGACTCATATCAGTAGTCGTGTCACGAGCCAAACTGACAGCTGTTGCGCTTTGAAGAACTCGAATATTGAATGAATATGCCGCAGGTTCGTAATTATTCAACGATGCTGTAATCGTAATCGTGTAGAATCCAGGTGTTCGTTTAGTTGCGCCTTCATCATTCTCTGGAAGGATAACGGTGTAATAGCCAGGTGTTCCAGTATAACCTAAGGGATATGTGTTACCCGATTCAACTGCAACAGTGCCACTTATGAAGTAGAGATTTGAAATGGGATTGCTATCACCATCAATAAGAAGAATAGTGATTGTAAGACTCGCACCACGGTTTATGAGACAAACAGGTTCTGCCGGATCGATAGGGGTAATATCGCTTTCCAACGCTTGAACAATTAGGGTTATGTACACTCTGGCAATTTCATAGTTAGTCTTTTGCGCGGTGACTGAAACAATATAGATGCCAGCATCCAGAGCAGTTGTATGAATTGTTGCATCATAGACACCAAAAGGTATTGATTCTGTGAATGACCCCGTAGTAATCCCCGAAATTTCCCATCCAACTGTTGCATGATCAACAAGGTTAGACCATATCAAGTCAGTATAATTGACTCGTATTGCAGCAATATCTTGCCAATCAACAGTGATTTCTTCATTCCATGTGATTAGAATGGTCTCAATATTACCAACCAAGCCAGTTAAGACAATCGTCTTCATGGTCTTATAGTATGGAGGGATTGAAGGATTCCACCCAATGCTGAGATCGAATTTGTAACTTCCTGGCAATGAGAATGCAGAAGTATCAACCTCAATTAAGTATTCACCATTTCCCAGTGGAGTAATGTTGTAATCATCTCCTAGGTTCAAAGATATCGCCTGAGCAGAGAAAGTGATAATTGCACCGTCAACAGGAGATGCCGTTGCCATATCTGTCAAGGTAAAGGTGATGTTGAGAATGTGCCCATAAGGTGTTTCATCAAGAGGGTCAAGTGCGAAACTCAGAGTTCGTCCAACGACAGTGACCCAAGTTGTTGTCTGAGCATCAACGTAGAATGGGCTTGTGGTTTCATTCCAATCGATAACTATCGTCAGGTTATAACGACCAAGTGTGGTACCAAGAGTTTCAGAATCTACAGTTAGAATGAAAGCAGAACCAGAAGGAGTTAGAGAATAATCTCCAGTATCAACAAATGTGCCATTGTTGTATAAAGAGATATCAGTCACAAGTATTGATGTTATGGCGGTTCCTCTGAACAAGTCAGTGTATTCAAAGGTGAAGCTGATGTTATCAAGGAAGGGAGTTTGAGAGGGAGGAATCGTGATATCAGCAATTGTATCGCGTGTAGTCACGCGCGCTTTGACTGGAGTGTACGCGTCGCCATGATAAGGTACACCGGAAGTCCAGTAAGCATATACAGTTACAGAAAATTGACCAAGTGCTCCAAAGACCGTTGAGTTGACTGAGATTTCGTAGAGACCCTCACCCAATGGAGAATAGAGATATCCGTCAGACCCATAGCTTAAGGGATTTCCACTTACATATACCTGAATGTCATTAGCAGTAATTCCAGAATCACTATCAACATCTGAGTAATGGACTTGAAATACAATAAAGTCCAAGTATGGTGTAGGACTGGGTGCAATTTCAAGAGAGAGTAATGAGAGGCGTTCACGAAGCTCGAAAGAGGCTGAAAGATCATCATCGGCATAGAACGGAGCAATATCTGAGTAACTCATGCTGAAGATGACCGTGAATGGTACTCCAATACTGTACTCAGGGTATGAATAAATCACTACATCATATCGAGATACACTAGCGTTCCAAGTACTTGTAAAAACCCAGCTGCCAGGAGTAAGAATTTTTAGAGTTACATCATAAGACGCATTTCCAATGATAGTTGATGTATATAGATCCTCATAATATAGAATGAATTCTATCGGATCACCATAAGCCACCTTACCAATTGCCTCATAAGAAAGGATAGTCCGACGTTCGCGGAGATTGAGAGCTCGTGTCAATACTTTGTCATCAATATAGGTTGCAGGAACGTGCATCTGAACGGTAATGCTCCATAGACCAATGTTGGGATATCTAGTTGTACTAAACTCAATTTCATATATTCCACCGGCATACTGTCGTATATTGTAAAATGATGGATCAATTATGCCCAGTGTATCATTAACGATGATTTCAGCATTAAGAATGCCATCATTGCCACCATTTGTCACATCAGTCCAAGTTATTGTAATTGTTACATTATCACTATAGAAAGTGGGATCAGGAGTCGGATAATCAAGAACAGTCTGTCGCGTTAGGACATTGATTGAAACCAGTCTATTGGTTCTGTTGCTATAGAATGGTGCGCCAACCCAAGTGACATTTAGTGTAATCACGTGAATCCCAATATTCCCGAATTGACTTGTATCGAAAGTAATCGTGAAGAGACCCGCATCATGATCGGAACTAAACATTATATTCATTGAGATATTAAGTTCAGCAGATTCGAGAATGTTTGTTCCAAGCCCTGTGTCTTCCCATCTGAAGGAAAATGTAGCATTTTCACCAAAGCTTTCGGGAGAAGGTGGGTTGATGAGAAGAAGAGTATCCCGGGAGAGCACCCAGACAGAAACAGAGTCTTCAAGAGTCGAATAAAATGGCTCTTCACCAATCCAGTCAATTGTGATGGTCATAGTAAATTGACCAATTTGCCCAAATCCAGTTGTGTCGATTTCAATCATGTAATGACCTAGGTAAGTACCGGTATCGACTTCAGTAATGGTCACCTTTTCCATATCAAAAGGAACATCAAAACTAACAGTTATGTAGACATGACCAATTCCATAGCCTTGATCAGTTGAGTTTGAGATTCCAATTCCACTATCCTTCTCACTATAGGTGAAGTTATACCTCATAATCTCCAGATATGCTGAAGGATCGGATGCGTAGGTCAGTGTCAGTAATGCGTCAACACCCTCGATATTCGCAGCGACGACTGCCATGTTGTTTTCATACTGCTGTATCGCACCTAACCATTCAACATAGATTGTGAATGTCTGAGGACCAAGTCCAAACTGAGAGGCAGAAATCGAGATAGTATAGAATCCATTTCCAAGATTCAGATTATAGCTGAAGTTCGAAATTACAAGTCCTGTTGAATTCTCAACATAGAAGTTGACTGAAGCATCTTTTATTCCAACCTTGTTATCAAAGTCGTAGTAGTAGACAGAGATATTGATGATTGCATTATACGCAGTAGGAGGAGGCGTATCAGCAGTCAAGATGGTGTCATGACTGCGAATCTCTACTTGAATTTCACAATGTCCATCTTGGTAGTTACTATCAATTGAGAAAGTGAACCAGACTAAATAGGTGCCCAATACATCGGCTTCATCCGTATAAAACGTCACTTGGTATCTCGTTCCAGTCCATGTTAAGACCGGAGTAACGCTACCATTCCAGTTATCGTCTATAACATTTGCTTGTAATGAAACGCTATTGTCCAGATCAGTCCATTCGATATAGAAGACTGCAGTATTTCCAGATGGAATCTCAAGACGAATTACAGTTGGTTCAGCATCTGTGTGAATCTGAGTAACAACTATAGTAATTATGAGCCATCTCGTCTGATAACTTGATGCACTCGCAGTAAGGTTCACAGTGTTTGTACCAATACTAAATCCAGACACGTCAATATCGACATGATAGTCACCATCAGATATGTGCGCCCAGATGATAGATGCGTCACTTGTGGAGATCGCGCCAGTAGTAATTCCAGCATCTCTATCGAGGTCTCGATAATAGAGATGTACTGTGACACTCATGTTGTAAGGTGTTGAAACAGTATAGAGGTTCGCTGTAAGATCACTTGTTGCAGGACGATATCGAAAATTAATCACAACACTAGTCGATGCATATTGATTATTTGCAGGATCAATTTGAATGCGAATGGAAAAATCCTCTCCGCCAACAAAGTAACTCCAATCAATAGAGATGTTATACATTCCATTTCCAAGGGGAGTAATTGTGGTCACATAGGTTATGACTCCGCTAGTAACAGTAAATTGACCAGCCTCTCCATCTATCGGAAAACCATAGTATTGTCCAGACTCACTCACATTGAAATGAACAATGATGAAGAAATCATATTCTTGTGGGAAAATCAAGTCATTCGGTTCATTATAAAGAGTCGTTTGAAGAGCACGAATTGTTATAGTAAATACATAGTTAGTCGGATTATCATAATTTCCGTCCATAATTACAGTCAAAGTTACTTGGATTGAAGATACAGGCCAAGTATTTGTCTTCAAATCCAATGAGAAACTTGTTAGAGAACCATTGAATTGAGTTTCTTGGCTGCTAGCAAAAGAGAATGAGGTCACATCAGTTATATCGATGGTACCACCATCAAGATCAGTAATCGAAACTGTGATGGGAGTATCAGCACCATATGCAGTAGTCAAACTACCTAATACTGTAACCGCAGTCTTATGATCTCTTATTTGCACACTGAAAGAATACGTATCAGGGGTGAAATAATCAGAATCAGACATTGCTACATCTAAGTCAACAGATGTTATACCTTCCAACCATGTGTTAGTATTGAGAGTAATGCCATCTAAACTAAGTAAACTAGATACAGGTTGAGTTCCATAGCTTGAAGTGAATATCAAAGAGTTAACAACCGAAGCATCAAGGATTGCACCGGTATCAAGATCAACAAGTACAACATTGATTGTCGTGTCTTGTTCATAGGGTGTGATTAAATTCCCAGAAACAGATACGGCTGTGTAGTGTGCACGTAGTTGAAAAGATACTTCAATGTTGGCCTCTTCATAGAAATTCGAGGTACTTGTTGCATTAAATGAGTAATAGTATAATCCTTTAGAAAGTGCGTCAGTTGGAATTGAAATATTGTATAATCCCATGCCAGCAGGAGTCATCATTACGGGAGAACCATCTGCATAAGTGACTGTAGCTCCTGATATTAATGAACCATCCCACGTATCGCGGTAGACAAGAGTTGCTGTGAAGTTAAAACCTACAGGAGTAGTTGTTACCCACTGATAGGTCAGTCTGGTGGGATGATAAAGGTCCAAATTGAATGATGTAGTATCATCAAAATAGAATCGATGTGATGAGTCAATATTGACCAGCCAGCGCCCTCTATCATCAAGCTCGGATGTATTACGTGCCACCGAATATCTTCCGTCACCCAAATCTTCGAAGTATACTGTGGTGCCTGAACCAGTAACAGTCCAGTTCATTGATACAGTCGCTCCTATGATGGGATCACTGGTGCTAGCGTCTTCAAGGGAAACTACAAGATATAGCATGTCACCAACTGTCATTTGCTCTAAACCAGCAGCAGCATCACCTGGAGATATGATATCTAATGTTGAATCTCTTCGAACAATAAAGATCCGTTGGTATTCTCCTACTCCGTAGTTGACAGAGCTTCCAGAGTCGTTATAGTGAGCAGATACAGTCCACTCGCCTGCAGGAAAATCTGAATCTACAACTTTATCGATAAACACCTCAGATAAAATTTGAGTGGATTCTGAAGCAATAGTCCTGAAACCAGAGGATGATTGATACATCGACCATTGAGCTAGAATCCAGGCGTTCGATCTATTGGTGTTGGATATACGTACTTCATCAATAATTCCGTCGAGAAATCCATAATCTGAGCTTGTTTGTTCAACAAAACCCCCACCAATTCCCCAATCATCCGTAAATGATAGACTAGCTGTTGCAAGTGAACCTAAGGTTGTTGAATTCGTTCTATCTGCGCCATCTATAAAGACCTTATTTTGGCTCGGATTATTGGCGTTTATCGAACATGAGAAGAAGTACCAAGTGTTTGCAACCCAAGATCTTCTGGTTGACCATACATACTTTTGCTGTGCGTTGTTTTCTATCTTAAAGACCAATGATCCTCGAGGAACAATCGAGTACGAATAGTCGCTACCTGCAATTGCAATATACATATCAGTATCGCCTATGTCATCTAACGATTTAACCAGAAGTACTTGTGTCACACCATTGTTCTGATTTATTGCAGAGTCCAGTCTAAACCAACCAGAAATCGTTACATCACCGGATGGCTCTAAACCCCGCGCAGCAGAGACATTGATTATATCATTAATTCCATCGAATGCTTGACCAGTTCCAAAGATCCCTGTCGTATCTGCATTTCCAGACTGATCACCATAATAACCATGACCTGTCGAGTCATAATGGTCAGTTGAAGTCCCCTCATCAATCGCAGTTTCAGCCAAATGCCACACAGCAGAATAACTTGAAGTCCACACAGCATCAGGTTGTTCCTGAGACCCAACGATATCATTCCCGTAGTACATTGTGATAATAACATCTGATGAATCGAATAGATCCACTTTCACCCATGCGACGAGATGAGCCTGGGTGGGGCTGTAGTCTTGTTCAAAGAGTTCAATCTCATGAGGAACAATTGCACCATTAGAATAGAAGACAATATCATCACCATCAGCTTGGACCTTGGTGTGGAGGTCTGCGTCAAAAATATCAATCAGAACCGGAAAACTAGTAAGATCTCCAGTCACATATTCATTATGAATAGTTATGTCCTTTCTATATCTAAAGGAAGGAAGCATGTGTGAAGTCAGACCAGAAGTAGTATTGCTAGATGAATACCACACAGAGCCCGTAGGATCCAAAAGATCGAACTCTGTTGAAGCACCATTAATCCAAGAACTTGTAGCTATGAACCTCATTGTATCGCCAGTATCGAACGTGGTTGTGGTGGAGTAAGGTCCACCTGAGAGCCCAAGTTGCAAGTCATCAAGATAATTGGATGAAAGAAATGTTAGTTTCCAGAGACCATATGTATCTACTGCAGAAGAGCGAACAAAAAGAGTGTCATAATCCGTATACCAATCAGTAGGATTTGATTGAACAATGCCAACTGGATCTGTGACTGAAACAGGCCTCCAATCAACAACAGGAAATGTAATAGAGAAACTCAGAGTTTCAACTTCAGCAGGAGGAGAAACAAGGACATAGGCGGTCCATGTCACTGTGCTTGCATTGTTTACAGAATAGGAAACTCCAGGAGTGAGTAAGGTAGTTAACGTACTGCTTGAGTCACTCCATGAGGAGAGATTTGTAAATGTTCCTGAAAATGATACGGTTAACGCAGAACCAGTTCCAATATTTGGAGATGCTTCATCAGCAAGGAGCGATGTGTTTGTCGTATCAGGAGTACTTTGTATTGAATCCATAACAATATCATTATTGAATAGACTTGGCAGTGATAATAGAGTAATTATTACAAGAACAAGAGCAAGTATGTTTTTTCTCCTCATGTGATGGACACCACCTTCTGCATACAGAATAGCTAATGTGAGTATACTCTGTGTGAGTGATAGTCGATTGAATTGAGGATATATCAATCCATGTTGTTCGGACAGCTTTCTTTGATATGTAAGTTCTTTCTTTTTTTCGAAATTCTCTCAACAACACTTGAGGATGTCTCTAAAGAGTAGTATGATGTAAAATTACTTGCTAAAAACCGAAAGCTCTCCCAATCTATGGAACGCATCAAGTGCGATGAACTGTTTTATATATGCGATAAATAGTCATATCTCTCTAATTCATAGGAGTTAAGAGAAATCCTGTTATGAGGAGGACCATTTGGTAATGAATCGCAGAAGTTTGTTGAGTATCATACTAATAGTGATATTCATAGTTCCAGTTTTAAGTAATCCAGATACACATGGAATTGTCGCTGGTAGTTATGTTACGATTCCAAATAGCTTTGATAGTTTTACTAATAGTGAGAATCCCACAACCGGGACTGGTCCTTCTCTTCCCGTATCACTAACAGGAACAGCAATAGACGTGTATGGAAACACTCTGCAAATCGATTCATCTACTTCTGGCATCAGAACAATTACATTAAGTGATGGCTGGACAGGAGATAACCTACAGACAACAATTGATTCACTGTCGGTGGATATCACAGATGCACTAGTTAATCCCACGTGGGACACAACACATCTCGAGAAATTCTTTGTAGGTTCAACATCTGGTTGGGACACTGATGTACGTGTACCTAATGGATGGGCTATTGAAAAGGTTGAAACGTATGGAGATGCGCATCCCAATCATGGAGATTGGGAGATTAATGATGTAAGTGGAGCTGCATATTCAGGCACCTATGCATTTCGTTTTGACGCAGACATTAGCTCTGAGAGTAGTTCAAATGATGAGATTTATCTTACACAACTTGTTAATGCGCCATACAGAGAGATTTACTCTGTTGAGATAAGTTTTCTATACAAAGTTCTTTCTGGCTTTAACACAAGCAGTCAGATGTATTTATTCACTCGTTTTGCTGGTGTAGAAAGAACATTTTATGTGTTTAAGGAGGGAGATCCGACCGATACATGGTTACCAGCTACGGCAATATTTACTACCTCCGATTTACAATCGATAGTTCTTCCAGATGCGTTACAACTCGACATTGGTATGGGGACAGATCTATCTGGTTCGGGCATTACGTTGGAATTTGAGGCATATATCGATGAGATTGATTTTACGATGAGTGTCAGACCATACCCTGAACAAATTAATCTAAAGGTTGATGGAACTGCAGTAATTGGTGCTATAACTGATAGCATATACCAGTATGAACCAGACAGTGATGCGAGAGATGCATGGGACCTTGAAGGATCGGGACTTGATCTTAATGGAAACTACTACGTCACAGGCGATGCAGATCCTTCTGTTGGAGTCTATTCAGTTGGAGGGTCAAGCGATTGGACTCAAGCTTCAACTTCTCAGACAGGCATCCAATTTCCCGTTGGCATCCCTCAAGGAGCAATTATTACCTCAGCATATCTTGAAGTCGAGCCGATTTCTTCCACGAATAATCCAACAATGCGAATCTATGCAGCAGGATTCGATTCAGGAGGTTCAGCGATTAGTCAGTTTACTACAGGCCTGCCACAACTTGAAGATAGAATGACATGGGTTGATGCCAGTATTGATTGGATTCCAGGTGCGTGGGTATCTACATATAGAATTAGGCAAAGGTCTCCAGAGATTGCTTCATTGATACAAAATATAGTATCGAACACCTCATGGATATCAGGAAATTACATATGCATTATGTTAGACTATATGTGGTCCAGTTATGCCACAGATTCCAATAGTTTGAAAGGCGCTTATGGTTCCACATACACCGAGGATGAACTTCCAAGATTGTTTGTGGAGTACATGATTCCACAACCTGAAGACTCAGTTTACCTGATGCAATATGAGAAAAACATTACAATTGATCATACAAAAGTTGCGGATACTCTGACTAATTTCCCAGTTTTAATTGACATTCTGGATACTGATCTTCACACCAAGGTCCAAGCTGATGGCGATGACATTATTTTCAAGTTAGGCGATGAAGCTCTTGATTTTGAGATTGAACTCTTTGAACAAGACTACAGCCCCACCCAGGCTCATCTCGTCGCATGGGTGAAAATACCTTCTCTCTCATCGATTCAAGATACTGTCATAACCATGGCATATGGAAATCCAAATGCGGGTCCTTCGAGTAGTAGTAGTGTATGGGATGAGTATGAGACCGTGCAACACCTGGCTGATGATCCTTCAGGGACAATACATGATAGTACACTGAATAATCACGAAGGGACATCCTATGGGAATATGACCTCAGATGACTTGGTACCTGCAATTGCAGGGAATGGTATTGATTTCGATTATAATTCAACTACCATCTCTAATTCCGACATGATTAGCATTGGACAGGTTTATACTGATGATTGGGCTTCGTTTACAGTAAGTCTTTGGGTGTATATGGATGTTAGTAGAGATTGTCGTGTCTTTTCAAAATCTCCAACTACAACATCAACTCAGCATATCATAACAACACGGTTGTCTTATACGACTCCTTGCGCACGCTTAAGAACTGATATTGGTGGGTCATCTATTAATGCAAATACATCAATCTCCCTTGGAAGTTGGCAATATATCTCATGGAGCTGGTATGCTTCAACCTCTAGCTCAGTCCAAAACCTTGTAGCTTATTTGAATGGTCTGCCAGTGATATCGACTTCTCGGACAGGAAACAATCTTTACGACAGTAATGATGTCTTTGTGATTGCTAATAACAACATGGCAACGGATAGTAATGAGCGATTCTTCGACGGAATACTAGATGAGATTCGCCTCACACGCAGTGTTCGTTCTGTTGCATGGGTAGAAACAGAATATAACAATCAGGTCAATCCGTCTTCATTTGTAGGCGTTGGAACTGAGCAATCTATTCAAAGTATATGGGTGGATAATGAATCAGCAGTAGTCCGATTTAGTACCACATCACTCAATCCTGTATCCCTGTTTCCAGTAGTTACAATGGACATCTTTGGTGATGGCCAGACACTTGATGAAAATCTGGTTGATGGAACATCTTTCTATGTAGCAAATGATACTGTTGTGGAATGGACAGCTAATATTCTTATTCAGCCACCTAGTGATACAGAATCTCTTAACATTGCTGTCGACTATCCTCTGACTGAATGGAAACCAACGACTGTGAGCAATCCACTTGGTCAATTGAAAACATATGGTACTGATTGGACCTTCCACGATGGAGTAGTCGATATTTCTTCAGACTCAGTAGACTATTGGGGTGTTTGGACAATTGAATTTGTAAGTTGGAACTATGTCTATAATCTGAAGTTGGGTCCAAGTGGACAATCTGATTATGCCACATATACATTCAATATTGATGATACCGCAGAATTCAAAGTTTCATCGCCATGGATTCAAAACGCAAAGACCGGCTTGATATTGACGGATCCTAATGACAATGTATGGAATTCTACCTCTGTTGCAACAGGCGCTCCGGGAAGTACTTGGGATATTCCTTCGTTCAGTTATCGCATGCAGCTAACTGTTCCTGCAGCGCAAGTAAGTTCTACTGTAATTAACTTCCCGTTACTTGTCAGCTTTTCAGATACAGACTTTATAACAAAAGTTCAAGCAGATGGTGATGACTTTGTCTTCGTTCAGAACAGTAAAATATTGGCACATGAAATAGATCGATTTGATCAAACCTCAGGTGGATTAGTCGCATGGGTTCGAGCAAATCTCTCTAGTGCTGTCGATAATACACTCTGGTTGTATTATGGAAATCCTGTAATTGGTTCCACCGAGTCTCCTGAAACTCTGTGGTCCAATGGTTTTGAAGCAGTATGGCTTCTCAATGAGGTTGTAACAAATGAGGGTTCTGGTGGAGTCCATATTGATTCCACAGGTAATGGCTATGATGGAATACAGTATGGCAACTCTCTCACAACAGGAATAGCCAATGGATATGGCCAGTATTTTGATGGCAATGACTACATTGAGATTGATTCTACTGAGAACCTTGAGCCAACTGGCGATGTTACCATATCAGGTTGGTTTGCCATCCAAGATTCATGGACTAGTACTTCCACACCATCGCGATTGCTTGCATCCAAATGGCTAGATGCGGATTATAATTTCCATATTGCACTTGTTGGATCAGACTATACAGAGTCTGGAGTTCCAGCAGGCAGTTTCGTATTCGCTTTTGAGAACGACAATGGAGAGCATGTAAAATGGACAAATCGTGTTAGTTGGACGGCAGGTTGGTATCATTTCGTATGTATAATGGATGCAGATACACCAGCAAACAACAAGATTTACATCAATGGAGTAGATAATACAAATGCGGGTTCTGTGGGTAGTGCAACTTCATTGAGTTTATCTTTTGACGGAGATTGGGGTGTGGGTGGCAGGTATGTTGAAACAACAGAATTCCCGACGGGGGAGGCATTTCATACTGGTCGACTTGATGAACTTAGAATCTCTACAGGTCAGCGTTCTGCAGAATGGATCAGTGTTGAATATAGCAATGTATTGAATTATGGAGCATTTGTTCAGGAAGGAGTAGAACAGGCTAGAACGTCACCTGAACATACGCTAACAAAAGTAATTGATTCTACTGCCCCAGCAGGTCTCTGGACAGTAACAGTATATTATAATGATACAGGCTCTACAGTTTCATATGCTACTGGTCTCTATGAGAGGAACTTCATTGTAAAACACGATAGTTCGCTTTCACTTATCTTCCCAAGTGATGCGGTGAGTGACAAGACTGCTTATGCAGTTGCTGGAGAAGCCTTGTATATAGAAGTAGAGTTGACTGATGATGTCAATGCGGACAAGATAAATGGCGCAGAAGTAACAATGAACTGGTCTGTATCAGGAACGCCAACAGAACTCATCCTCAATGATATCGGAAATGGAAGGTATGGTAAGTCAGTAAATACATCAGATCTCGGTATCGAGGGTTCCTATAAAGTCAATATCAATTCGAATCATCAGTATTACAATGGAGCTTCAGACTATATCGATATCGAGCTCTATCATGCTACTGAGTTAGATTTTACTGATGTAGATACTACACCTGTTGGTTTTAGTTTCACAGCTACCCTAATTTTTGAGGATGTATATGATGGCACTCCGATTACAGATGCTATAATTACATTCGATAACGGTACTGCTGTTAATGTCATCGCTCAATCGAATGGGAGATACAACATATCTTTGGGTACAAATGGATTGAATTATGGAGATCACTCATACGTATTCAAAGCTACTAAGGCTGGTGCTTTTCTTGAACAAGGCACAGTAAATGTCACTTTCACACTTCGAAAACACTTCACATCAGTTACAGTCATTGGAGACATTGTCACCCCATACGATCAGACAACCCCTGTAACCGTTGTCATAATTGATTCTGACACAGGGTCTATACTCAGCTCTACAAGCAGTATCGCGTCATGGAGTTTCAGCTCTATCTATGACCCAATTAATGAAAACAATCCATCGGATTTTGACGTCATCCTTACAACTAGTACATGGGCAGTCGGTACAGAACCGGTGACACTAAGAGTGACGATGTCTGGCATCTATTATAATCCAGCGGATTATCAATTTGATGTCCAGATAAGAAATCACTACACTTCTGTTTCGGTCATTGGAGATCTCATCAGTCCATATGGTACTAGTACCACCTTGACAATAGTAATCTATGATAGTGATACTGGAGCAACACTGAGTGCCTCAGATGTATCGAGTTTTCTCTTTGACCCAGCAATCAATTTAGAATACAATGAAACGGACCCAACAGATCTCAACATTGATCTTGACACGTCTAGCTGGACTGTTGGAACAGACACAATCA
>JAEOUN010000079.1 GCA_016839245.1 Candidatus Thorarchaeota archaeon
AGAACTGCTATACGACCAGTCTAGAGGAGGAGCCAACAATCATGTCGAAAGTGTACATGCGCGTTAGCGAAACACACGAACACTATGTTGTAGCAATGTGTGACAAGGCTCTTCTAGGCAAGACCCTACAGAATGGCAAGATCAAGTTCCAGATTTCAGAAGAATTCTACGGGAACGAGTTAGTAGACCTGAAGACATGCCTTACTCATCTTGAGAGAGCAACTATTGCAAATATGGTAGGAAAGAAAGCTGTTCAGGTTGCTATCAACGCTGGGCTAGTACACGAACAGGCTGTCATCTATATTGAAGGACACCCTCATGCACAATGGGTAAAATTGTAACGATTTTTTTGGTTTCTATTGATGATGCACTCCACCGCCACTACAGAGACCATCGCTACTCATCATCTCGCCGCGTCCAGCAATATATGTCTCCACTGCATCTCCTACAGTGATGCCTCCCCCTCTAACGACTGTTAACCCTGCCTGTTGCGCAGCCATAAACGGTCTCATACCCATTCCAAGCGTGATGAGTACGTTGACTCCGAGTGCTACAAGTCTATTTATTGGCTCAGCACAGCTTGTATGTCCATTATTTGGTACACTCTCCACTTGAATGATTTCTCCATCTTTCACTGTGGTTACAATAAAGGCACCACAGTGTCCAAAGTGTCCACTGACAGGGCTATCAAGGCCATTATCTATGTCTGCTGTGACTGCTATCTTTTCAATGCTCATTTCTCTTCACCGTGTCTTTTACTCTTGTCCCATCTCAGCCATCTCAACTTTTTAGAGCCGCATTTTGGACAAGCGCTCTTATCTTCAGATGACATATCTACAGCTGTCCCACACTCAAGACACTCAAGGGTACCGCTTCCGTCTGCAAGAACATATCGTCCTCCTTCAATTCGAAGGACATGTCCTTGCACCAGCCCACTTGCCACTTTGTGTCGTGCTGAAGATAAGACTCTATTGAAGGTTGGTTGACTTATTTTCATCTCTATACTTGCGTCTCTCTGACTAAGTCCTTCAAAGTCCGCAAGTCTTAGTGCCTCAAACTCATCTATAGTGATAAGAATCTCATCAAGATTCATTGCTGGTATTCCAGCTGGTTTGTACACTGACACTGGTGGTTCACGTGTTACCATTCTGTGCAGTTTCTTACGAGGCATATCTATTCTTCAAATACAGGATAACAAAAGACTTGTGCTAGCATCAAAATGTCTCTTTCGGCTAGATAGACCATGTTTTAAACGGACACTCTTTGATATTGGATGTTGATTTCATTGGTATTGCCCTGTTATCTATGTGGTGCAGCTGCAGTCATTGACGGTCTGTGTGCAAGCTGCTACAATAAGGACCACCCTCTGATAGAGGTCTCTTCCTTAGTGACGATTCTATCCTGTAAACGATGTGGTGCTGTAAAAGTACCCGGCGGTTGGAGGAAAATAACTGAAGAGTTCTCTGGACCTGAGGAGTTAGCAGCTATTCAAATGGAGATTATCCTTCAAAATGAAATCAAAATTCTTGGGAAAAACGTGACTCTCTCCCTCGAAGAGATAAAGAGACTCGACCGTGTGTCGAATATCCTGATTAAAGCATCAGGACAATCTCATGAAGATATTCCACCACACGATGAAGAATATCCCGTTGAGGTTCGTTTTAGCTATGGAACATGTGAGACCTGTGGCAGGATGAGTGGCGGATATTATGAGGCAATTCTCCAAATCCGTGCAGATAATCGCCAACTCGGTGATGATGAGAAGGAGCACCTAACACAAAAAGTTCGAGAAATGACAATTGGACAATATAAGTCGGATGATAAAGCTTTCATTACCACTGTTCATGATGACAAATATGGTCTTGATTTCTATATTGGGTCGGAACATCTATGCAAATCTATCGCTAATGACTTGGAGATTCAATATCTTGCTGAGAGAAAGGAGAATTATAGCCTAGTAGGTGAAGATAAAGCTGGAAATAGGAAATATCGAATTACAATATTAATCAAACTTCCACGTTTTTCTGTGGGCGATTTTGTTCTCATCGAGAACGAACCATGTCAAATTATCAATATGGGACGGAATACACTGACATGCTTTGCACTTGAAAGACGGGAGCGGTTTTCAATTAGTCCCAAAAGTGCAAAATGGAAATCAATTGAATTCTTAGCTCCGCTGTCTGATCGTCGTGAAGCCATGGTAGTAACTCACGTTTATGGGCAACCAGTGACTTTGATGGATTCTTTGAATTATGAAACCTTGGAAGTTGATGAGATTCTGTTTGATTTTGAGATTACTGCCGGTATGACTGTCTATGGTCTGCAACTTGATGATAAGTTCTATGTTCTTCCTAATCAGAGTGAAATCGATATTGCATCTCACTAAGACTTGCTCATAAACAAACAATTCAATATGCTTAAATGTGTCATTCCGAACTCACCATTAGTCACTAGAGGACTTCGGTTCAGTGGCTTACTGGAGGAATATTTTGTCCCAAAATAAAGATCGGCGCTCTGGAGGCCCTCAAACAGGTTCAGAAGAACCAGTACGTGTAAGAACCCCAAACAGAAAAGATGGTGAAATGTTTGGCATCATTATTCAGATGCTGGGTTTTGATAGAGTGCGTGTAAGATGTGAAGATGGTAATATTCGGGTCGGTAGAATTCCTGGCAGAATGAAGAAGCGTGTTTGGATGAGAGTAGGTGATACGGTCCTCTTGGTTCCTTGGGATTTTCAGACTGAAGAGAAATGTGACGTTATCTATAGATATCGAGGAAACGAGTTAGATTGGTTGCAGAGGCGTGGAATTCTTAAAGTATTTTAAAAAAGCTAAGCCTTTTGTAACATTTTTTCATATTATAAGTAGATATTCGAAACTCCTGGGATGGCACTCATAATTGAAGCGAGTAGATAACAAGTATGATCAGATACAATCTGAGATAGATCGACGGATGATGAAACGCCGAAAAGATGATGATGAATTCAAGGTTGTAGAGGGTGTAATCGATCCGCCGACAATGAAAATTCTATACAAGCTTCTTAATCGTGGAAAACTAAGTGCTCTATATGGATCAATAAGTACAGGGAAAGAAGCCAACGTATACCTAGGATTTGATTCCGAAGAAAATCCTGTTGCGGTGAAGATCTATCGCGTCAGCACAGCTGAAACTGACTTTATGATGGAATATATTCTTGGAGACCCTCGTTTTAAGAATGTAAAGAAGAGAAGTCGCTCACTAATACCTCAATGGGCAATGAAAGAATTCAAGAATCTTAGCAAGTACTATGATGCTGGACTCCGGGTTCCTCGACCCATTGATATTGAACGCAATGTTCTCATAATGGAATTTATTGGTGACACCAAGGAGAACATCGCAGCTCCTCTTCTTAGACAGGTAGATATTCCATCGCCTGTTGATACATTTAATGAAATTATGTCAATGATTGAAGTAGGTTATACAAAAGCTGGACTTGTTCACGCTGATCTCAGTGAGTTCAACATTCTGTGGTTAGACGGACCCGTATTCATCGATGTTTCTCAGGCGGTCTTGATAACACATGATTATGCTAAAAAGTATCTACTCCGTGACATTCAAAACATAATCAACTATTTCAAAAAACTCGATGTTGAAACTCAAGCACCTGAAGTAATTGTAGAGCATATTGTATCAGCTGGTGAGAATTAGTATGGCATTCCAAGAAACGATAAAGGTTCCCTCTGACAGAGTAGGTGTCATTGTTGGTCGTGATGGCAAAGTTCGCAAAAGAATAGAAGAGCTGACAAATGTAAAGCTTGACATAGATCCTGAGGGGACTGTTAAGATGAGTAGCACAGGAGCATCTGAGGATCCTATTCTCGCATGGAAAGCTCGTGATATAGTCCGAGCTATAGCACGTGGCTTCAGTCCAAAAAACGCTTTTACTTTGATAGATGAAGATATGATGCTCCTGGTTATCTCCTTGCGGGATGCTGTAGGGTCTTCACCAAATCAAATCAGACGTATTGCTGGGAGAATAATTGGTGAGCATGGTCGTACACGAAGAGTAATCGAGCAGATTACAGGGGTGAATCTGACAGTCTATGGTCATACTGTTTCGATAATTGGTTACACCCCAGGGATAGACTATGCTCGTAAAGCAATAGAGATGCTCATCTCAGGTGCACCTCATAGTGCTGTCTATTCACAGTTGGAACATATGCGTCAAGAAATGAATCGTCAACAATCTGAGTTATGGGAAAACACCAATCTATAATCCATGTAATACCTGCTCTAATATCGAAAGCGCTCTCTCTAAATATGAGTACTATGAATCAAAAATCCTCCATCGATACAGAATTTTCCAGTATTTCACCAGCTGAATTCTTCTACAGAAATCAGCAGATGGCAGGTTTTGGTAATGCGAGTCAAGCTGTCTATTCCACGGTACGAGAGCTTGTAGAAAACAGTCTGGACGCCTGTGAAGACGCACAAAAACTACCATCGATAGACGTACGAATTATTTCTGAGGAATCTGATATCCTACAGATTACAGTTGTTGATAACGGAACTGGTATTTCATCAGACCATGTTCCTGATGCTTTTGCCAGAGTCCTTTATGGTAGTAAATACCGTCAACGGCAACGAAGAGGTACATTTGGTCTTGGAGTCACTATGGCAATCCTGTATGGTCAAATTACAACAGACTCTCCAGTCATTATACACACTCAGGCTTCTGAATCAGAGGGAGTAGTATATACCCTCTTCATTGATGTAAAAAAGAATCAGCCTATTATCAAGTCCTGTGAACCTCTGAAACGTAACAGACAGGGTACTACTGTAACAATCACATTACGTGGTGATTTAAAACGCGTCCAAGATCGAGTATTAGAATATCTGAAGCTTACTACTGTATCAAGTCCCCATGCACAGATATCTGTGAAGATTGATGAGGTAATCGATGATACCTATGGGCGCTGGTCTAGTGCGATAATACCTCTAACAATCAGCTCAAAACCACACCCACGAGCAGCTGATATGGAGTTACTTCGAAGATTAGTTGAATCTCAAAGCACCAAACGGCTACAAGATTTTCTCATTGACTCTTTTCAGCGGGTAGGGTCACAGACTTCGAGTCAATTCTTGAAATTTGTTTCATTTGATCCCGGGAAACGTGTGTATACATTATCGCGAGATGAGCTTGGAAAAATTGGGACTGCTCTGCGAAAATTTGATGGATTTGAAGTTCCTGAATCAAAAAGCCTGAGTTCAATTGGAAAACAGGAATTCATGAATAGTATAGCAGCTGTTTATAATACCTCTTCCATTCATTATTCTAGCAAAGGTCCATCAGAATGGCAAGGCAATCCATTCATTCTCGAAGGAATTATTGCATCTGGTGATGATTTTCCTAAATCTGATATTCCGTCATTATACAGATTTGCAAATCGTGTTCCTCTTCTATATGATGGAAATGAAGATGTGCTGACTAGGATTGTTAAACGATTTAATTGGAAACGATACGATGTGAGTTCAAACTCCTCTGTGGCATTATTCATTCATCTCTGTTCGACAAGAGTTCCATATAAAGCGGCAGGAAAGCAATCAATTGGTGCTGTGCCAGAACTTGAAGCGGAAACCATCTTTCTCTTACGAGAACTTGGAAGACTCTATTCAAAGAGCGCTCGGAGAAGAAACAAGACTCAACACGACAGTAGAAAAATGCGAGAATTCTCAAGGACTTTCAAACAGCTCGCCAAGTTTGGCGCAGAACTTGCGGATTATACTGAAATTCCACAGACCACTTATTTGGTTAAACAATTGTTTGAGGTAGATCTAGATGAATGAGAATCAAGGAGTTCGTACATCTCTCTCAAAGCTGGGTAGACTGATAGTAGACCCTATAATCGAAGGGCAGTTCCCAACGATTACAATTCCCGACAGGAAGACCAGCAATATCATCTTTGATAAGCGTAAGAATAGATTTGTTCTTGGTCCCTTAAATAGCATTAGAAACTCTAGCAATATCAAGCACATTCGAAGTCTCACTCAATTAACATGGGTTGCTCGATATGCTAAACTACTAGTGGAATCATCCAGAACCAGTTCTTTGAGAGACCTTTACTATTCCAGTGAAGCTTTTGATGTGAATTTTAATGATCAATCCGAATCGGACCGAATCGTCACAGATTTAGAATGCGTTACAGGACTATCTCGTGAGAGTTTTGGTATCTTCCCTGAAGAACATTCTTCAATCTATGGAGAAGTCATTATGAGATATTCAGTTCCTGATTATGCAGGACGAGAAATTGACTTGACAATCAGTCCAGATGGTCTTCCCATCGGTCCTGCACTAATGACAGCCGAACCAATTAAATCAAAGGCTAAAGTAGTACTTGCAGTTGAATCCGGAGGTATGTTTTCAAGACTTATTGAAACTAAAGCTTGGAAACGTTTTAACGCAATATTGGTGCAACTTGGCGGACAACCACCTAGAGCAACAAGAAGCATAATGCGATCCCTTCACGACGAATTAGATTTACCAGTGTACATTTTCACAGATGGGGATCCTTGGGGAATGCATATTGCTCAAGTCATTATTTCAGGAAGTGCTAACTCTGCACATATAGAAGGTCTCACTATCCCTGATGCAGAGTGGATTGGAGTCACTCCCCGTGATATTGAATGCTATTCACTACCATCAGAAAAACTAAACAATGCTGATTTGAAACGATTAGATGAATTATCCAAAGATGTTCGTTATTCCGGACAATTATGGCAGGATTATATTGATGGATTCAGAAGTATCATGGTAAAAGCTGAACAGCAAGCCTTCAGTAGATATGGAACGGACTTTGTTGTGGATACCTATCTTCCAGAAAAGATTGCTTAGATTATTCCCATACCAAGTGGGAACCCAAGAACGATAAGGAATAAGGCACCATAGACTAACAGTGCTTGGAATAGCAAAAGGAGTGCTACATTCCTTTTCTCTGTAATATTATTGAAAAAGTATGGAAATATCCAATAGACAGTAAATGGTCCTATGACTTCAAGTGTTCCATCCTCTCTTGGAGTAGCGAATTTCTGCCACTCGATTCCCTTGCGTTTTACATAAATTCTATACAATAGATAAAGAACAAAATTCACTGCAAATGGGGCATACATTAGTATTGCTAGTCTATCCATATTTCCAATGATAAAAGCTGCTGCAATTGCTGCACCAATTGGCAATGTACCGACATCCCCCATGAGAACTTTGGCTGGGTACTTGTTAAATATCAAGAAAGCCAAGGAAGCCCCCAGAAGGACTCCCGCGATAATAGTTGCCTCTAATTGTTCACCTGAAATTGGCGTTCCCTTGCATAGTGTTGTCAAAAGGACATAGACAATAAGTCCTGAGGCATTAATTGAGGCGAGCCCTGCCTCAAGGCCATTCATTCCAGCATACATGTTTGTTGCATCAATAATGAACGTCATCATGAGTGGAACAATGATAAGTGCATATGCCACACCAAAATTAATCGTACCTATAAATGGAATCGACATTGTTGGTGTTCCGACACTCATGGCCATCATCGGTATAGTGGCTATCAATGGTAGGATAATCTTGGTTTTGTTTGAAAAGTCTAGGAAGTCATCCATGAGACCAATCAATCCCGCCATAAGTATTGAAACTAGAGCTGCTAAGATGCCTACCATTTCAATCTCGAAATTTCTGAATGTTGTTAGTCCTAGAATTGTCAATAATGAGAAGACCATCGCAAAGAGAAAGACCAATCCTGCACCTTTTGGTATCTCTGGTCTGTCTGGTTTGTGGACATCTGTTCCAGTCAAGCCTTTTTCCTTAAGCACCTGAATTGCTTTTGGTGTAAACAGTAGAACAACCAGAAAAGCTACGATAATTGCAATGAAAATCTCAAACATGTATGTCCACTCTTCTAATGCAACAAAATCTCACCGTTTTGACCTTTTCGGAGTCGCTGCTATCGTGCATGATTTCAACATCCGAAATCTATAATAACACACCATTGATGGACGGCACCACTCAAGGGTCAGTGGACCCTACAATTAACCCCCAAAAATATGGTGATCCGTATTGAGCCTATTGACTAAGAAGATAGGGACTCTCATGCTACTGACGCTGTTCCTTGCGAGCAGTATTGTTTCGATGAGTCCAATTACCAATACAAATGAGCCTGATAATCTGGCTTGTGACATAGACAATAGCTTCTCAACAGCTGATTCTATGTTGAACATCTCGATACCTTATGTAGACAAACATTATGGTTCGTCAGATGGTATAATTGATCCAACAGAGTATGCTATTTGCTATACGGATCCTATCACTGGGGTTAAGTCATACTTCGAACATAATGGTACAATGCTCTATATCGGTCTGGAGTCCTCCACTTCCGGATGGATTGGAGTTGCTTGGCAAAACTATACAGGTGCTTTTACCTCTACTGGACTCAATAATAGTGATGTTCTTGTAGGATATGTTCCTGGAGAAACAGACACTGATATTTGGAGAGCTCGTCTTACAGATGCAGTTAGTGTTCATTATATTCTAAGTCTGCGAAATGGGACTGTAATTCAGGAATATGATTATCCTGATAATTCCTCAACAGATGCGCTTGAAGATATCGGTGCAATACCAATGTATGGTGAAGCAATACTTGGTATGCGCATTGGTGAAATCCGGCATTTTATAATTCCTGCTGAAGAAGCATATAATGAAACCGGTCACGAACTATACGGTCAAGATCTTGAATACACAATCCAATTGACCAGAATCCTAAGAGGTAGTGTTGAGCGAACAGAAAATCCTGCTGATGACAGTAATCTTGTCTATAGTGACGAACATGGAACAAGTACTTTCCAACACATAATTGATACAGATCAGTCGCGAGTTATTGCGGCTAGTGGTTCTGATAATGGCACTAGGACTCAGATCGAGTTTACTCTTTATCTGAATAGCACCGACAATCAGGACATCCCCCTTCTTCAAAATACAACTATCACATATCCTTTCGTCTTTATGTTTGGAGATACTGAGGAACTTAACGGTCTTCCTACTCAGCATACTCCCTGGGCTGAACCTGCAAGAGTCCTGTTTGTTCCAAATTCACCACCTACTATGATATCCGTTAGTCCGACTGAAGGATCAATCATTGAATGGGTGGCTCAGATTAAATTAAACGCAACAAACGACTATGTGCGAAGGGCGTCTTATCGCATAGATGATTTAGACTGGCATAATCTAGATTACAATTTCTTGACAAGACTTTGGGAGAGTACTGCGGATTTATCTGCACTCGATGAAGGCATGCACATTCTAACATTCAATGCGACTGATTCATCAAATATGACTGGTATTCTCGAAGTCAATTTTGAAATTGATCGACCGTTTCAGCCACTTCTTGGCATGCGCCTTGAAGTCTCTCGAAGTCTGGTTATTACTGCTAGTTATGGATCACGCATTGAAGACATCTTTACTATCTCAAATAACGGTTCGGTTCCTATAAGCTCCATGGAAGTGTATATGCCTGATAAGTACGAATCCAATTTTCTCTCAATGGTGGCGGAGGATGATGACGGCAACTCATTTCGAATTGTACGGCTAACTAATGTCGATGGATATATGCATTGGCGAATTCACTTTTCAAAGCAAGTTGGTTTCCAAGAGAGCTACCAGTACACGCTCCTTACCTATATGCACTCACTGTTTTGGGTCACCGTACCTTCAGACTATGAATATCGATTGACATTTCTGAAATATCCAGTTGTGCCCTATGTCATTGTTGAAGCATCATTTGCACTTGGCTTTGAAGATACTTCAAGCACGGTGGTTCCTACTGAAGTTGAACCTAATGAAGATACAACCAATTTATCTCCATTTACTCTGATCTCCTTCACGAGTAACCTAAGACTGTATTCAGAAAATATCATAGTGACAAGGTCAACCAAGGTTATTGTTGATGCATGGGGTTGGCTCTCCTATGTAGAAACATTCTCACTTGAGAACACTGGTAGTGGTTCGGTAAGCACGCTTACGTATGATGTTCCCGCATATGCGACCTCTATCACGATTTATGATAATGTAGGTATTCTAGCATTCTCTCAGAAAACAACAAGTGGCGATTACAACGTAACTAACACCCTGTCAATCAAATTGGCCAGTGATAGATTTGGGGATAATGGATTCAGTAATGGTTTCAAATACACTTTCCATATTGCATATGTGATTCAAGCCAGCGAATATCAAGAACCTGTTGCAGGGGGAATAAAACTTGATGTTCCGATAGGCAAAATGGGTGATAATCTCATCACAAGTCATACAATTGATGTTGTCTTCCCAATATCTGTTTCAGCTGTCAGTACAACAGAGAACTGTAGAAAACTCTACGGCGTCTTTGACACAATCTACAGATACACCTACTATAATCAGACAGAGAGAAACTCACAATCAATATCTGTGGTCTATCAGGATACAATCGGCGCTTTAGCACGACCAGTACTATTCTCACTTATCATCGGTCTTATCGCTGCAGTGTACGTGTCCTATAGAAAGGTAGAGCTACCTGAAGATGTTGTTGGACCTCGAATCGAGGATGAATACGAGGACTCAGTAAGTCGTCAAGCTGGTGCTCCTCCTGAATTGCTTAGGGACTTTGCCAATCTATATTCTCGAAAACTATCCCTCAATATGGACCTAGAAAAACTACAGGATGGTCGAAGGAAAGGAAAAGTCAAAAAACGTGAGTATATGATGCGAGAAAAAGACCTTAAGACACAGATTGAGGATATTGATTCAAAGCTCCCCTCTGTAAAAGAGGAACTTATACGATATGGTGTTCGATATAGAGAGCTTGTTGCTCAACTTGAACTCCAAGAAGAGAAAATTGAGGGTGCCAAAGCTGGTCTTCGCCAATTACTTCAACGAAAGAAGAAGCAGAGGATAAGCCGAGTAGCCTTTGAAAAGTCACGTCAGGACTACTTGAAGACTATCCAGAAGGCAACAAGTGCAACTGATAGAGTTCTCCTATCAATACAAGAAGAAGCTGGGGACATATAGATAGACTTCTAGTCTATCTATCCCTCTCTTTCTTACGGAGAACAATGTATCTAGAAAACTCCCTCTTAGCAAGTCTTATCTAAGCTGACGTACTCGCTATCTGCCCCAAAAAGTGATAATAATGACAAGTAATGAAAGCCTAGATCGTCTAAACGTACGCGCACGAGAACTTATCCCTAATGATACCAAATCACTTGAGATGTATCAATATCTTACAGGACATCCCAAAGTCCAATCATACCTGCGGTCTGCTAACCGTATGGCTGTTTCTCGTCTTGGTTACACTGATCATGGTCATGTTCACGCAGAAGTAGCAACATGGAATGCTCTCAAAGCCTTTGACATCCTTGAAGAAACCTTTCAGCCAAACGTTGTTGCTGAAGGGATTGGTGATATTGATGATGCACGACTTGTTGTCCTAACATCCACTTATCTACATGACATTGGAATGGTTGTCCACCGAAATGAGCATAATCAAGCTGCAATCCAACTTGCAGGTCCCATCATTGAACCAAAGCTCATGGACCTTTATGATGATCCTGCGAAGTCAACAGACATTCTCTCATTTATCTATCATGGCATCTATTCCCATGATGATGATACACAATGCCTTACATTAGAGGCCGGTATCACCAAAATTGGCGATGGAGCTGATATGACTAAGGGTCGAACCATAGTACCATTCCAGAAAGGCAAAGTCGATATACATTCGGTAAGTGCAATGGCAATCAATAATGTCATTCTCGATAAGGGTCCCACTAAGCCATTAAGAATAACAGTGGCTATGGATAATCCTGCAGGAGTATTTCAGGTTCAAGCTGTCCTTGAGAAGAAGATCTCAACCTCCAGTCTTCAGGATAATGTTGAAATTGAAGTCCTTGTCAATGGTGATAGACTTGTACTCTCGCATGTCAAGAGACTGTTTCGTGTTCAAATGTCAAACTCTGGCGACCCCTTAAATGTAAAAGAGAGGTAGATGTTCTACACTCATAATTCTTTCAAGAGCAAGTTGTGATAATCCCATGAGGATCTAGTCCTCTCTCAAGGATGTATCTCCTCATCATTATACACAATATATCATACTTAATGTAACATCTCTCTTGACTTAAGTTTCCATACTCCAATCAGACATAGCACCAATGTCACAGGGAGAATCACGAAAAAAATCCAGAACTGCGGGGTGTAAATTGGATTCCAGTACATATAACCAAAAAAGACAGTCAAAGTGCTTGTTTCGTTCCAGTATCCCAAGGTGTTATTGGCGAATACTTTGAACTGAAACTCGCCGCCTCCAGGAGCTGACCAAGTGAGATTGCCTTCATATCTTCCGCGAAACTTGTCTCCTTCCACTAATACTGTAGTTCTGTTCCGCCATTCGTCATCGTAACTCCATTTAAACCGAAAAATCACTGAGTCAATCCCACGAGAATCATTGACCCAAATCCTTCTATCGTAAATCTCCTTACTCTGACCAGTGTATGCTCCGTCAATGAATAGAGTAACGTTTGAATCTTGGTACCAATCGATGCTAGGCCCAGATTCTGAGGAGTCCAAACTATGGATGGTTATTGCAGTGGCTTGGCTACAAGATACCAGTACACTCGTTAAGACGAGATATAGGAGAATGATGACAACGTTCTGACTAGTCAATCGTGATTTCATTCCTGTCCACGCCTCCTCTCTCAATCTCGTTAACTAATCAGTACCTCTGCTGAAAATAATATATGCTTTTCGACCACTGTCTAATTCAGCACATGTTAAGGAAAATATCAGACTAATACAAGTAGCATCATCAAAACCAATTAGTACGTGGATCCTAAGACTTGAGGATAAAAATGTGGTAGCCCCGCCAGGATTTGAACCTAGGTCTGAGAGGCCAAAACCCTCAATGCTGGACCACTACACCACGGGGCTATATTTTACTATGCAAGTCCGAATGGTAAACCATTCTTCAATATGTCGGTTGGGATGTTCTCCTTCCATCTCTCAAGGAAGGCTGTCTCTTCGATACGTTGTTTTCCTTCCAATCGAAGATCATCAGGAAGCATACATGCTATACCATCGATGACTGGATACCATCTTCCACATTTTGGGCATCTGATCAGCGCCTCGTCAATCTCTTCGACATTTTCCTCGTCCTCAATGGTATGTGATTTGTAGATCTCTAGTGTAAGTTCACTTCTACAGTCACTTATTGGACAAGCTAGAATGTCCATGAGCCAGCGTTTCATCATTGGTCACTCCTATGCCTCTCTGTCGTTTCATCGCAAGCAGTTAAAAATCATTCTAGCAATGTGGATTTTTGTCAGACCCAAAAGCTATATTGGCGGAATGAATTCTCTGCAAAAACATGAACAGATGGAGACGAGTGTGATGGAGTACAGACATCCTTGGATACCAATCACCAAAGCAACTGAGAAAGAGATGTTACTCTCTCTCGGAAAAAAGAATCTGGATGAATTGTTCTGCAACATCCCTGAGCAATTCAGAGTCAAGGAAAATCTGAAGCTTCCTGATTCCCATACAGAGTTCGAGGTGACTCAGAGGATATTAGAGCTTACAGGAAAGAATAGACCAGCGTATGATGGATCTGTGTTCTTGGGAGCTGGCGTAGGCCTACATTATATACCTGCAATTGTCCCTGCTCTTGCAAACAGATCAGAATTTGTGACCTCTTATACCAGTTATCAGGCTGAAATTAGTCAAGGTATGCTGCAGACGCTCTTTGAGTATCAGAGTCTACTTGCTGAGATTCTTCAGATTGATGTTGTGAACTCGTCAATGTATGATATGGCAACAGCTGTTGCTGAGGCTGCTCGAATGACAGCACGGGTAAACAAGAAACGCTCTAAATTCCTTGTACCGAGTACAATGAATCCTGAACACTACAAGGTCATTCATACCTATACTGAACCTGCTGATATTGAAGTTATCAAGGTCGATCATGATAGGAAGACTGGACTTATGAATCTCTCAGACTTGCAATCAAAGATGGATGATGAAGTTGCTGGAGTATATGTAGAAAATCCTTCTCATCTCGGATTCATCGAAACGCAAGTCGATGAGATAGCTAAGATTGTACATGACAACGATGCACTGTTTGTTGCAGGAGTCGATGTCTTATCTCTTGGTATCTTACGACCGCCTGGTGAATATGATGCTGATATCGTAGTGGCTGAGGGACAGTACTTAGGGTCTCCGGTCAGTTATGGAGGACCATTACTTGGTATCTTTGGTTGCAAGAATGATAGAAAACTGGTCTATCAGATGCCTGGTCGTCTTGTAGGAATGACACGGACTGAACAGGAACCCTATGAAACAGGTTATGTCCTCACTCTTAGTCCGAGAGAGCAGCATATTCGTAGAGAGAAGGCCACAAGTAATATCTGTTCAAATCAAGCATTGGCTGCAGTAACTGCAGCGATCTACATGTCTACTCTTGGACCGAGCGGCATAAAGAATCTGGGTGAAACCATTGTACTAAAGGCAAATTATGCAGCTCAGAGTCTCAATCATCTTGAGGGTGTAACCGCGCCATCAATTGGTGAATTCATCTGGAAAGAATTCGTTGTCCGATTCGAGAATGGCCTTACTGCTAAACAGGTCCATAAAGGTCTCTTGCAACGTGGTCTTCAAGGTGGAGTTGTATTGACAGAAGAATTTCCAGAGCTTGGAGAGTCCATGCTCTTCTGCGTAACTGAAATTCATAGTAAACAAGCTATCGATCGTCTTGTCACTGCGATAGAGGAAATTGTTTCATCAGGGGGTGTTGTCAAATGAGTAATCAAGGTTCGATTGACAAAAACTCACGTCAGGCAAAGTGGGATGAGCCGCTCCTCTTTGATAGAACCAATCCTGGAGTCATCTCTCACCTCTTTCCAACTGCTGAAGACGATATAAAGAAGCAAATCGGAACACTCGACAAGGTATTACCTGCAAGGATGCTACGAAAGGAAGCACCTAAGCTTCCTGAAATATCTGAACCTGCAATAATCCGACACTATACTCGACTCTCACAGATGAACTATGCAGTGAGTCTAGGTACTTATCCTCTTGGTAGCTGTACAATGAAATATAATCCTGAACAGAATAATTGGGCTGCCTCTCAATTAGGCTTTTCGTGGCTCCATCCCTTGCAAGATGTTTCATCAGCTCAGGGCTCTCTTGAATTAATGTGGGAACTTGAGCAATGGCTGGGCGAATTAACAGGAATGGATGCTGTCACACTTCAACCTGCTGCTGGTGCACAAGGAGAATGGACTGGCGTGATGATGATACGTGAGTATCACCGTTGTGTGACTAAAGAGTGCGAACAGCGAAATGAGATGCTTATTCCTGATGCTGCTCATGGTACAAATCCTGCCTCAGCTGCGATGGCTGGATATAAGGTCGTTGTACTCCCCTCAAGCAAAGAAGGGCTTGTTGATATTGATGCATTAAAGAGTGCGGCTGGTCCAAATACTGCCGGTCTTATGCTTACTAATCCTAACACAATTGGCGTGTTTGAAAAAGGCATTGGGGAAATCTCGGGTATTGTACATGATGCAGGTGGTTTAGTGTATTATGATGGTGCCAACTTCAACGCAATCATGCACAAAGTACGTCCTGGTGACATGGGTTTTGATGTGGTCCACTTGAACCTACACAAGACCTTCTCCACACCTCATGGTGGCGGTGGTCCTGGAGCTGGTCCCGTAGGAGTAAAGGCGAAACTTGCTGAATTTCTACCAGTTCCACGAATAGTGAAGAAAGATGATGGTACCTTCGATTTAGACTACAATTTACCAAGGTCAATTGGTAAAGTAAAGTCATTCTATGGTAATTTTGGTGTCCTTGTACGAGCGTATGCATACGCATATTCTCTTGGAAGGGAGGGTCTCAAACGCTCCTCTGAGATTGCTGTGTTGAATGCAAATTACATTGCTCATCATGTAAGAAAAATTCCCGGTTTTACATTACCATATTCACAAGACGCCCCTCGAATGCACGAATGTGTGATTTCTGCGGAGGAATTAAAGGAATCAACTGGAGTGACTGCTATGAATGTGGCAAAGCGCCTGCTTGATTTTGGCATCCACGCTCCAACCGTTTATTTTCCACTCATAGTGCCAGAAGCGCTCATGATTGAACCAACAGAAACAGAATCCAAACAAGAACTTGATTACTTCATTGAAGCACTTCGGCAGATCTCAAAAGAAGCCCATGAGAATCCTGATATCGTAAAGAATGCACCTCACTCAACAGCAATTCGTCTTCTAGATGAATACAGGTCAGCTCACCCAAAGACCATGACTTTATCCTATAAGATGTACCAGGAACGATTAGCAAGTGGAGATTATGAGGAATGAATCTGAAAAAAGAGGCTGGTCGTCATACAATCTATCTTGAGACCAGCGATATTGGAAAGGACCTCTTAGTATCAATTCATGGTGGTGATGAACACCATATTGGAGGAGTTGCTATAGCTTACATTGCACAAAGTCACTATAGGGATGCATCTACTGTCAGTGTAAGCACCCTCACTTTTCCAGGTCATAAGGATTACATTATTGCCAACTCTGCAGCTGAGAAGATATGCAAATCACTCGAACGACAAACAGTCGTTATAGTGGGTATTCACTATGAGGATGCAACAAAAGATGAGATTACAGCAATTATTGAAGCAGTCAACAAGCTTGTTGACGAACTAATTTCTCTCTATCAAAAGGCTGAATAACACACCTTGAAAGCAATCATCGTGGATACAATTGCTCGTCAGATTCAAAGCATTTGGAACAATACGTCAACATCTTGGAAAAAAGATCGTAGAGGTAAATGTTCCTGAGAGCTCAACTGTTTTCGATGTAATTCAAGCAGTCATAGAGCTTGGAAACTCCTCTCTTCATGGAATAATTATGGAGCAAGGAGAGATTAGTGGAAATCTGATAGTACTTCTCAACAAGAGAGATGTGTCCACTCTGGGTGGTGTGGGTATCTTAGTAAACAAGGGTGACGAGATTGCCTTACTCCCTCATGTTCAGGGAGGTTAGGTGATTCAAGGTGAATTTCACATACTATCTTGAGACCTATGGTTGCTCTTTGAATTCCGCTGATTCTGATATCATTGTTGGAAAACTCAACGAGATTGGTGGTAAACGCGTTATTGATGAAAGCCTTGCTACCATTATTATTTTGAATACATGTGGCGTAAAAGAACCGACAGAGGATAGAATCATCCATAGACTTGAGAAATTAGCTGGAGGTGCGACTCCAGTTGTAATTGCTGGATGCCTACCTAAAATCTCCCCGGTTCGAATTAATACAGCCATTCCTGAATATGGCGCAATGTTAGGACCACAATCCATTGATGCGCTAAACGAAACAATCCAAAGAGTCCTCGATGGTGAAAAAGGAATCACACATCTAGAATCAACAAAATCTCAGAAACTAAAATGGCTTGAGAGTCCACCTGATAGCGTGATTTGTACAGTCCCTATCTGTGAAGGTTGTCTTGGTAATTGCTCTTATTGTGCTGTACGGTTTGCACGAGGTGCAGTCATTAGTCATTCAATAGATGATATTGTTGATGTAGTTAAACGGTGTTCCCATACAGGATATCGTGAGATACGCTTGACATCCCAAGACCTTGGTGCATATGGTGTTGATATCAACTCGAATCTTGTTAAGTTACTCAAGAAACTTGACGGGATTGAAGGTTCTCACAAATTCAGATTAGGTATGTTCAATTCTAATCTACTAAAGGACTCTCTTGATGACCTTCTTACAGTAATGACATCTACACACTTCTTTAGATTTTTTCACATCCCACTACAATCAGGGAGTGACAAATTACTACACGATATGCAGAGAAAATACTCAACTAAAGATTGGAATGATATGATTAAGAAAATCATCACGCATTTTCCTGATGCAACAATTGCAACTGACATAATTGTCGGTTATCCTGGTGAAACTGATGCTGATTTTGAGATGACTCTTGACATAATTAGGCAGATTAGGCCTCCCGTTGTCAATATTTCCAAATATGGTGATCGTCCTGGAACTGCAGCTTCAGCATCAAAAAACAAGGTGGAAACCTCGATTAAGAAAGACCGAAGTAGACGGTTGACTAAATTCGTAAATGAAATTCTATTTGAGAACAATAAATCTTGGGTAGGCTGGACAGGACCTGCAATTGTTACAGAAGAGGGATCACGAAAGGGCTTCCTGTGTCGAAATCAATCCTACAAACCAATCATTATCTTTGACGAATTGCCACTAGGTTCTGAGGTAGTTGTAGAGATTGTAAAAGCTGAGCGCACTCAACTTATCGGGCAGGTCATTTCTTAGGTCCTATCTCAATATCCACAACTTTTCCAGCCTTGGCGCTTTTACGGGCTGCTTCGACTACCTCTAGTGCTCCAATGGCATCATCTACGCTTACCTTTGGAGTGCTTCCAGTCTTCACACATTTGACAAAATCATTCAGAACCTCTCGTACGGGTTCTCCATATACTTTGATTGTTGCACCTCTCTCAGGAAGTCTGATAGTATCACTTGCAGCTGTAGGTTCTTGATCAAGCTGCTGCACCTTGATTATTTGACCAAAGAGATCTAACATCAAAGACCCATTGGTCCCAGACACATCCATGTACCTTCGTCGCCCTACATATTGTCTAGACAGATGGAAGATATGTTCAGTACCTACATCGAAGTTTATCATGACTGTTCCACTATTCATTATTCCGCTTTCAACATTCGATTGAGCATAGAGTTTAGCCTTACCACGGCTGACTCTTGCCATAATATCAAAATCATGTACACCGATGTCCTCAAAGACATCTCCGAGTGAAGGTATTCTAGAAGGTTGTACAAAACCTCTTCTATCATGAATCACAGCTCTTGGTTTGCCAATAGCGCCACTATCAATAAGTGAAAGAGCTTTGCTGACTATTGGATTATATATTTCCGAATGAGAAACTAAAGTGATAATTCCTTTCTCTTTCACCATACTAGCAACTTTCAATCCGTCCTCAAGAGTACTTGCCAAAGGCTTCTCAATAAGTAATCCTTTGATGTTATCATATTCTGAAGCAATCTCTTCAGCAATAGATGCATGTGTGAAGGTTGGAGTTGAGATAATTAATGCATCCGGATTGGTTTCTTCGACAAGCTCCTTAAAGTCAGCAAATGCAGGAACTTCATATATGGTGGCAGTTTTCTCAGCAACATCAATTAAATTATCTGCTACTCCTACAAGTACTCCTAGGTCATTCAAGATACGTGCATGTATTCGACCCATGTTACCTGCGCCTATAATTCCAATCCTAAGTGACAACGTGCTATTCACCTCTAACAAAGTCGAACTGACCGAGTTCATAAGCTCCTTTATAGATTGTCCTGAAGCTTTTTGATAATTATTAAAATATGAATTGACGATTAATGGACATTTTTAACCAGGAAAAGTAACACTCATCATTCTGTTGTTCTTATATATGCAATAGCGAATGGAATATTGGAATCAAATCTCATACATTCGGTAATCTTCCTGTTTTCAGATTACATAGTCAAATAACCCCCTACTCACAAGACCCTCCCTCCCCTGGACCCACCCGTGGACACAGTATAAGTCTACCTTAACCATGCTGTGGGTGGGTCCCATCAAAATTTTCAGAATTCATATATGGACCCATCAAAAAGCTATGGTCTATTTTACATAATTTGGAGTGGTATCATGCAAATATTCTACGTTTTGCTTGACTTTTTCTTCATAAACGGATTTTGCAGATAGAATCCGAAAATGCTACTCTAGAAGTCGCTACTTATTCTGATATGTGATGACACTCTCAATCTCAGATATTCTGATGAATCGATCCGCCTTTCTCTTTTTCAGTGAGTCATTGAATTTCACATAATCTTCTCCCATGTCAGTGATGTATCCATCAATGTAAGTGGAACGGCTTTTCATGATTATTGAAACTCTGACCTGTTCATCATAAATCTGTCTAAGAATGTATATGAATTTCATCTCACTAGACATTCAAATATCTCCCTGACATCAATGGATTCAATGAAAAGATTTCAATCATTGCAAATAGTACATGCTTTTAATATTCCTTCTCTCGATTCACAGATGTGATAAAAATGGATGCCGAACATTATCCGGACTGCATCAAAGATCTACCGAAGGCAAAGATGCCAATGGATGGAGTCCAAGCATGGATTGCTCAAGGTGTTACTTTTCAAGTGGCCTTTTTCGAGATAGAGCCTATAGGAGTAGTTCCTCCGCATAGTCATAGTGCACAATATGGGTTTGTTATTGAAGGTGAAATGCTACTTACAATTGGAAACGAAACGAAACTCTATAGGCGGGGTGACTCATACTATATACCCGAAGGAGTTGTCCATTCTGCTGAATTCAAGACTTACTTCAGAGCTATGGACTTCTTTGCTGAACCTAAAAGATATGAAATAGAATAGAATGGATATGTCTTGAAGTAAAGAAGATAAATAATGATACAGAGTGTGAGATTTGGCTGGGTGTTATTGTCTTCTTCTATTAAGTAGATAGATAATAATTAAAGCTCCTAGTATTCCAATTGGAATAGTTGCATAGATATCAGTAAGAAAATTTGAACAACTCACACTTATCGGTCCCATATTCTCTAAGTCATAACACCATGTCAAAATTCGACTATATAATATCAAATCAAAAGCTGATCCAATAACAAGTGTAATGATCATGAGTAGTGCAATATTATCTATGGTTCGTCTTTTTAGAAGCATACCAATTGGGACACCAAAAACAAGCATCGTCAGCAGAGTTATGAACATTAGATATGAAACTGGTAATGCGACAGATGTTACAATTCATTCCTCCATTAGCACCATAAACAACCAATCAAAAATCAATCTATTGGTCGATGTATTAACACAATTGAACGTTGGTACGAGGAGCGAGATTTGATATAGAAGCAGATTGAAGCAGTTATGCGCATGACAGAACATAATCATTCAGATATTTGCAGCAAATGTGGTGCATACTGCTGCACAATAGCAGGTTCTCTTGCTACAAAGTTGGAAGTAGACCGAGTTATTGCTGCTGGATATCCGAATAAGTTCATTGAAATTACAGAGAATTGTTTTGTTACGGATTTTGGACGGGACTTGGCCTGTCCTTACCTCAAAGAGTCTGCTTGTGAAATCTATCCATTACGCCCATTGCTTTGTAGGCAATATCCTATTTTTTCGATAGATGGGGAAGAGTATTATTTGATGCACTGTCCATTGACGCAATATCTTTCAAAGGATGATTTTGTTCAATGTATTAAAGCTGCATTGGAAATCCCTGAAGAACTGTTTTCATGCGCCCAGCGGTTTATGGCTCCTTTTGGTTCAAAAATTAACGAACGAATGCACAAATTTAGGATGGAGCGAATTGAACTTGAAAAGGAGCATTTGGATAGTGGGATTTGAAGGTTTTCTTAAAATGAGGATATGGCATAGAGGACGAGATTTGAATAGAGTACAAAACCTATCGAGTTTATTTACACTCTTGAATTATAATATTGTAAATGAATCGTATTGGCAAATTGAGAGGATTACTAATCTTCACAATTTGATATGGCATGACACTGATAGTGACGCATCCCTCACCAAGATGTATCTCATCCACATAGACCACATATTTGTTAATGAAGTACAGAGAGCAAGGATGCAGAGATATTAGAAACGCCACCTTGATCGAAATCCTCCTGCAAAAAATCCGCTGTACACAAGTTCATAAGCAAACAAATTACAATTCCTTTTGCAGGTACACGAGAAGCAAGAAGCGTTTTCTATCACAGGAATTGTCGAAAGTTATTTTTTCAACATCGTAATTTCGCCGAAGGATACACTAGTTTTGACGACTTGCATATCGCAGTTAGCGAGTGAATAACAATGAGTTATGAAGAACGTGAGCCAATTGTGGCTACTGTGGCTGAATTGAAGCCACGAATGAAGAATGTCACCATTTCTTTCAAGGTGATTAGCATAGGTGAAGAGCGTGAGATTGAATCCCGTAATGATGGAACATCTCACAGAGTCTGTGACATCACTGTGGGTGACGCAAGCGGAACTGTTCAGGTTCCTCTCTGGGATGAAGCTATTGATAACATTACAGAAGGTGCTAGCTACAATCTGACCAATGGATATACTGGACTCTTTCGAGGAAACCTACGATTAAATGTTGGAAAGTATGGTAAACTTGAATCGGCTGCTGAAGCCATCGAAGAAGTCAACATGGATGTTGATATGTCGGCTGAAGAGCACGAGGACGATCGACCACGCAGAAGCTATGGTGGCGGTGGACGAGGAAGAAGCGGTGGTGGTTACGGCGGTGGCTATAGCGGCGGCGGTTACAGTGGTCGCAGTAGCGGCGGCTATGGTGGTCGCGATAGAAGCAGCGGCGGCGGTTACAATGGAAATCGTCGCGGCGGTAACAGCGACAGGCGCCGAAGATACTAAGCACCAACTTCTGAATTAATTTTTAAAAGTAATAGCTGTTTTATCGTGGGTAGTCAAATTTGATTACTCACAAATTTCTTTTTTCTACTCTCATATCTTTGAGATTTTTTTATTTTTATACTAGTTCTATCGAATTTTCAAAGTGAAGATTGGATTCAAAGAAGAAGATGGTGCGGAGGGTGAGATTTGAATTTGTACACTGAGTTGCAATCTCTTGTTACGAATCAGATACATCAAAAATCAAAAAAATCGAATTCTCCCTTCTCTAATTGACTACAACAGAATCCAAGATCAATAGGAATCTCTACAGACTTATCTCGATCCCATGGAATATTCAATGTGACTTTGATGCTTGCCTCATTTGTTATGATTGACCTCTTGAATGTGCTCTGCATGGTTTCATCAGTATCGAGTTGCACATCCATCCAGAGTCCTCTTCGAACCTCATCGTCATCTATTGATTGTTTTGTATGAGTCTTCCTTGAATTTCGTTTGACTCTCTCTGCAAAAACTATTTCATTAGTGATTAATTCCACACGTACCTCTCGTATCTTCATATCTTGGGCAACCCGAAATCGAAGAGGAATTGATTCTCCTAGGCAAAATGTATCATTATCAATCTCTACCTCCAGTACCGGATATCCATCGCTCTCAGCATATTGACGCTGAGATTGTTGTGATAGTTTCTCTATCGTACGCCTGAAATCAAGGGATAATTCTTCTTTGGGATCTTTTGCCCAAGAAATCTCAACAGCAGCTTCTAGTGTATACTCAATCCAACCATTTGTTCCGGAATAGCTATTTTGCATCTCCTCTGAATTAGCTGGGAATTGGAAAACAAAAGGTAAATGTTTCTCACCCGCAAGCATAATTCCTGCTTCTTCGAGATATACAGTTTCATCAAAATACACATGCTCGTCAGTATAAACGCTTGATGTCTTTCCATGACTGACAACTATGCGTGTATGTTCGCGGCCCTTGAAGGTAACGCGAATCCCATTATGTTTGAAGTCATCATCACACTTTACGGTGACCTGCCCCTCCACAGTATCTCCGGCTTTATACTGCGTTTTCGTTGTCATTATTGTAACGTCTCTCAAGTAGATACACCCATCATCAATTGAGAAATCATTCATCTGACACCTTTTGATGTTTACGAAAACTTATGAGATTCATACTACAACTAATGAATATGGAGAGGAGGGTGATATTTGGAAATGGTATTCTTACCCATGGCAAAATCTACAGAGGGGCACCACAGTTAGTACATTTCTGTGTCCCTTGCATATTATCATATCCACAGCTACTACATTTTATCATGTACACGACTTTCTCTTTTACAACTCCAGATTTTTGACTCTGAAACTGTGCCATTGCGCTAGCTGACACTACTACAAAACCATCTTCTATATGAATTGCCATACCAAGCTTCTTTCTAGCCCATTCAACTGCCTTTTCTACATCTTTTTCCTTTGTATCAAGTTCTTGGACTATTTCACTTACTGCTACCTTTCCACCCGACTGGCTGACATAATTCAATATGGCCATTCGTTTCATCATCCCGCCGCCGAACATAATAACACTCGCCTTTCTATTGATAATAAATTTTATTGTACCAAATTGCTTTGCTTCTCTCTTAGAGTGATACACAATACATGTTTATCTTCTGAAATTAAATAAGCTTTTTTTATAAGGTTGGTGCGTAGGGCGAGATTTGAATTACCGAACAGGTTATTTCATTCGTATTAGGTGATGTATGAGAATAAATACAAGCATATTGTTGTATAATTTGGGGGAAGATAATGAGTAAACTACCAAAAGATTGGTTTTGTGAAGCATTTGTTTCCAAGATTGATCTAAAACCACTTCTAAAGTCAAACTCTTTTCTTAGTCAATCCCAAGAATTCAGAAAGAAAGTACGTAAGAAATGTAATGAAGATTGGAGTAAAGGTCCCACAACGAAGTGGAAATTGAAAGAAGATGATATTGTAAGATCTATCGAACGTTTTTCAGATAGAGTCATTTGTCACAACGGTCAACCAATGAAATTCACATGGGATACAATTAAGAGTAGAGTAATAACTACAATTGGAGGCGTAAGAACAGACGCTCCAAATTTTGGAATCGATGATACCTACTTGTTGTTGCCTACTCAACTCATGGGTGCAATTGGAGAAGGTATTGCAGGTAATTGGCTCGAATCACATTATCAAATGGATATTTGGTCCAGACCAGTAGGGATAGGCCTTGATGGTATATTCAAGACAAAAACAGGTAGTGACCTGATGGTCTTGGAAGTAAAATCTGCAGCTAGTACTTCATCCACTGGTGCAAAAGAACGAGCAATATATGCATCTGAGAAGCTGCTTCAGAAATTTGAAGGTCTCGTGAATAAAGCTAAAGCAGTTGGAGGAAAAGAACCGATGCTTGCATTATCAATCGGAGTTAGTATATGTGCAAAAGTGAGGGTGTATTGTATTGAGTTCAAATCATAATAATCATAGTGAACTGGCAGGAATGAAACTAGATTCTCTTGTACGTTCCATGGCCATATCAATAAACGAAGATCCATTATATGCAGAATTTTTAGCACAAGATGTTGCGAAGAAGGCATTGGAGGTGATAGGTTCTCAAGGGTACCCCATTGAGAGAGGATTCAAATTATGGCAATCTCCAATATTTAATCTCGTTTGGACGACAATTGAGAGAAGCTCAAGTGTGTACGATTTTCTAAGCTCTAGGAACCTAGTTGAAAAGACTAAACAGTTTGTACTCGAAGCATTGACTGAAATTATTGGATCTGACCCAAGAGAGATTCCAAAACATATTCTTCTTTTTAGATATCTAATAGCCAAAAGAGTAACCATCAGTACAGACAGACAGGAAATTGAACCTTGGTTTAGCATTAAAAAAGGCTGGATTCGGGAAATCAAGAAGCTACAGAAAAGTGGGCTTATCGAATCTGATTTTTCAGAAAAATATCCGAAACTTAGATTGAGTGTTGATGTGGCTGATCATATTGTGAATCTGATTAGATCATGGGAGCAAACTAATGGTGAACTACTTGACTTCATTGGAAAATATGATACAAAAATGAAACCGTAGAAATGCAAAATAAACAAAAGAGTGATTATTGAAAAATAATCATGATATTCCTTACAGTTCTTCTCTCAATATGGAAAGAAAGTGGTGCGGAGGGCGAGATTTGAATTTGCGCCCCGAGTCGAATTGGTTCCATGTATTATCCCACTCCAAGAAACTAACAATGTTATTGGTTAAATCGTAGATTTTAATAATGTTTTCATATGTTCAGTTTTTCGAACACATTGAACAACATGACATCTAAAATGAATTACAAGAGTAGAGAGGACGGAGAATGATATTTGAATATATGACCACCACTCTTACTCCAATCTGAATGGTTGCAAGGAAACTATTGCCCATGAATACAAATAGATAATAGATTGAAGAAATTATCAGCATCTAATTGAGATGTTTTAAGATGGATTCAAATTATTACCTTGCAATTGTCAATTGGGACAATTATGACATAATTCAAAAGAGTAATGTGTATGGTGTTTCAAACAGGTTCGAGAATACAATATACAGAACTAATGTAGGGGACATCATTTTTTTCTATATCAAAACTGGAAAACATAATTCATCCAAAGTTAAATCATCAGTATCACAACCATTCACTGTGAAATCAAATCCATATTATGACGAAAGTCCTCTATTCCAGACAGTAATTGAGAGAAAAGACGAAACATACCCCTACAGAATACATCTCGAAGATAGACGGAAGCATATTGACCCCAAACCCTTCAAACCATTGGTAAAAAAACTTGGATTTATCAGTAATAAACATAGATGGGGTTTGACTTTTATGGGACGTGAACTCATAGATTTGCCAAAGGAAGATTATATCACTATCAGAAACTATATTCTTGAATAAAAATGAACAATATTTTCAATAGTGAAGAGCATCAATTCAGTTGTAAAACTCCTCACAAGTCTTTTCTTATGATATCTCATCTTACCAGATTCAAATCTTTGATTATGAATTCTATCTCTTTCTTAATTGAGTTTACTGACCTCAAGCCTGCAAGAATCAGCTTCCCTGATTGGAATACTAGAACTGAGTAGGATTTTTGTTCTGGTTTGAATATGAGTCCAGTAAATTGCTTGGGTTCATAGACTAAGTTATCTTTGGATACTGACAAGTATTCAAGATCAATAACTGTATCCAGACTTACCATGACAACAATATTACTCACGTTGATTTCTAGAAGTCCATATTTAACAAGTCCATCTTCGACTAGTACCATTCTGTGTATGTAACAATGATTCTTTTGAAACCTTGATACTCTTACCTCCTACACTGATCAGTTTTCCACTTGGAAATACTGATACTCTACTTTTCATGGTGCCGTCTTGGAAATACACACAGAAATAAGATTCTGGAAAATAAACCACATCAGATTTCCTTGAAAAAGCCTCAATATCTACTGTCTGGTGGAGATTTGTAGTGCAAACTACATTCACAATCTCATATTTCAAGAAAACCTCTCCAAAAAGTAGGTGATGCATAACAATTGATTGCACGATTTTCAGTTTTCGAGGTCAGTTTATGGAGATTGTGATACTCAAAGAGTGTTAGACAAATCTCTTGGCAGACTCTATGAAATAGATAGTTAAGTAGTTTAAGATCTTCATTCAATACATTACTAACCTCCACTTCTGTCAATATCAACCCATTGAATAATTGATTCAATTTCATGGTCTTCAAGCTGGAACAACTTCCCGACTTCCCAATCCAACTCTCTTTCAAGTTTCTGAAAGTTATCAGATTCTAGTATTCCCCTAACCAATCCAATTATCCGTTCAGCCATCAAAGTAATAAATACCCCTTCCCTTAGAATAGTATCTTCTATGGCAAGCTTGATGTTTCCTATGATAATACCAGTTTCATCAAGAATTGGTCTATTAATTGCTAAGTTTTTCGAGTTGATAATAGGCTTAGTCAAATCCTCAACCTGCTTTTTCAGAATTGACGATTCTATATCTAAGTAAATTATTGGGAGTTGACGAAGATTAGTAGACCAGTATCTATACCGTCCTGCATAAATCCTCGTTCCTCCTGTTGTTTTATGCATAAATTCAAGGATTGCTGAATTTAGTTGTCCCAATATAAAGAGATTATTTTCTAGAGTATTTTCTTTCAGCACTATTATGTAACAACTTCCGTCGATAAATGATTGAGACTGATCTAGTGCAAAGTTATTTCGATTACTAATATCCGGTGTAATTATCTTCAGATGACTCATCATGGTATCCGGATCCTTTGGATTCCATATCTCGTACCATTCTCTACCAGCCTTTGAAACATAATCTCTCGATTCAAGTCTTTGTCTGTATTGTTCAAGATATTTTATTGCACCAGGAATCTCTTCAGCATCTATTGCCACTACTCCATTACGTTTTCTCGTATGAGGGTAAAGTATGTAAGTTTCTTGACCTTCTATATTCCCCGACCATTGAATTTTCCAAGCTCTAACATTCTTTCCACGAAGCACCGGATGAAGCACCCGATCTTCTATGCCCACTGTTTTAAGGAAAGATTCTGTTAACTCATCCATAAAAGCGTAATTTGCGGTTGTCTTTATACCAACAAAGATCTTCTTAGTAATATTCATCAATCTAGTATTTGTCTTATTATTAATTCTATTTATTAGAGTTTCAGATGTTGAATCAATAAAGAACCAAGATTTTTCACTAATAGCAGGCTGTGGACTTAGGGTTTTCCTAATTGATATTACAAGAATCTGTCCAGAAGTATGATTCAATCGCACTAAGAAATTACCTGTAGATGGATTGGTTAGAAGATCAAGGAAATTTTGATAATCATATTCGCGGTGATACGATGCAGTAGATTTATTCATTGTAACCCACAAAAATTGGTTATTGCATCGGACTTTGGTTTTTTCAAGTACAATAATACAAGGGAGCACCATTGCATCAAAAACAGGGGTGTCCCCAAAATCAATAATCAACTGGACGCATGTCTTAGCTGATATTATTTTTCTAATTCCCACGCCTGAAGTTGTAGTCATGAATTTGTTTGATAAAATATAACTTAGAACACCTTTTTCTCCAAGAATTGATAGACCAAGTTCCATAAATAATGAATAGAGATCAAAGTGTCCTGATGCTGCTGAATAGTGTTTTTTGTAAACATGACGTTTCCAAAGTGGAAAGATCTTCTGTACTCGTTTATATGGAGGGTTTCCAACCACTAAATCAAATTTTTCATGAAACAATAGATTAGTACAAATGATTTCTGCTGCAATTCTAAGAATGTACTCAATTGAATTGTCATCATCTAGATCAGATATGGACATTTTTTCTAGATTTCTGATTAAACTATCTTTTTCTTTGTTTTGAAGAAGATCTGAATGAATCTGATCGGAGTCAGGAATAATGTTTGAATCTTTTCTCTCTAGCGCAAATGTTAGACTTTCACCCATTAGGCTAATTTTGAATGCTTTTGGTGATGATTGTAGCTCAATAAAAGAGTCAAGTTTTTCTGAAGTTTCCATTGAAGACTGGAATTGAGCATAGATAAGAAGTGAATCTCCACAGTATATTCTCGGAGTTAGTTTGATTTTGATTTGGCATATTGACTCCTCTACAATGTCAGTGATGTTAAGAAGAAGGTTCGATTTTGATAATAAACATGCCAATGGATTGATATCAATTCCAATAACACTGTCGAGATGTTTTTGAATACTACCGAAATCATGAGGAACTGCATCATTTAGAATTTTTTCCCTAATAACATCCACTAAGAAAGCTCCCCCTCCGCACGAGAGATCAATTACTCTGCCCTCCAGATTTTGTTGTACAGTTTTTGCGGACTGGAGAATGATGCTAACGATTTTTGGAGACGTATAGAACTCACCCAAATACTTTCTTGAGGAATCTGTTAGTATTCTCTGGTAGATTTGCGAAAGCTCCTGCAAATTAGTTAGGGGAGATTGGATTTCACTAAGAGATGATGAAAGGCTTGAAATAAAGGAATTCATCAGTAATCTTGTCCTTTCATCCATAAGACCAGAATCGACCAAATCTAGTACATCAGGTGAAAATACACTTCCAAAGACACTGGAACGTAATTGCTCTTTTGTTTTAAGAAACTCACTGAATGTAGTTGGAAGTGAGATGTTTTTGAAATAAAACCTGTACGTATGAATCATTACCATTCTACAAATGATTGCTGATATTGATTCAGTAATATAGCATTCAACTAATTCGCTACTGAAACTGATACATTCAAAATCATCCACTTTTGGTCCTCGACTTCCAATTCTATGTTCGTGTAATAGCCAGAGTTTGTACATTTTGTAAAGAGGATTACCTTTTCCATGTTTAATTTCTCTAGATAGTGATATGACAATATCATTGAATTGGTGATTGTTCCTTACGAGAAACTTGTTGATGGTATAACTATTTGACAATTGGGGACACCTCACTTCGGACTTGACATTTTGGGAGCGGTGAATAAATATTTCGATGTATTAGTAAATAGTTAGTAAATTATTAGGAAAAGATTCTATTTTTATAATGTACTTGATTATTATGAGTTTCGATGGAAGAATATGAAGCAAAACTAAGACTACGTGCAAGTAGACCTAAGCAACTACTGATGAAGATTATTCAAGATCAAGGTATTGCTTTTCAAGCAGAAGTTGCAAGAATCGCGAAAATTTCAACAGTGACTGCAAGACAGCACCTTGAAGATTTGGTTACTTGGAAAATGTTAATCCGGACAACAGCAGGAAAATTTGTTTTCTATTCTGTATCTGAGTTTGGTGCTGAATCTCTGTCTGAGATTTAATGATAGATAATTAGTAAATAATTAGTGATTAATTAGTAAAATGTTAGAAGAACTCTGATTTGCCTGTTATTGCACAATTATAATTATGCCAACAGAAACTTATTCGAAGACTCCACCAGAATCTTCATCGAAAGTTTTGTCAACAATTGAACTAGCGAAAATCATGCTTCAAGATGTCGTTGGAGAATCTTTCTCATTGACTACGAAAGCACGTACTGATGGGAGTAATTTTAGAAAATTGGTTTGCAGCGCATTAGGCCTCAATCCAGGCAAAGGCGACTTCAAAAATTCTCCAACGAAATGGATTGTAGATAAGGGATGTCCTGGTATCATTAATCAGCTTCTAGATACTTATCTAATAACGCAGGGACTATCTCAAGGACGATACAATCTTCAGATATGGAACAGAATGGCTACTTCAGATAGAGTACTAGCAGAAGTAAATGGATGGAAGATACTAGATCGCGAAATTAGAATTCTTTTAGGTTTTCATGATCCGGTAAGGAATATTATTTCCTCAATTGGAATTTTCACAGGGCCAGAAATTGTAGCACATCTGGGAAAGATAAGTGTGACAACCACGAAGAAAGAACAAATGATACTTCATAGAGAGATAAGAGAAAAAGCACTCGCAAATAAACCTCCAATTCTATCCACGCCTTCAAGTCAATCTCCTGATTTATTCTCACGCCAAGAGAAACTTGCAAATCTAGGAAAAGGTGCATATCGAAAAGATCCAGAACCAAATTTGTTGTATAATATATCAGATATAGCTAAGATTGCAGAATTGAATTTATTGAATAAAAAAATAAACCAAGCTTCTACAAAATTGGCAGGTCAGGAAATAGAACGAATTATGATTCAATCAATGGGATATCTGCTGGATAAAGATGAAACACTAGAAGGATCAATACCAGATATTAGACACCAACTTCTAGAAGTCAAGTGTCAACAATCTGATATCGTCGATTTAGGGAGATATACACCAAGATTTGCTGAACTCTTGCCGGGACTGCTTTCATACTCTACCCAAGATTTGAGATATCTGATTGTTTTAGTGAGTTCTATTAATATAATAGAAGGATTGATTCTTCTTACCGGTAAAGATTTGACAAAACGGGATGATTTACATTTCGTGTCAGAAACTAGTTGGAAAGTACAATGTTCCTTTTCTACAGAGATATTTCAAAAACACCCGGGGAAAGTTCTTTTCATAAGTAATTCAAAACTAAGCTATATCTGATTTTAATCTATCAGTAAACATAGAAGAAACATGTCTGTTGTTCAAAAACAAGGCAAAGTTTCCAATCATCATTTTCCGCAAGTCATCGGCAAACATATTCTATTGTGAGTACTTTAAAGTGAGAAGTAGACTACAAACGTAGTTCAATCTAATAAATAAGGGTACTGCAAAGAGTGAGTTTTTCTAAAAATGCCATTAAAAAGTAATTGTATGCGTATTTGCGAACGCTACACACAAAGAGTAACGCTTATATGCGGAGCTACGTATGTAGTATTGAGTAAAATGTCAAAAGAAACTATTACAAGCATAGCTTGTCCCACTGTTAGTCTTGGGCTGATGGACAAAGCAATTAGCGCTTTATATTTGAAGAAGACTGCTAAATACACCGAATTAGCGGCACTTGCAGGTATACACCAAGCAAACGTAAGCAAAGCATTACGAACAGCTATCGATGTGGGATTAGCTAATGATGTCTCCGGTGAAAGAGGTGTGTACACATTGACGCCCGAAGGAGTTAACTATGCACAGAAATTATCAATCAATGATATTACCGGGGCAAGGTTGATTCTTCAGAAGCAAATAGTCAGAAGTCCCCTTTGGGGTCATATTCTATCAGTCCTAAAAGCAAGAAAAGATTCCGTGACCGCAATTGAACTTGCACTAGAGATTGAAAGGATACTTGATAGACGCTGGTCCGAATCAATGCGAAAGGATATTGCAATGGGAGTACGAACTATTTTGGAAGGTGCTGGTATAGTGACGATAGAAGGAGATCAGATGCATATTGAAAATGAAGTAGTTGACTTTGTAAGCCAAGCTAAACCATATGAACTTCAACACGTTGCACATGAGTTGGATCAATCAGTACTATCAACAAGAAGCACTCAAGGAATGTATAGAAAAGTGGATTACATGCCTGACTTCCTAATTCAAATAAGAATGGATGCTGAGAGTCTTGACTTTTTTGAGGAGTTTCTAGAAACAAGTATGGCTGCACTTCTCAAACGCTTGAGATTACAAACATCAAAAAATGTCAGTACGAAAAGTAATGAAAACTAAGGTGAACTAAATGACTTTATCAACAAGCGTAGAGGACATGAAAAATCTGAAACAAGCAATTAATCATATTGCGAAAGCTGAGAAACTTGTTGAGAAAATTAATCCACACTTAGATGAGATTATTTCAGAGTTTCTAAATATGACTCTATATGGACTGAAATCAATTCATTTCCATGTTAATTCAATATATGATATTATAGAATCTGTCCATGTTGATAGAGATTGTTAATCAGGCAGTTTGATTTTAGCGGTGTTCTTTAGGTATTATTCTCAATCTGATAATGGGAATTCCTATTGCCTCTAATCGAATGTGACAGAATCTCTATACTAGAGATTTCAAAAATACCTAAATCGTATCTCTCAGTTGTTAATCAAGAGCATACTGAATCACAAGTTCCTATAAAAGACGATAGATCCAACAATCAATTCGAACGTTTTTTAGGTGCAATACTATATTCAAACATTGCATCTGGATTTAGAATTCAATCAGTAGAAGGATTATTGAAGCTCTTCTACCTAGCTCAACAAAACAAAACAGAAGTCATATCATCCGCATTTTCTGCACAATTTCCAGGATTTGTCATCTCAAATAGTCACAACTCACTCTCATATGAGGTGAATCAACCTATTTTTCTCACCGAGATTATTGGTGTACCTAATCCAGTATCTCATTCTTTAGATGGTCTTGCGGAATCAATGATTCAAACTGATTCTCAAATAGTCTATCAAGTTTGGACATACCCTAAAAATCCTGGATTTGTTACAAAAAAGATTACTGAACGAAAATATCAATCTGCACTAGAAAAGTCCCAGATTCAGGAAAGCTACGAGAGCTGGTTGAGAGGCAGAGAAACTCGAACACGATACGATGCTGATGCTCTCAGATCAACAAAATGGCATGAAGCTGCATTTGAACGAATCAGTGCAGAAAGACTTCTTGAAGCTAGAGTCATAATTGCTTCATGGGGACATGACCACGCTTACACATCAATGCAGATGGCTGTTAATACGCTACTTGCAACGATCTCCTATTCTGCGAAAAAAGAGAAACTCCGAACAAAATCATACTCTGGCAAACGAGCTTTAGCACTACTAACAGATGCTTTACTGATGGGTAAGAAACTCAAAGGAATCCTATTATTACCCAAAGATGCTGTTCCATTGGTTGAAATCCCTCACATTGAACTGGGTGTAACGCAGAGTTCAATTACCTCTTTCTCAACAGCCAATACAATTGATATAACCAGTAGCAGTTTACAAGATGTTTTTAGAGTTGGTGATATTGCACTAGGTCACATCTATAGAGGAGGAAAATCAAAACCTGAGCGAATGGTGTTCTTGAATGTTGAAGACTTACGTAGGCACACATTCGTCCTTGGAATGACCGGATCTGGAAAGAGCTCTACAAAGAATCGAATTATTATCGATGCATGGAAAAATGGAATACCGAGTCTCATCATCGAACCTGTAAAGTCTGATGCCCGTGCTCTGCTTGCGTCAATATCGGATTTGAGAATATTCACTATTGGACGAGAACCTGTTGCTCCTTTTCGAATGAACCCATTTTCTGTGGAGAACGGAGTACCAGTTCAGGCACATATCGACCAGCTCTATTTTTCCTTCCTTGCAGCATGGCCACTCTACGGAATACTTGCCAATCACCTTCGAAAAGTGATTGTGAGAACCTATAGCAAGAAAGGATGGAATCCTCTAACTGATTCTCGTGGAGAGCAAATATCTCTTCAAGACTTCAGAGACGAAGCTGAGAGATATACCAATGAGCTAAAGTATGGAAGCGAATTAAGTCAGGATTTCAAGGGTGCAATCCTCACCAGGGTTGAAGATTTATGTGATCCCTCAAGAGCTGCTATATTCAATACTTCATGCAATTTACCAATCGCGGAGCTCTTGCAAGTCCCAACTATTCTCGAACTAAGACACATCAAAGATCCTGAATTCAAGGCTCTCATTCTCAACTTGATCATAAACAGAGTAAGTCAATATTTTGAATTGCTTGGACCCGCAACACATCTTCGAAGTCTTCTCTTGATAGATGAGGCTCACAGATTCCTTAGAGAATTACCACCAGCTCTTGATGTAAGCGAGATGGCTGTTTCCAAGCGACAGGTTTTGGACCAATTTGAGGATCTGACTGCTGAGTCAAGGAGCTACGGTCTAGGACTAGTCATTCTTGATCAGGCTCCAAGCCAACTCTCACGAGGAGTACTCAAGAACTGTCACACAAAAATTGTCCATCGATTAGAGAGTCCTGATGACAGTCATCTTGCAGCACTTCTAACTGGATGCAATAATGAACAACAAGCTCACATGACACTAATGAAAGAAGGTGAAGCCATCATTCGTGGTATCCGCGACCACACTCCCAGAAACATTCAGGTTCTCCATGATCCTGATTTCACTGAAGGCATGAAACACCATTGGACTGATGACGATGTCGCTCAGCGAATGAAGATTTTCTACCAAGAACATCCAGAGTTTGCTGCAACTCCTGAAATTCCCCGTCTGGACTCCCTCGGTGTTATCGAAGATAGAGAATTAGTATCACTCAGAGTTCAAGTAGAAGATATTGTTCGAAGTACAGGTTATCACAGCAACTACTTGAAGTGCAAAGAAAATCCCAATGCTGAAGAATTGCGTGCTATCGAAGAATTGATTGTCTACTATTCCATTCATTACAATCTCTTGGATAGATCTCCTCAAGAGACAATCCATGCATTCATTGATGCAACAGAGGCGGTTCATGGTCCCTCACCATATAGCCTAAACCTGCATTTCATTCAACAACGCATCCTTGACCATCAAAGAACACGATACTCTGATAGCGGAGGGGACTCTGATAGATCCTAAGAGAGTCGGAAGGGACTCTAGGGAAGATAGACGAAAGAGAATTGAAGCGGCCTTTGAGGCTGCTGCAAAAATCAAGGAACAAGAACTGAAGAATTTGAAGAAGCAGGGTCTCTCGGGTGAGGCTCTAAAAGAAAAATTAGGTAGTATCAGTGAGCTTGCAAACATGCTCTATCATACCAGACCACAGGAGCTTGATAGACTAGCTGATGCAAAGGAGCAAAAGATGCAGGAGCTGGCAAGGTTAGCAGCTAAGTCCAAGAAGGCTCCTTCCGCCTCTGAGAGGACCTCAGAGAAGATAGATGAAGGTTTTCGAAATCTCTTACAGCGAAAAGAGCAGGATTTGGAAAAGTCTAGAAGGAGTGAAGGTTCGCCTTCTAGACAAGATAGAGAAAATGAGACGTTCAAACAAAAGAGTGAACGGAGAGATGATTCGCTTCCAAAAAGAGAGTCCTCCTCGAAGGGGCAGATCAAAGAACATTCGAATAACAGGAGTTTTTCTGAAACTGTCAAAGAGAGCATGAAGATATCCAATTCGAGGGATGAATTCTCTAAGGCGGTATATCGACTACACTTCAGGGAAGGTCTTACGCAGCAGGAGATTGCTGACAGATTAGGTGTATCAGTACACACTATTTACAGGCGATTTGAGAAGGAAGGTTGGACTCCTAATCTCAGTACAAAAAAGATAGACCTCAATCCAGATGAAGTCCAAAGGTTGTATGAGGGTGAGGGGCTTTCACAGAAAGAAATAGCTAAGAAACTGGGAGTTTCTGAGAGTACGATATATCGGCATTTCAAGAAGCATGGTATTGAACCTCATCGAATCGCTACGAGGGATGAGGTTGATGTTAAAGAAGTACACCGACTTCATTTTGACGAGAAACTCACTCGAAATGAAGTTTCTGAGAAACTTGGAGTATCAGAACAGACGATAAGTAGAATATTCAGAGATCAAGGGTGGGTAGTTAATCGAGTTCTGAGAAGTAGTGTAGATATTGATGAAGTACGAAGATTATATTTTGATGAACGATTAACCCAAAAAGAAGTAGCTAAGAAAATTGGTGTTTCTACTCAGACGATTTCTAGAATTTTCAAAGATCAACAGTGGGAAGCAAGAAGAACTCTAGTAGATATTGATGAACTTCATAGACTCCACTTTATTGAAAATCTAAATCAAAGAGAAATTGCTGACAAACTCAATATTCCTGAGGAAACAATACGTCATCATTTTCGAAAGCATAATTGGGAGGTTAAACTAGAAAAGGTAAGCGTTGATGAAATATATCAGCTCTATTTCGTTGAGAATTTCACGCAACAAGAAATCGCCAAGAAATTAGATGTCTGTGTAGGAACAATCCGTCGCCATTTTAGGGAACAGAACTGGAAAATAAAAAATCAAAGGAAAGGTTTTACCAAACATCGCGACGTCAGTATTGATGAAGTACATAGACTTTATTTTGACGAGAAATTGAACCAAAGTGAAGTAGCTAAGATACTAGGCGTTCCTTATCATATTATTTCAAGAATCTTCAAAGAGAAAAATTGGAAACATCGGAACAATCTAGTTTATGTAACAGAGAAAGAACGTGAGGCTGCCAGATTAGAGAACCGCAAAAAGATAACACAAAGAATTGATGAGATGAGGGAGCAGCTTTTCGGGAAAGAATGTCGTATTTGTGGTGAAGAGAGAAAAATCATACATAAGAAAGATGGTGAAGAACATGAACCATCAGATCTTTGGAGACTTAGCATTCTCAAATCCGTGAATCCCGATGAGTGGGCTGCTTTGTGTATACCATGCCATCTTGGAGTTCATTGGATGATGAACAATTATGATACAAATTGGAGTCAGTTAGAAACTCAATCCACCGATGTACGAAACTCGCCCCAAAATATTAGAGAACCTCTAGAGCTACCAACAGATCAAACTCCATCCACACCGGAATACCTTAAACTAAAATCTGAATTTCAAGGAAATCGCAGAGAACTTCGTATGGCATTATTTGGAGAGAAGTGTCATTTTTGTGGTATTCACTATGAAGAAAAACGAATAGCAATTCATAGAAAAGATGGACGTCCCCATGCAGAACGTCTTACAGTTTATGAGAAATATTTCAGAACACTCAATCCTGATGAGTGGGTTTCATTATGTCAAAATCATCATCGGTTTGTTCATTGGACGATGGATACTCTTGGGTTACAGTGGGACGACCTGAAGAACTTTAAGATAAAAGAGAATGGTGCGGAGGGCGAGATTTATTCCAACTCGGAGAAATCCCGAATCGTTTGAACTCGCGAACTCCTACGAGACTAGGCCCTCAACCTAGCGCCTTTAACCAGGCTGGGCAACCTCCGCAAGTGTAAGAGTTCATCTCATGAGGGCAATTGACAGTCCTCTTGAAAGTGGTGATAAGGATTTCTGTTGAATATCAAAATCCCGATAATGCGCTTAATCGAAACGTCTGTCGTACATAGCTTCCACCGAGCGGAGGAAATTCCCAGTAGTCGCATCCCAGATACAAGTGGTGACATAATCATGGGAGATAAGGTCTTTTCCGCCAGGTGCCCAATACCATCTGTCCATTTTGGCATTAATGGTGACGATCTCTAACCCTGTAGTGGTATCAAAGACTTTGGCGTTATTCTCCATGTTTCTCCATGCAACAACCTTACTCTCATCAGGTGAGACCACCCAGTGATCAAATTCCTTTTCTAGCATCTCCACTACTTGTTCGTTCATCTCAAGCAATATCTTTGAGACCTGAGGTCTTTTATCTATACTCAGTTCAGATTCCATGAAGTTATTGCAAAAGGAGGTTTTCCCGGAACAGACGGGATCACATCGAAGTGACAAGCCTATCTGTTCTCGTAAATTCAACTACTCGAATTAGCGGGTAGTTCCTGCAAGCCACTCAAACAGACTAGATTTAGTCCTGTTCTGGCTCTCTTTCTTTTCGTTTTTCTTATCATTCATATTTTTTCACCTTGTAAACGTAGTATTTTGTAATTATATGTATAAGGATGATGGAATCTGCACACGCTCTAAAACACTAGATTTGAGTCATTCTAAGTCATTTTCACAAGAATTGTCTTTCATCACTCATAAAAGGAGTGGAGCCCCGGGCGGGATTTGAATTCGCGTTTTGATTCGTACTGAACCAAAAACCCGCGACATCCTGCTTACGAAGCAGACGCTATAGCCGCTAAGCCACCGAGGCTCGGTTCACAGTTCACCGCTTCAAATCTCTAATAAAACTTTATCATGAAGCCTAGTTCATAATGGGTGAGGATAATCTGATGAATTTGGGTGACATGGGTGAACGAAGTTTTCTTGCTAGCATACGCAACTATGTTGACATCATAATCGGTGCCAAACTAGGATTTGATGATGATGCCTCAGATATTCCCTTATCTCAGGATCAGAATCTTATTGCAAATGTTGATACTTTTGTTCGCAAGACAGATTGGCTTCCTGGCATGTCCGCTGCTCAGGCTGGTCGTAAGACTGCAGTGATGGCTTTCAGCGATCTTGCTGCCAAAGGAGCACGACCTCTAGCAACAATGTTATCGTTAAGTGTTCCAGAACATTATGATGTATCTGAAGCTGAAGAGATAGTACGTGGATTTTCTCAATACTGTAAGAAATCTGGCATTCCGTTTATCGGCGGAGATATGGGGATGGCGTCAGATGTGATTCTCACTGCTGTTGCGATAGGTATTGCGCATCCAGATACAATCATTCCAAGGAATGGTGCGAAACCAGGAGACGTTGTTGCTGTAACAGGATATTTTGGCCTTACTTCAGTTGCCTATGAGATACTCGTCAATGGAAAGGAAGCTGATCCTGAATTAGAAAAGGCAGCACTTCTTGCAGCCTATAAGCCATCTATTGATCTTGGCTTAGTCTCTGCACTCGCTGAGAAGAAGGCTGTCACTTCAGCGATGGACAGCAGCGATGGCCTAGGAATCACTCTAAATACAATAGCCAAACAGAGCAGTGTCGCATTTGTGATTGATGATTTGCCTGCTGCACGAGGCGTTGAGATATTTGCACGAATGAACATGATGGACGAGATGAAGTTTGTAATGATGGGTGGCGAAGAATTCCTGTTAGTCCTGACCATTCCCAAAGATAAGTTCGAAGAGGCTCAAGCCATTGCAGACTCAAGACATATCTCCCTCATAGATATAGGTCATGTCAGAGATGGCAATAGAGTAGTGTATGAGTCTTCTGAAGGCTATGTTGATGTTCCATCTACTGGTTATGATAATTTCAAGGAATGGAATACCTAGAGGTAGAGAATCGTGAGGTCGGTGGAACATGTTGGTCTAATCGATGGATATGTCGATGAACCTACTGTGTTGGGAGTTCCACCTTATGTAAGCATTTATCCTCGATACATTGCAGGTGCTATATGGACGGCAAATCCTCATACACAAATCCACTATCAGACCATCGATCAGATTCGAACGAGTTTCGATAAGGCACAGTCTCACTGGTCAAAAATGGATCTCCTCATTCTCATTGCTGGAATGATTGTTCCTGGAAAATATATTGGAGGAACACCCATATCAGTTCGTGAGGCGAAAATCCTTTTTTCAGCTCCCAATCTACGTAATATACCGAAAATTTTGGTGGGTCCATGGGCTAAATTCGGATGTGGATCAGAAGGTGGAAAGATAGCTCTCAGCTCAGATATATTGGTTCCACCTTTTGATTTTATCATAAAAGGCGACCCTGAGATAATCATACCATCAGTCCTCACATCTTCTACAGGATTTGAGTCTGCTAATCTTGAGAGGACACGTAATAGTGCAATAGAGATTGAACCCTACACTACAAAAGGCGCTAAGATTGTAACACAGTATCCCGGTTTTTCTACAGGTTATATTATTTGTGAGATTGAAACCTATCGAGGGTGTCCCAGATATCTCACCGGGGGTTGCTCATTTTGTGTTGAACCATCATTTGGCATCCCCCAGCAACGTACACCTGAAGGTATTGCTAACGAGATTAGTGAGCTGTACAAACTAGGTGTCAAGGCGTTTAGACTTGGTCATCAGGCTGACTTCTTTACATATGGTTCTCCTGAGATTGGAGAATACGAATTTCCAACTCCAAACGTTTCTGTAATCGAAGAACTTCTGTCAAAGATACGACGAGTTGCTCCTGATCTTGATGTGTTACATATTGATAACGTGAACCCTGGAAGTATAGCACATCATCCAGAAGAATCGAAGTTGGTAGCAAAGACCATTATGAAATACCATACTCCCGGTGATGTGGCCGCCTTTGGCGTGGAATCAGCAGATCCTGAGGTAATACACAGGAACAATCTCAAGGCTGATGCTGAAGAGGTACTTTTTGCCATTCGATTATTAAATGAGGTTGGTTGTGTCAGAGAGTCTTGGGGACTTCCACATCTGCTTCCGGGAATTAACCTGCTTTATGGATTGCCTGGAGAATCACAAAAAACTATTGACTTCAATATGGATTTTCTCACTCAGATTCTAGACGAAGGACTCATGGTCAGAAGAATCAACATCAGACAAGTAATCAGTCTTGAAGGAACCGCTTTAGAAGCAAAGGCTGGAAAAGGTATCAAGAGGAACGAGTTCTTTAAGCACAAAGAGCAAATTCGTAATTCTATTGACCTCGAGATGATAAAACGAGTCGCACCATTTGGCACAGTTCTCTCATCAGTGTTTCTTGAGGCTGAAGAAGGGAATAATCTTCTGCTTCGTCAACTTGGAACATACCCTCTTCTATGTCATATGCGAAAATCTGAAGGAACTATTCCAAAAGATGTATTCGTTGTTGACCATGGACCACGATCTCTCACAGTCTTACCCTATCCTTTCAGACTCAAGACTGCTACGCTTGCTCAGTGGAAGACTATCTCTGGAATTGGTTCCAAGAGAGCAGTTCGAATAAAGTCATTACAAAATCTGAAGACTCTTGATGATATTCAACAGGTTGTAGATTATGTTATTCCGGAGTGGCTCTCTCGGACCTTCGATTTCAAAGAATGAGCAGAATGGCGGGCCCGGTGCGATTCGAACGCACGGTCTCCAACTTAGAAGGCTGGCGCCCTATCAACCAAACAAACACAAATCGTGTATTTTTCCTGGCTAGGCAACGGGCCCTGTATTTGTTCGACAATTCCGTTTGGACATAAAGCTTTCCGATAGGCACTACATCTCATTCTTCCCATCAATTGCGCGAGAGTGAAGCTTTATTATATTACAAAGTACTTTGTATCACAAAGTATATTGTTGCGTGGTTTTGATGAATCAACATCCAGATCTAAAGTCAATCGAACAGGAATCTTTTCGTGAGTCTATGCAGGATGGCCTTACGGAAGTTCTTCTAGGTCTAGTATTTCTAGTCTTGCCTCTTCTTATCCTTGAATCAGGTTTTTTGCCAATTTTCGTGATTTTCTATATCTTCTTCATCCCCCAAGTAATTGAGGGTTTTAGAAAAAGGTACACTTACACACGACTAGGATATGTGAAATTGCATGAGGATAAACCCCCAAAACTCTCTCTTGGAGTGGCAATGATGGTCCTTCTCGTATTCATTATTATTATTGCTGTTCTCTACAGCGTCTATGTGGATTTGGTAGATAGGTCATTTATATACAGGTGGCTCCCTGCGGTCTTTGGATTCATTATGTGGGGTCCATCGTTGTATTTGAAGGATAAAACTGGACAATCTAGATACTATCTATTTGGTCTTCTAATGTCAGTGACAGGTATCTTGGTAGGACTTGCAGATCTCTCAACAGTCGAAATCCAAGGCACTCTCTATATGACTAGCTGGGGAGGTGCATTTGTACTCTTAGGGCTGTTGCGATTTCTCATATTCATTCGTAAATATCCTATTCTAGAAACTCCAGAGGATGATACCTATGCGTGATGAAGATGAGAATGCTCCCTTCAATATTGATAGGATAATTCACGAACCTGCTCGTTTACAGATTATGACTCATCTCTATGTTGTAGAGGAAGCTGATTTTCTTTTCCTCATGAGAAAGACTGGATTAACATGGGGAAATCTCTCGTCACATATGACCAAACTTGAGCAATCTGGATATATTGAGATAAAGAAGGAATTTCTCGATAAAAAACCTCATACAATTCTAAAATTAACATCTCTTGGAAGAACTGCGTTTGAGAAATATAGGACATCCATCGAAAGGATTCTTGAGAACATTTCTGATTAAGATTAGAGATAGAAGGGGATTAACCCCTCCAACCTCGATTATTTGTAGTTGACTTTTAGATCTGTTACAAGTTTGATACATGATCCAATCAAGCAGTTGCCAATAGGACAATTTGTGTGGGCAACTTCGAAGAGTTTCTGAAGTCGTTCTTCTTTCACACCTTGTGAAACTGTCACATTGGTTAGGATTTCGATTGTTGTGAATCGACTCATTGCGGTCGCGTCATCTGTTTCATAATGACCTGTGATTTCTGATTGAATATCAATTGGTTCGATGTGAGCGCTTCTCATAGCAATCTCAAACACAAGATTGACACAGGCTCCAATCGAAGCCAAAAAGAGATGATGAGGACTTGTTGATCCTGGGTGGTCTTTCAACATTGGGGGTGGACATGCAGTTGTACTTTGATGTCCTCCAAGGGTTATTGCATGAACTTTTTCTGTACCCGTAGAATGAAGTTTAGCTGTGAATATGGATTCTCCCATAATTTTACCTTCTGAGTCTTCACATTAATTATAGACTCAACTCGCGTTTAGAATCATGATTCATATATAGGTCGCGGATGCGGCTATTTTAGATTACACTATATATTGTATCTTCTCAGGGATTATTCCGAGAAGTCGATAATAGACGGTCATTTGACCACGATGATGAATGCTATGTTCTAGCATCTCTAGAATTATCTCAGATACTGTGGCAGGTTGTGAGAATGAATCGATTATCCTATTCATGTCACTTGATGAAACTATTCTATTGAGTGTATTTACTCTCTCAAAGACCTCATGAGCAAGTTTGATGATTGCTTCAGCTGAATCATATGTTTCAAGAGAGTAAGGGAGTGACTCCCATTGACCTGTAGCTACTCCTCTCATATAGAATTCCATTGAACGTAGCATGTGAAGAATGATTTCTCCAAGCTCTCTCACTTCTGGAGTTGGTTTTTCCATGATATTAACTTCAGATATTTGCTCAACAAGTGGCATTGTTTCTTCCAAATGCCGTTTGACAGATTTCTTTAGCAACTGGTAAATCATCTTTAATTCCCTCGTTCTCTCTACTGCTGAGAGGTCAGTTAGTGCCATTAGGTTCCTCTTAGACCCTCACAAAATGCAAGAATATTCTTTCCTAGATCCTTGAAATTGTATCCACCCTCAAGAAGAGCATATCTTCGACCCTCGCATCTCTCTTTGGCAAAATCGTACATCAGGTGTCCTAACTCACGGAACGCATTGGTTGAGAGATTACTTCCCCAGTCGTTAATATATTGATCAAATCCTGCAGATGCTACAATGATATCAACATCTGGAGAATCATCAAGAGCTCTCTTTGCATCAGCCAGATATTTGGCATCTCCTTTTACATCAGGATTGTGGATTATGATCTTTTTGTCACTTCCAAGGATATTGATATTACCATCTCCCTCATGAAGGTCAAAATCTAGGATGAAAGCTGAATCTATTAATCCCTTGACTCGAAGGTTAAGTAATGATACTGAGATATTATTGAAATAACAATATCCCCAAATTGAATCCCTTGATGCATGGTGTCCTGGGGGTCTAATTAGTCCAAATACTGGGTCACCTTTTACTGCGAGTTCTCCAGCGAGAACTGCTCCACCTGCCGCGAGAAACGCCATTTTGGCCAAATGAGTATCTTGTTTGACTTCTTCTATGTGACGTGATGTGTGCACACGAAGTAGTTGCTCTTCTGTGGCAGGTTTTGGTTCTATGAATTCATAATCAGGTTGTCTACTTAGTATCTCGACTGCAGACTCAAGTCTTCCTGGTGCTCCTGCTGGAGTATCATCATATGTATTAAGCATGAAAGGATGATAGACGATTTTCACAATAATAGTATAGACAATCTAGAATATGTGTTTGTGGGTTGAATTATTTGGAATTAAAAAAGAAATCAGTGGACGAGGCAAGCTTGCTGCCTGCCTGTCCTCATGCTACAAGAGATAGAGTAGAAAATTGGAATGGTTCTAACCAAATAGACTTCCAAGTCCTGCGGTGAACTCTTCCTCTTTCTCTTCTTCCTTCTTCTCTTCTTTCTTTTCTTCTGCTGGTGCGGCTGCACCACCACTAGCTGCGGGAGCTGCTGCAACTGGCATAGCGGCTGCACTCTTTAAGGCCTCGTCGATATCGACACCTTCAAGGGCGGCAAGTAGTGCCTTTACTCTACCTTTGTCAGGTGTGACGCCTGCTGCAGATAGAACCTCTTCCATTGCTTTAGCAGTCAATTTCTGACCTGCTTTGTGAAGCAGAAGTGCTGCGTATACGTATTCCATTGTTTTTACCTCTCTTGATTTATCCGAACAGGCTTCCAAGGCCTGCTACTTCTTCTTCTTGCTCCTCTTCCTCTTCTGGCTCAGCTGGCTTTTCCCCTGCATCTTTAGGTGCAGGTGCTGCTTTAGCTGCAGCGGCTTGAGCTAGTCCCAAGATTTCTGAGGGTATTGCATTTGGATCCTTTTCTGAAACCTTCATAGCAAGAGTAAACGATTCAGAGTTGGCTTTAGATAGGAACTCATTAACCATCTCTGGAACAAAGAATCCAATATTGAGAACTAGACTCTTTGCTTCCATATTCGCTTTTGCAATAATCAAAGGCATTGTTTCAGCAGTAGGAATTCCTCTGTTGATTGATAGATTGATGGCATATTGATGACCAAGAATAACCTCTTGGAATAGTGCTTCCAAGTTGACCTCGAGAGTATCTGCCGTGACAACTTCTCCATCAGTATAGGCCGCTATCAATTTGAGTTGTAGTTCCATTGGCTCAATACCAAGTCTACTAAGCATGAGTGCCATCGCATTTGAGATTATATCTCCTCTCTTGACTGCGACAGTATCATCGGTGATGTGGATTACACCACCTTTGACACGCGATGGTATTTTCAAACCAGCAAGCTCACTGATGAATGGCCCTGGCGCTACTCCCGTATTCATGGCTGGGACAATAATGTCCTTTGGAGCTACCTGTCCTCCTTTCGCAGGAGCGGCAGTCTTGTTTTCACTGAGGAATTTACTCAAAACAAAGGGATCTTGATTACTAAACACAAATGCTACAGGACCCTTAACATATGACACTAGGTCTTTGATTCCTTTCTTCTTAGATTCCTCGATTGCTCTGATCATCAAGGTGTTTCGTGCCATCTTGATGATTGCTGAGCTTCGAAGATTATCACGAATTCCTTGTAATTGCTTAGCTCCAACCCCTTCAACATTTACAAGACCTACCATCTTGCTATCATTGATGGACTCAATCAATTTTTCAACCGCATCAACTTTCCATTGTGGGATTGATTTTTCATATACTGACACTCTTGATCACCAACCTATGGCGAAATCTCAATTGCTGGCCCCATTGTGGTCTTCACAGAGATATTGCTAATTCTCTCTGAGAAACCCTTGCCATCTACGAAATTTAGCACGGCCATAATATTGTCTGCTATCTCTTTATCACTCATTGTTTCATGACCCACTTTCACATGGAATGTAGGTGTATTTCTCATTCTGATTCTAACAGTTCTATGATACTGATTGACTATGATGCTAAGGTCAGCTTGAGGTGGGAATGGTCGAGGCATTTTACCTCTGGAACCAAGTGCTTGACCAAGATATCGACCAATCAGAGGCATTGCATCCACTGCTGCGATAAAGAAATCATAACTCTTGGCTAGATTCTTTCTCTCCTTCTTCTCATCTCCTATTCGTGGAATATCATCCTTTGGAATGACATTTTCTGCACCCGCTGCAGTTGCAGCTTCGGCAAAATCACCATCACCAAAAGCACATACTTTTGGCGGTGGAAAGAGTGGATTGGGAAGAACAAGTTCTTGGTTCAATCTGTTTTCAGGTTTTGAGATGTCTAACTCTTTCTTCCTGAAATTAACTGCAAGGTCGAAACTTTGTTTGAATTTGATACCTCTCTCAAGACCCTTTGCCCTTGCTTCAGCAATCGAAGCTACTACATCTTTGATATTATATGGCATCTAGTTTCACTCCCTTAATGGTTCATCAAGTTGAGCATCCCAGGTTCCTGCACGGACTTCTTCCTGGAATTCTTTAGCTCTTTTCCCTTCAATTGTTACACCCATCTGTCCACAGCTACCCGTGATAATCATCACAGCAGCCTTCATATCCTGGGCTGAGAGTGAGGACTCCTTACCTTTGGCGATGTTCTTGACTTGTTCAATAGTAAGATTACCAATTATCTTGCTGTTCGGTTCTCCTGATCCTTTTGAAACACCAACTTCTTTCAGAATCAGTGCACTAGTCGGTGGTGTACCAACTTCAATCTCAAAGCTCTTGTCTTCCTGATTCACAATAATCTTCACAGGAACCTTAAGCCCAGTAAAGGGCTGTGTAACTTCGTTGATCTTTGTTACAACTTGGAAGATATTTACACCAGTCGGGCCCAGAGCAGGACCAATTGGAGGTCCACCACTAGCCTTTCCGCCCTCTACTAGGGCTTCAACTATTATCGGTTTTTCACTCAAATTGTGTTCACTCCTGAGTGCAGTGTCCGTAGTATTCGACTCGTATTCTGAGTCTACTGCACGTCATGACTCCAGATACAGCATTCAAAGCGACAGTATCATATTAAGGAGATGAGCTGATAGCATTTCTAACTCGTTTTAAGGATTTTGTCATGTACTGAAAATTTGGAGATTTATTCATCATCATCTGGACTATGAGCCCAAAAAGAGTCTTCATCCTCGTACTTATCAGGAGTTACTTCAGCATCGGTCGTTTCTGCGACTGGCTTTTCACTTATGGCTTCAGCTTTCTCAGCACGTTCAACAATTTTAGCAAAATCTGCATGAACTCTGACTGGAATGGTGTATGGGCTGTCCATCAATTCAAGAATGAGTTCTTCTTTTCCTGCATCCACACGTTGAACTTTAGCTCTTTCGCCCTTGAATGGACCTGAGATGATTTCAACAACATCTCCTTCAGAGATTCCTTCCGCGGCTGGTGGTGGTGCTAAGAATCTATCAATCTCACTTAGACTGACTTTGCCCCCCACGCGACCTCTTACATGTGGGACACCAGATATTGCAATTTCAACATCTCGGAACTCTGTAGTTTCAATAAAGACATACCCTCGAAGTGTTTCAGGTACTAGAATTGCTTTAACTCTCCCTTTTAGTTGATTTGTAGAAATAAGCTGTGGCTCACCCTCTTTCTTTCCCCTCTTCTTACAGCTCTTCATGTGTTGTTTTGTAGCCTTTTCGGAAGAGAAATCATCTTTACAGAATGGACATTCCCAAACGTCACTCTCTCCAATTACAGCTGTCGTGACAAGATCAGTAACACTTCGTTCTTGACCAATTGTTGTTCTAATTGCGTAAATGCTTGTATTGGGCTCCATTGTTTTTACACTTCCGGGAAATTCATTACTCACTAATCTACAAAGTGATTCTGGATTAAACCAGTATGGATGCTGCGTGGTCGGTAATCTATTATGATAGGTTTATGCCCCAATTGGCCGTTAGTACCGTCATCATAGCCTGAACTACGAAACTAAGGATACCTACTAGGACCATAGCAAGTAGGCTAATCTTGGTGCTTGTCCAGAGTTCTTTTCTGGTTGGCTTTGTGGCTAGTTTCAGGATTCTCCTGCTATCGTTGATAAATGAACCAACACCCATATGTTCTCACATCCCTGAATAATCCTGCTATAGCAGATGGGAGAGTCGTTCGCAATCAGGATTCGTTCTCTTTTAACATTTGCTGAGTATCCAAATTTACTATGAAAGCCTTGGTAAACCCAAGTCGGTCTTGAGGTCATCAACCAGTGGGGTGAATGGTTCTGCCTTGTCGAAGACATAGGGTGAGCTAACTCCTGAGGCAATAATGGTGACTCTAAGTCTATCCTCTAGTTCTGGATCGATTAAGGCACCGTAGATGACCTCCGCACCAGGATGGACTTGTTCAGTCACAAGTTCCACTGCACGCTTTGCCTCGACAAGTTGAAGGTCAGCGCTTCCACTCACATTCACCAAGATATTTCGAGCATTCTCAATAGACACATCGATGAGGGGATTGCGTAGAGCATTGACTACTGCCTCTTCTGCACGGTCGTCACCTCTGCCCTCTCCAAGGGCAATGATTGATACACCGCCATTCTTCATTGTTGTCCGGACATCAGCAAAGTCGAGATTTACAAGACCTGGTTTTGAGATTAATTCAGCAATACCCTTGACAGCACGTACAAGAACTTCATCTGCAACCATGAATGCTTCAGGAAGCGACAAATCTGGCGCAATCTCTAGAAGTTTCTCGTTAGGAATAGCAATGAGTGTATCCACATGTTCCATCAATGCATTCAGTCCACGAGTAGCATTCTTTTTCCTTGTTACTCCTTCCACATCGAAAGGTAAACAGACAATTGCTACAGTTAGGGCTCCATTTTCCTTTGCGGCCTTTGCCACATGAGCTGCAGCTCCTGTACCTGTGCCACCACCCATTCCTGCAGTTATGAAGACGAGGTCTCCTCTTACTACGTCCTTAATCACATCATATGTTTCAATAGCTGCAGCCTCACCCACATCAGGATTGTTTCCAGCTCCTAATCCTCCACATGTCTCTTTTCCTAAGAGAAGTTTATGATGGGAATTGCAGAAGTATAGATCCTGTGCATCTGTATTCAAGGCTAAAGTTTCAGCTCCTTCAACGCCTACTTCCATCAACCGAGTAATGGCATTGTTACCGGCTCCTCCTACTCCTGCCACCAGAATTCTGGCTGTGACAGAGTCTAGTAGTTCTTCAAGTTCTTCATCAGTAGTAGCTGATTTTGGTATGTTCTTACCTCTCCTTGGCTTGGGCTCACGCTTTCCGCTGGATGAACTAAGGACCTCTTCTAATAATGGGTGCATGTATATTCCACTCACTTGTAGATGTCTGTTATTACGCACGTAATGTGAGGGTAAAAAGTAGAATACTACCTAGATAATACTCATCTTTTGCGTCTTTCCCTACTTCGAGGTTTGAAAGTTTTCAAAATCTCATCAATCGAGATATTGTGATCGCGGAGGAGTTTCACTGTCTGATCAATATCTGGTTGACCAATCTGAGCGCCATCATGCATTATCGTCAAGGCTGCCACTGCATTTGCAAAATTGAGGGCTTGAATGATTTTTTCAGATCTTGTCCAAGCAGTGATAAATCCTGCTGCAAATGCGTCACCAGCTCCTAATGTATTCTTGACTGGGACTTCAAAGACTCCAGATGTACAGTATTCAAAACCATCAGTAGCAATAGCTCCATCCTTTCCTATTTTGACTATTACAATACCTGGAAACGTTTTGGCAAACTCGCGTAGTTCAGACTCTATAGGCTCGATTTTGAAATAGTCTTTGAGTTCTTGTCTGTTAATGAATAGGAGATCAGTATGTGGTAATATCTTTTGAAAATCAAGCTTTTCTGCAGTTCTTCCTGGATCCAATGATAGGACGATTCCATTCGTGGTAGCAGTTTCAGATGCCCTTTCTATCATCATTGGAAATGATCCAGCTATATGAATGACTTTTGCCTCGACCACATTTTCCTCTTCAAAAATTCTCTTCTCAAGGAACCTATTTGCACCCGGCTTAGCAACGACGAGTTGATTATTCTGTTCATCGTGGATATAGATGAATATACCTGTTGCTTGGTTCTCTAATACGAAGACTCCACTTATGTCAACTCCTATTTTTGCCATCTCTTTAAGACAGAGTTGCCCATAGAGATCATCTCCTATACAGCTAAAAAGAGTAGTCTTAATTCCTAGACGAGTAGATTGTGTGGCGAAGTTCGCAGCAGAACCTCCAAACGTAATTTGCCCCTCATCACTAATTACATGATCATTACGTTTTGGTAGTTCTTTGACATGCATACTGATATCTAGATTTATTCTGCCAATTGATACGAACTCGCCTACCAAGCAATCATCCTCTTAGACTATTAATGCAAGAATCCCTTTCTGAGCATGGAGTCGATTTTCTGCTTGATCAAATATGACTGAATGTGGACCATCCATAACTTCAGAGGTCAACTCCTCCTCTCTATGTGCAGGAAGGCAATGCATCACTATCACATCACTTTTAGCTTTTTCGACAAGGGCCTTATTCACTTGAAATGGCATAAGGGCAGATTCCTTTTCTTTTGATCTCTCTTGTCCCATACTGAAGAAAGTATCTGTATAAATCACATCAGCACCTTTCACTGCTTCTTCGGGATTATTTACGACATCTAGCGTAGTCCCATACCGCTTACTGAGTTGTGTTGCTTTCTTTAGAATCTCCTCTGTTGGCGTATATCCTTTGGGAGATCCAATTGTCACATCCATTCCCATGATAGTGCAACCCTGCATTATAGAGTTACTAACATTATTGGCATCGCCAATATAGACAATCTTCTGTCCCTCAAGTCCTCCTCTATGCTCCTCTATTGTCATCATATCCGCCATGATTTGACATGGATGAAGAAGGTCTGAGAGTCCATTAACCACTGGGACGGTGGCATATTTTGCGAGCTCTGCAACTTCATCATGAGCATAGACTCGCGCCATGATCACATCGCAATAGCGACTTAATACTTGAGCTGTGTCTCCAATAGTTTCACCACGACCCAGCTGTGTACCACTGGGTTCCAGATAGAGAGCATGACCGCCAAGTTGAGTCATTCCGACTTCAAATGAAACACGAGTTCTTGTTGATGACTTCATAAAGATCATCGCCATAGATTTACCCTTCAAGACCTCATGTGGTTCTTGTCGTTTCAATTTTCTCTTCAAATCGTGACCAGCATCAAGAAATTGTCCTAGTTCAAACCTTTCGAAATTTGATAGGTCAATAAAGCTTTTACCTCTGAGACTCATTCATTACACCTCAAGGCTACTTGTCTGCCCATCAGAAGGTGTTTCTATAAAAAGCTCACCACTTGTTCAATTATTGCCCAGAAGTCGTTGGGCAAACCATTCCGGATCAAATTGTGCAAGGTCATCATAATCTTGCCCTACGCCCACAAAAACAACAGGTCTTCCAGTAACATAAGCTATAGACAATGCAGCACCACCAGAAGGATCTGCATCCACCTTTGTAAGAATTGCACCATCAATACTAATTGCTTGATTGAATTCTCTCGCTTGAGACAGAGCATCATTTCCTGCTAGGGCATCTCCAACAAAAAGCTTGATGTCCGGATTAGCGACACGAACAATCTTTTTCATCTCTTCAAGGAGATTCTTATTACTTTGCATCCTTCCTGCACTATCGATGAGGACTATATCGATATGCTTCGCTTTAGCGTGTGCTATTGTATCAAACGCGATAGCAGCAGCATCAGCTCCATAGTCTTGTTTAATGACACGAATTCCCAGACGTTCTGCATGTCGCTCAAGTTGCTCGATACTTCCTGCACGATATGTATCCCCCGCGGCTATTACCACTGAGAATCCATTGTTCTTGAACATATGTGCCACTTTAGCTAGAGTTGTAGTTTTTCCTGTGCCATTTACGCCTACAAAGAGAACTACTGTGAGATTTCCCTCTTTCTTTTTCTCCTGCGCGAACTCTAAAATGTTCAATGGATGCTTCGGAGTTAAGACCTCCAAGATCGATTCATAGATTGCATTTCTGAATAATTTGGTGAGATTTTCGAGTCTACCTGCTCGCATGCCTAAGATTTTTTCTTTTGTGAGTTTGCAAATTTGCTCTGCTACTTCTACAGCAACGTCATTCTGAATCAACACCATCTGCAATTCCCAGACTGCATCATTAAGGTTCTTATCATTCAGTTCTCGAGTAGTAATTTTTGTTACAGCATTATCAAGAGATCCCCTGAGTTTGTCAAACAACAGGTTATTCCTCCTGATTTTGTAACTGGGCTGCAAGTTGTTGGAATTGTGCATTCAATACTTGTGTATGTGCTAGAAGCTTTTGATAATCATCAACGACTACTTCATACTGCTTTTCTAAGCTCGTAAGCTGTTCCTGTACTGCTGCTTTTGCATCCTGAAGACTCTGTTCGATTCGTATACCACTACCAATGCCTCGCGTAACGGTTGAAGGTTCCTGTATTTTTGCTTGAATGAAGATACTGCCTCCCACATTGATGAGCATCTCTTCACCCTCTTTCTTTCCCTCGATTTCATTTAATACCAAGAGTCCAGATCGGTAGTTGTTTAAGTAAGCCTGAATAAGTTCTAGTTTCTGCTGTAATAGAGAAATATTCGTATCCGCCATCTGTTGTTCTGCATAGATTTTCTGGAGTTTCTTTTGCAGTTCTTCGCTCATCAAAACTCGCTCTCCAGTCCAAGATACTTACGAAGGTTTAGATCAGTAATCTCTTCAGGCTTAATCTCCTGTACTGCAGTTATGGTGATCTCTCTTCGTTTTACCTTGTGGCGACTACCTAGTTCAGAGAGGATTTTCTCACGAACATGAGATTCTTTTTCTCCCAATAGTTCTCTGGTAAAAACGAATGTTCTATTCTTTTTCTTGTATTCTCCCGATGCTCGCCAAATCTTTTCGCTCATTTTTAATACACCTCATCTATACGAATCCTAGGACTTGACTTATGTGTGCAAGTTCTACACCTGTTGTGTCCGCTCCGGCAATCATTCCGTCAACGTTGGCTAGTACTCCCAGACTTGTGTAAGGACTACCTCGGTTGACAGTTCCAACCTCTACATGTACTTTTAACAGCTGTGATAGCTGGTCAATTTCATCATCTGTTGCGAGTGGATGAACAATTGCCCCTTTGTTTGTGCAGATGGAGTTTGCTCCCACAATCGGAAGCTTGGCAATTGTGCCTGGTACCACTTCAACACCTAAAGTATCTTCAATTTTTTGTCTAGCCTCATGATTGAAGTCTGGATGACACACTGCTCCATTATCATTTGCTGCAATAATATTTCCCAATGCAGTCATCTTGTCATCAATCCAATCAACAGGAACCTCCGCAGCACGTTTCAACTGCACGAATTCTTCATCGTTTGTTGTGTATGGTACCAATATACCATTAGAATTTGCTACGGCTACTAATCCCACCGCATCTAAGGTTGCTACTGTTGATTGAATCAGTGGAAGATTGAACGTTTTCTCAATAGTATTTAGTACCTTCTCTGAAACGCTAGAACTAACAAATATGAAGCAGTCTGTGGCGATTCCGTATGCACCCACATTAGAATCGCCCTCGAAAGTAGTTCGGGCGATCACTTCTGGTTATCCCTCCGCAAGATATACGCGCACAAGATTATCTGCATTCTTGGTCGCACGGATTCTAACCCGTCGAGGAGGCTTTTGAATTCCTCGCTCCCAAATCAGCTCATTGACTTCTGGTTGAATCAGTAACTCTTCTGGTTTCATATGTTTTTCAACAAACTCTCTGAGAATCCTTACTGACTTATTGGCTCGACGGAGTCTGCTACCAGTCCAATATGCTTTCCGTAGTGGTACTGTGTAGATACGCTCATCAATAATCTCTTCTTCTTCTTCAGCAGCCTCAGCCTCTTCTGCCTCTATTTTCTCAGCATCGGTGGGAGCTTCTACTACTTCTTCCTCGATCTCCTCAATCTCTTCTATCTCTGGTTCTTCTTCGGAGACCTTTGCCTCTACTTCCTTCTTTTTCTTTGACATCTATACCCACCTTACTATGGTTTTAGCTTTGTTTGCCGCCAATTGCGCTGCGTTGGAAGATAGAAAAGCTATTTCTAATAATCCATCACATCAATGTTCGCCTCTAGTGGAACTGATAAAAAGATACCGATACACACTATCATCTTGAATCTAAGAACCAGCCTAGGATATTCCAAGTTAACCCCCTCAACAGTGGAAAAGCATTATTCATGTTTTCCAAAGATTACTGCTTTTGCAAATATTTCTAAACTTTTTGTAGTTAAACTAAGTTCGAATCGTACCAGTTCTCCTTTTATCCCACTTCGCTTTTATCTGCTGAAATGTTTTGGAATATGATTCATGAATGGAATGCCAATAATGCATAAATGATGCATTCAATTCGGTTAAATATACAGGTCAAGATGTTATCCATAAGTATATGCTGAGCAAGTAGAAAATGAGAAATCTATATTCAAATCTCTTTTCTCCTGAGTACTACTTATCAATTCATTCAGCGCCTACTTCTCTCAGTTTCAGATGTGCTGCAATTTGAAGGACTAAAAAATGCAACAAGAAACTGCAGAATCGTCCACTCTATCATGTGGTCATTATAGTATTGATATATGTTATCATATTTTTTACTTGTAGACCCATAGGCGTCATGTAAATTGATATGCATATGACTATGATCAAATACTTCTTTTGGTATCAATTCTTGTCCGATCTTCTTCTCAATATGATTCTTCACGCATTTGGAGATGCAGAGCTTAACAAAACAAAGTCAATAGGCAAACACACCCTATGTTTTTTTTAAATCTCAAGAGGATTCCCAATAAATACAAGCAATGGTATCAGTAAGACCTCTCTCTCCTCCTCCATTACTTCGGAAAATCGACGATCAATCAAATTGACCAGTTGACCAACAAAGTTTGAATATGGTTGTGTAAGAGGAAACTCAGGATCTTGTATCCACACTATAGTTGGAGGAAATCGTTCCTTGATTCGTACAACAAGGATGTGATTTAAAAGCGATAGGAAGTCCCATGTTATCTTTTAACTAAATATATGAACAAGAAAATTTTTAACAATAACATTCTACTATCAACCAACAGGTTTGAAACCTGTTAAGCTGGTTCAGGAGGTAAATAATATTGAAGCATTTTAAGAGAATATTAGTTGTATCTATAATTTCAATCCTTTGTGTAATTCCGTTTTCGATGTTGACATCATCTGCTTCAGAAAATGTGCCTATTGAATATAGTAAAACCTTCGTTCTAACACAAGACCGAGGTACTGAATATGATAGTGATGTACAGAACACTTTTTATGGAGTCTTGACCGTATCTATTACAGGGTATTACAGATCAGGACAGGACTACTTTTACTCTGTACATCATTATATATCCGCTGATTTAAATTGGCCATATTGGTTTAAGATTTACTATACGTGGTACAGCGACCAGTACGATATTGACAAGTACAAGGGTGTTACAGTAGATTGGTCTGACTCGTATGATTATACTAACACTCCATACACAACCATGGCTGAAACATCCGCAAGGATAGAAGTCTACTGGACGTCACAGCATTTAGCAACATATAATCTTGATGCAATTATTTATGGACCAGCATAATAATCCATGACATAAATTAATTTCATTGAAGGAAGTCAGGTTATTCCTGACTTCACTATCTTCTTTGGAGATGAAGGTCATCATCTCGTATCAGACTTCTCCAACAAAACAACAGAGATTCTAACAGTCATTTTCCCATTTTCCCAAGTATAATTGTCACTGATGAATCGAAAAGCCCAGTAGTGACTCCTCGCAGTTTCATCGAGTCCTGTATATTCATTGATCATATACTCTGTAGTTTCAGGTTCAAGAGTAATACTTTGCGATAATCGCCATCGGTCATTCTCATTCATTGAAAGAAAATCACTGGTCGTACCTTTTCCAACCACATGCTCGAATTGAATTGAATTTGGGCATTGCCCCCAATCTATGATTATAAATGGAAATCCAATCCAGAGAGTAGTATCTGGGGTTTGAGTTTCTGTGAAGAATGACCCATAGAATATTTCGCCGTTCGTAGGTTCAATAATCTGCTCATAGATTACTGAATAACTTTCATATGGTCTGATAGAGGCATATGTATATCCTGTGATAGGTAGCAGAAGACTGACTATCAGAAATCCTACAAATACACTCGTTCTCCGCGATTTGATTTGGTTTCTGAGGTGAAAGGCTTCTAGATGTTTTCCTTCATTCTCTTCAATCAAACCAGTCAGAGTTTGAAGTTGCCTGTAGTAGAGGTTCTGTTTTCCGTATACCTTGATTATTAGTAATGATATCAGTGTCAGACTGATGTAGAACATGATGGGAAAAACCATTGCAAAAGGTGAAACAAGACCACCCCAGACTTTTAGAGTATATGGTATTGTGGTGAATATCTCAATACACAAAAAAACTATACCCCGATAGAACTGTGACGGGCTAAACAGGGATATCCCGGGATACTGCGCATTAGCGCTTGGCATTCCAAAAAAAAGATTTCCAAAGAAAAACAGAGTGCACCCTATTAGTAGAGTCAACCTCCAGTCATCTACAAGAATAACAAGTCCTGCTGCAATAAAACAGAAGACTAGTGCGATAAATGGTGTCGCCAGCAAAAAACCGTACAAAATCTCCGGAGTAACAACAGTTCCAGTTCCTCCGAATCTTTGGATAGTATTAAGTGTAGCAATTGAAAGAACCATGAGGTATGCAGTTGAAAGTAATAAGAATAGCAGAAATTGTTTGAGTATTAGTTTTGGATAATTCACATCTTCTATTTTGATGTGCGAACCTGACATGAAGACAATTGCACCTGCAAAGAAAAGAATCCCCAGCAATGATACACCTGATATTATTCCCAGAGAAACTTCAATGATTGTGTCTAAATCCCATCCAAACCCAGAGAAAGAAAGTAGTGCTAGAAGATCGATAGAAACACTCACTATTAGCCAGAGAAGTATTTTTAAGATATATGTGTAGTCAACTGTCCTTTTTACTCCGTTCATGGATATGCCCTAAGCCACAACATATGAATTCATCTAGTACATCATTGTTTATTATCCTTTTTGTTTTTGGATGCAATCCTAAAAAACTCAAGCTCTTCTAAATCATCCGAGTAACTAATGAAGTCAGAATAACATCCAAAGATATTCTCAATACGACTCTAGTTGTGAAACCGCTTGTCAAAAGTTGGAGCTTAGCCCACAATGATGAACCTTATGACTAATCAAGGTAATGCCTTAGTTCATTTCAACGAATCAAGACATGTTAGGGATGGCATAAGAAATGAAAGAAGTGCATGCATATCTGAAACAAAACAGACTTAGAATGTAATTGAAATAATTCTATCTAATCTTGAATCTGATGAGATAGAACAATTTCTATCAACAAGTGAATAGTTTTACTCGAAGAATACTGTGACACAAAAATGTGATTCTATTTTGCGTGAAAATGTAGGTAATCTCGCTAAAATCGTATTGCAGGTGACTGGTCAGAGTGAACACTCAGAACTAATTGAGTCAATAGCTAGAATTCTTAGTGACTATGAATTAAGGCTTCAATTTTGTGGATCTCCAATAACGCTGCGTTGGTGTTCTTCTAATTCTACCACCAGTCTTCATTACAACCCAAGTGGGAACTGATGAATTACTCCTCATTGCTTTTGCCATTCTGAGTTTCTTTGCAAGTGGTTTGTTTCGTGCCATATTAATCACCTTTGCAGCATTATCTGAAAGTTACCTTTCGATCGCGCTCTTTGTCTTGTAGCTGCTTTAGAAGCGCTTTCAACTGATCGTCTGTTACTTGTCCCCTGAGTCTTCCTGTTCCAGCCAATTGAATCAGCTGCATTTCAATCTGCTCAGCGAACTGCGGTTTTACCATCTTGATGTTTGTTAACCTTGCCCGTGCTTCAGGTGTGAGAATCTGTCTGAGCACGGCATCTTTTTGAGCCTGTGCGTCAGCAGCAGCTTGTTCTTCTGCTTGTTCTCTGAGTGCTTGTTGTTGAAGAGCCGCTAATTTTCTCTGACGGATTGCCTCTAACTCCTCGTCACTCATTTTGCCATGCCACCTGGCTTAGTACTTTTCAAGCTCTGGGATTGCCTTTGAGAGTTCTGTCTTCAGCGTAGATGACAATTTATCCATATATGAACGACCAATATCAGTCATTTCTCTTCCTTTACTACCAACCTTCTTGATGAAGCCGGCTCTCTCAAGTTGCTGTAGTGCAGTTCTAATTATTGCACCACCACTTTTTTGGAATTCGTTTGGTTTTGTGCCTCGTCTTTTCTTCCCACCATACTCAATTCGCAACTTCTCTGTACCAATTGGTCCTTTAAGATAGATTTTCCTAAGGATGCTAGCACTTCTTACATACCAGAAATCTGCATCATCAGGTGCTCTCTCTTTATGGGTTCCAGATTTGACAAATGGAATCCAGTCTGGAGGAGCCATCTCTTCTCTGGACTTTAAGTCCTGAGCGAGTCTTCGAATCAGGATGTTTGCGGGAATATCATAGACTGTAGGCATTATTCAGTCACCATTTTTCTTGAAGATAAGTCACCTAACACGATTTCGGTCGATGAATTACCCCAAAAGGCTGGAGTCACCGTCTAAAGTTACCATAAAAGGTTGTCGTTGTGTTAGAATAAAATC
>JAEOUN010000080.1 GCA_016839245.1 Candidatus Thorarchaeota archaeon
ATTAAGCGACGATTTGATGACATTCGAAGTATACTTGGCGTAATTGTTCTCCATAAAGACAGTGGATTACCTGTCTATTCAAAGATTTTGAGAGAAGGTCTTGAAGAGACCGTCATCTCTGCATTCATCACTGCAATCACCAGTTTCAGAGGAGAGTTTGATATTGAAACTACCTCTGAAGAGTGGGGATTGATACCGATTTCAGATATTGTTCGTGTCATCTCCACAAACAAACTAGTGTGTGCATTCATCACAACCGGAAATCCATCGCCCGAACAGAGAGAGAGGATGATTCAGTTTGCAAAGACGGTTGGATTCATCTTTGATGAAACTATGGAGGATGTTCCAGTAGTTGTATTGGATCATCATACCACAGCACAATTTGATGCGCTCTTTGAGGACATCCTAGATGGTCAACTTCTCAGAACTTTCAAGCTTGATGAAACTAAGAAATTCCCAACCAATACCTGTGCTCTGGAGCGCATTGCAAGAAAGCAAGGTGTGGAGTTCAAACTAGAAGAACTCGCATCAGAGATTGCAACATGTGGTCTTGAGGAAACAAGAGTCTACAAAGCAATCATGGTGGCTCTTGAGAACCACTATCTCGTAAGAACTGAAGACTCACCATTCTCTACAGAACTACTTCGAGCTCCTGATGCAGTCCATGAAGAAGTTGAATAAAATAAGTAGGCGAGAGGGCATACCTCTCACCTCAGAATTTCTTATTGTTCAAGATTGCGTACAAGGTAGTAGTCAATCCAGTTCTTTTTCTTGATGAATGGCACCACCAAGATAAGTAGCGCAACGATGATTGTGACAGTAATAGCTGTGTAGAAAATCATTGGAACTCCAGACCACTTACCTGCAATACCTGTAGATGCCCATATTACTACAAGACCATAGGCAAGGTCTCTTCGCAGGAAGATCATCAATGTAGTCAATACAAGAACCACAATTAAGACGAGCGAAGTCCAAAGGATTTGGATATCGTCTGTGATAGTCAGGTTAGAGTTGAGTAATGCGGCAGTATTTGCAATGATAGCTAGTGAAATCCAGCCAAGATAGACACTTGTTGGAAGATGGATTGCGAGCTTCTCCTTTAGCGAGACTTCTTTCACGCCAATCTCAAGACGGACATATGTCAGTATTAACGCTATCAGGAAACCAATAATGAGAAACTCACTCCAAATGAGTAGAGGAGCATTACCATAGGAATAGTGAAATGCGACCAACCAAGCTACATTAAAGATTGCCGCAATCAGGTAGAGATAACCAATTTTAGGCAAGTAATCAGCGTCTACTTGATTCTTCTTTGCTTGGTAGAACATAAAGACAAGGAGAAGAATGTAGATTGCACCCCAGATTGAAAAGACATATCCTGGTGGAGTGAAGTAATTTGGAAATGAATCTGATACTTCGCCAGTATTAACTCCATTAAAAGGAATTATGTTAGCCAGAAAATTTAGTGCAATGGTGAACACCACTGCAACGATATTGATAATTTGGAAATTTTTATAATTGTCAGACATCGAGACTCAATATATTAACTATATTTAATATTTAAATTTTTCCAAAGATATCATTACCCATAGTACTTTCGAACTCCAGCATATGACACAAGAAGAACAACAGATACAACGGCAACAAAAATAACGATTGTATCCAATTCTATTCCTGTTGTAGTTGTGGAAGATCCAGTTCCAGATGATGTAGTGGTCAGGAGAGTAGTTATCTCAGGAGCGTTCCAGCCAGCCAACATGGCGACCATCCACCAGAAAGCTCGACCTTTCTGTTCACAACTTGTATATGTTGTATGACCAGCTTGATCGCCATTGAAATTTTCATGCTCAATCGGAATTTGAAGTGTATCAGATCCGACAACATAACTGTATGTGCTATGATCACCATTACTCCAGCAATCCAAGTCAGCAAAATCAAAGAGGATTTTATCATGCTCAAGACAATACTGGCGTATCTGTTGGTTTCGTAACCAACGATTGTATCCATCACTTCCACCTGATTGAGCATTACCAGTCATATAGACAAAAGTGATTTCCGGATTACTTTCTTCAAGTGAACTCATAGCATCAAGATATTCTTGGACTTCTTCTTCTGAATAATAATCAACCTGAGTACACCAAGACCAAAGAGAAACTGTGAGTGTTGGATTGTCATCAATCGTACCCTGTGTGAGTTCCAGTGCGCTTGTTCCTTGCCAATAGAGGTCTGGTGTAATGTAGTCCTCGGGTGGATTGCCATCAAGAATGCAAAGGGCATCTTCATCGGTAGGTAATATTCGATCTCCAATTGAAACATCGAATGTTGCATTAGTGGATTCTAATCTAGTAAGGCCCGTGGTGATTTGACTGCCATGACTAGTATGGGCATAGTGGATAATGACATCTTCCTGCGCGGCATTAATCCATTCAACGGGAATCAATCCTTGGTATATACAATTATGATCTATTATTAATCCTCCAGACCATGATGCAGTTACACGACTTTCAGTGACCAAAGGATTAGCAGAAAGTATAGAACTCATGGAAAGTAGGGTTAATGTGATTATGAATAATAATGGAATTCTGTGGCGTGACATTGTGGTTAACTCCTAACCCAATAAAGTTGAATATCTTACGTTGAAATGCTTTTCTCATACAAGTATTGTATGAATTGCCATCATCAAATAGTAAATGCATTTGTTATAGTATCTCTCACCATCATTCCTGCAAAGAAGGTAAACAATGAACCTTTGTCTTCATATATGTACAAGTGTTTAAGAGAGAGATGGGGGCGATATCCCGCCCCCTGTGTGTTGGCTAATGTTTTCTCTCAGCACGAATCCTCACAAAGACCACGCTTAAAGCAACTACTCCAAAGATACCGATGAATATTGATGTGTTGATCAGTCCCGTGATAAAGGCACTTGCTATAGAAGGCGATTTCAGGGGAAACACTGAGAAAATGGGATCGTGTGTAATAGAGTAACCATCCCAGGTAGCATAACACGAACTATAGTAGTAGGTCTGACCCCACCATGAATCAAGAGAATATGCCAATTCTGCTGCAGGAGTAGTAGTTTCACATTCGTAGCTGTAGAAATACATTGGCATGACTGTCGTGCCTACATTATAAGTAAGGCCATCTCTACCAAGTACATAGGTTCCACCAAATTCTACTGTTGATCGAAGAATTGATTCTTCAGAGAATTTCAAGAATCCTTCGGGAACAGCTTCGCTCTCAAGAGCATCTGTAGGTGCTGAAGTCCATTCAATCATAGTACTGTTGTCAACGCCTGGTTCTGCTGAAGTTCCACCATCAATACTAGAGATGGGTTCAGACCATGTAATCTCATCTGTGTTGGTTGTTAAGGGATCGCTTTCAACATAGATTTCTCCAGATACTGTGTAACTAGAAAATGAACTCCAATAATTCAGAGTGAGTCCCAGTCCTTCAAGTGCAGAGGACACAAGTCCAGTTATGGGATCCGAAAAATCACCGACAAACTGATCGATTTTAATGACAGCTGCATCATCTGTTGTTTCAAATCGAAAAGTAAGCTTGAAACTATCAATATTGACTGGAAGTATCTCAGGCTCTTCAGCCACATACTCCCCTGGATACACTTCACAGGCATAAATGGAATAGGGTTGGAAAGTCATCAGATTTCCTGCGATATCTGTGACTTCTGCACTCCACTCAAGCTGTCCTTCAGAATTGATATGAGGAAGAGATACATCTCCAATCCGTGCGTTATCCGCGTAAAAATCATAGATTAACTCTGAAACGGTTTTATTCATCTCATAACCGACATAGTCGACGATGCCATCCTCATCAAAGTCATAGGGAACCTCACTATAGACTAAATCCATCTGTCCATTATGATTGGTATCATTGAATACACTAAGTCCAGAAAAGTAATGTTGCATCCATTGTTCAGTATCCTCGGTGCGGAGCATCTCGTTCACATCATATCCGAATCCACAATAGCTCCCCTCACTATTATACTCGTACGTACCATTCATGAATGAAGCCCATAAATACTCCTCACTGAGATTTGGAATGATGGTATTTGCATCAACTGAGGTGTTGAATTCATCTTCCCAACTATATTCTGCCCAATAATATGAACTAGAGTTACTCTCAGAATAATAGAAGGACGAATAGATAAACACTTCATCCCCTGAGAGTACACTTGAATCTGGCCACCAATAGACACTCCAGATGTCAGCAATCTCTCCTTGATTATTTATCCAAGAGATGTAAGATGCATCGGGATCCAGTAAGATAACGACAAGAAGATTCGAGAAAGCCCATGATGATGTCCAGTTTGAGTAACTATCTTCAGTTATTGTATAACCAGTCCCAAAAATGTCCTCAACATAGTACTCTGAGATGTAGTGGTACCCTCCCACATCAGTACCTTCAACATCATTGAAGTATTCAGGTTCAACGGTAAGTGCATAATCACTACCAGTTTCGTTCCACCATTGCCAAGCAACATAGATCCCAGGAATCATCTCTGTAAATGGACTTATTTCCTGTTCAGGTTCATAAGGATCAATTATCGTTTCAGCTGCGGCACTCATTCCAAAACCCAATATCAAGATTGCAGAAATAAACACAAGAGAGGCGAACTGCTTTTTGTTTTGCTTCATTGCATTAATCATCCTGAACTATAGATATACTGCATAAACCACAAGATAAAGTAAATAATAGCAGTTTTCTATGAACCGTTCAATATAGGTCATAGAAAAGCGTTATGAAAGCCATAAATCAGTGATAAAGGGTTAAAAAACTTCAGAATCGTTCCAAAAGAGACCTTTTGAATTATCGTACAACTTTATTTTCCAATATGACTGTCTTTGTTCGTCCACTCTCTATCCGTCTAATGAGTGATTTTCGCTCAAGTGAAGACAGTGTCACACTAAGAGTTGACTTACTGAATCCAGTTGCATGTCGTAGATCTTCCTGACTCATCTGAAGGTCATTCTCCTCTAAGCAGTTGATGATACGCCGTTCGGTATTTGTGAGAGTAACTACAATAACTTGATTTGACTTCTCTTGATTTTGATTTGTACCTGTTACTAATATCTCAAGGTCAGTGACTCTCCTCTGAAGACGTAGAATCACAAGAATCGAAATGTTTACCATCAATACAAGAGAGATGACTAGAGCGATTGTCGTAGCCAGAAATACTATCTCCTTTTCTACTGGGAGCGCAGAAATCCAATTCCATAAAGCAGCAGACAATATAGCTATTGAGAGAATGACAAGAATAACATCAATTTTTTTCATATAATCAACACGCGTCATTCTACTCACTCACTTCGATAGAGCTAATCAGGACTTATGAACACTCCTTTGGCACGGGTATAAGATTGTGAATACATTTCTTCACGTTTCAAAAGAAGTATAACTGAATGTAGCAAATGAAAAATTGGGAGCGTCTATGTCAAACTCAACGATCAATCAGCTTTCAAGGGAAGAACTGAGGGCATTTCGTAGATTATTAATTGTAAGGACGACTCTTGATGAATTAAAGAAGAGAGGTATTTCTGCAGATTTTCCTGTTTGCCCCTTGTGTAAGAGCCCAAGAATTGTAGATGTAAGATCTTCACGTGATCTCGGACTATTAGGCGGATTCCAACCTGCATACTATTGTATTGACTGTGGGTGGTATGGAAGAGCGATTACAATAATGACAAATAGACCAGAGAATGATGCAGTCTTAGAAGACATGCGAGGTGCTTTTGCACCTCTACTTGATCCAGATGAGGATCCCCTATTATACGATATATCAACAGACCCAGAAGATGAGTATTAGTTTACTGATTGCTTGGATTTTGGATTTCCATATAACATGAGTAAAGTATCAACTAAATGACTTTGTCAACGCACTGAAGATCAGGATTCAGATTCATCATCAATTCCAGACTTCGAAACAACATCCTCAGGATTTACGCATCTTGATTCCTTATTAGGATCAAATAGATGTACCTCATCAGGTTCGAATAGTGGATAGTTTCCAGATAGCTCGCCGGCCCCTCGTAGACTCCGTTTTACTGAGATTGGTCCAATCATCTCTAGTATCATTGTTGATAATGCAACAACACCAAGAATCAGAAGACCCATTGTTTCAGCATCTCCACCCAATGCTACGAAGGTTTCTTCAACTATGAATGACAATCCCAGCGCAACACCAGCTTGACAGAGAAGACAACCACCCAGATATTTCTGAATTGCAGGTAATTCATTGACAATTTTCGCACCAAGTGAGGCTCCGAAGTATTTTGCTAGTGTTCTTCCAGTAAGATAAAATCCTGCAGCAATGGCAATTAGAAGAAGGGACTCTGATGTTGTAAGTAGCTGCGACATTCGTCCTCCAACCATAACGAAGAAGATCATTACTACAGGCGCCATCACACGTTCAAGCAATTCAGGAACTTGTTCCTTATCATGACCAACATGTGTTTTTACAATATACCCAAAGACCATTGCTGCAAAAATATCACTAATACGAATATGGAAACCTAGTGAGGAAAGATACCCATTAACGAATTCAATAAGTCCGATGAGAAGAATCACCATACCAATTTCAAATTCAAGGAGCTTCCCTCTATCTCTCTCTCTATTAAGAGGTATAAGAAAAATGAATCCTGTCAGTACGCCCAAGAAAATTGAACAAAATATACCAATAATTGGCTCCAAGATAACTGAGGTAAGAGTAAGAGTACTAGGAAGATACACCCAGAGTGCAAAGGCTATTGCAGAGTTTGTAAGAATGACTGCCGCAATATCATCTGCTGCAAGTACAAACATGAGTGATGATGTCACAGGACCTTCACAGCCACATTCCCACACAACATCAGCTGTGGCTGCAGGCGCTGTGGCACTTGCAACGGCACCAAAGAGAATCGCGGTAGGAGTTGGAAGTGGATAGCCTATTGCAGATAGAAGCAGGTAAGTGATAATGGTCACAACTAGAAAGGCTGCAACTGCTTCGAATATTACAATAATCAAGAGTTTCTGTATTCGCTCTCTTGTCAGATTTGGATTCCTTAATTCATGACCAATATTGTAACCAATCAAACCCAAAGCAAGAGCTACAAAGAACTGAAGATCGTGTATAATCTGCTCAGTCAAGATACTTGTTAAACCCAAGATAACGCCTGCAAGCATGAATCCAAGTGTTTGAGGTATACCTAATCTCTTCAGCAGCGATGCGCCAATATATGCTAACACTAACGCTGCACCAATAGTCAGTAAGAAGAGCTCCAATAGCCAACCCCAATAATTTGTATAGATACTCATTGATTAAAACTAAACTGGCTTATTGAAGATATTGATAGTAATTACTTTTTCAATGCCTTTCTAAGTGTTACAATTCTTATTTGGAGATTAGAAAATAATCGCATTGGGAATTTAGAATGCAATCACTACAACGAGGATTTTGAGACTTGCAAACTTCTCTTCCATGATAAACAAGATTCTTGTTAAGGGATGGAATACATTCGTGTGGTAGAATCTGTTCAAGAAGAACTTGTGCTTTCTCACGAGATACATTTGAGTCAATAAGCCCAAGCCGCTTGGTCACTCTCCAAACATGGGTGTCTACGGGTAATACTGAACGTCTAAATGAAAAGAGAAGTACAATTGCTGCAGTCTTCGGACCTACTCCATGAAGAGAAGTCAGCCATTCCTTCGCCTCATCAAGCTCCATCGATTCCAGATGTGAGAGATCGAGTTGTCCGATTCGATTTTGTATCTCATGAAGTGTTGCTTGAATTCGCTTCGCCTTGAGATTGAACATACCTGACGATCGAATCACTTGAGCCAATTCATTTTGAGGTGCCTGAAGTACATCATCCCAAGTTGGATAGAACCTCTTCAGATTCTCGAATGCTCTATACATGTTGGCATCATTAGTGTGCTGACTGAGAATTGTCATAACAAGCTCATCAAGTGGCGGTAACTGGCGCTCACTTATCTCGTCACCATAGTGTTGAATGAGAATTTTGCAAATCTCTTGGGCTTTAGAATTCAAATGGTTAATCATCTTCAGGACATATACCGAACACGGTTTCCTTAAAATGGTCTCATTATGGAAGTATCCTTTGCGATATACTTTTGTTATATTACGGACATCAACTGATGACGTGAGATGAAAATTGGAGTTATTTATGAAAGCACTCGTGGAAGAACTAAGATGATGGCAGAAGCAATCTGTGAGGGAGCAAAAGCAGCAGGTAAAGACTGCGAGGTGGTCGATGCACAAAATTTCAATGGACTGAATGATTTCTGTGCATTAGCTGTAGGAAGCTCAACAAGAATGAAGCGAGTCCTTCCAATGGTTAAAAGAATTTTAGCTGAATTGACATCATTGAATGGTCTTCCTGTAGCCAGCTTTGGTTCATATGGATGGAGTGGCGAGGCGCCCGATGAGATAATGAACCAATTGCTTGAACTTGGTGGAACTCAAGTCATAGACCACCCGATTAAAGCTAAAGACTATCCGGGTGAGGAAAACTTAGAAGAGTGTCGCAGTCTTGGAAAGCAACTCTCAGAAATATGCAAGTAAGAACGATGTTGCTGATAGATTGTGTTTTCTTTGAATGCAACCTTCGTAACTCTTATCAAACATACACAAATCAAGGAATACTGGTGCTGAAGACATGGGTCACATAAGAAGACTCACAGGATATGCCTTAAGAAGAAAGAAGCTCTTCTTTGGCTATCTGACTTCAGCCGTTATTGGCACCATTTTCAACCTTCTTACACCACTGGTTCTCATTGATATTGTAGATGTGGCAATTCTTGGTAATCAACTGAATCTGTTACTTCCATACATTGTTCTTTTTATTGGACTTGGCCTATTATATGCACTCTTCGATATGCTAGGTAGATATGGATCTGCAATACTATCGCAATATATCATCTACACTCTTCGTGAAGAAATATATGATAGTCTAATGGAGAAAGACTTGTCATTTTACGACCAAAACGAAACTGGACAACTACTTGCACGAGCAACGACAGATGTCAGTACTATGCGAGAGTTCCTCTATTGGGGCTATAGAGTGATTTTCATCGCATTTGCACAGCTTATAGGAACATACATAGTAATGTGGAGTGTTAATCCACCACTCACTATCTACATGCTTGTATGGATACCAGTGATGATAGTCTTCATCTATTCATTCGCAAAGAAAGTCAGACCAATCTTTTTTGCTGCACGTAAACAATATGGAGTGTTGAGCTCGGTTCTTGCTGAGAATGTTGTAGGACACAAGGTTGTGAGATCATATGCTTCAGAAGATAGAGAATCTCAGAGAGTTGAGAGAGAAAATAGAGGTTTTCGTGATCTACGAGTTCGCGCAAGCAAATTTGAGGCATTCTTTCAACCAATGCTTCCATCATTGATCAGCATGGCAATTGGTGCGTTGATTTACATAGGTGGTCTTGACTATATCCGAGGGAACCTCACCTATGGTCAATTTGTTGGTTTTGTTTCACTAATTGGGATGCTGGTTCTCCCAGCGCGATTTCTAAGCTGGGGAGTAGGTATGTATCAACGAGCGTCAGCTTCAGGAGAACGCACTTTCTATATTCTGGATGCAGTTGAAGAGGTGATAGATCCTGAAAATCCCGTAACTGTCACTAACTTTCAAGGAGCAGTAGATTTCAATAATATTTCCTTCAGTTATGGAGGCGAGGGATACATCCTCAGAGATATTGACCTTCATGTGAAACCAGGACAGATAGTCGCACTTCTTGGTGGTACAGGCTCAGGAAAAACAAGTTTGGTTAACTTGATACCACGATTCTATGATGTAGATGCTAGTGGAAAAGTGGACTATGGCGGAAAATCATACAAAGTAAGTAAGAACAAGACAGTTGTGATTAATGAAAATGAATACAAAATAATCGATAATCAGATAGAAATTGATGGACAAATGATAAAGGTTGATCCACCAGGCGAGATACTCATCGATGGAATAAACATCAAACGATATGCGTTAAGCTATTTGCGAAAGCAAATTGGAATGGTGCATCAAGATCCCTTCCTCTTCTCAGCATCTCTTAAAGATAATATCTCATTTGGACGCCCAGAGGCATCTGAAGAAGATATCATCAATGCCGCGAAAACTGCGATGATACATGATTTCATCATGAGCCTTGAGAATGGCTATGAGTCAGAGGTTGGAGAGAGAGGGGTAACACTTAGTGGAGGACAAAAACAGAGGATAGCAATTGCTAGAGCTTTACTTGCAAATCCACGAATCTTGATATTGGATGATTCCACAAGTTCAGTTGATGCCAAGACAGAAATGTTAATTCAAAAAGCCTTAAAGAATTTGATGAAGGGACGTACGACTTTCATTATCACACATCGATTGAGTACAGTTCGTAATGCAGATTTGATTGTTATGATGGAGCGTGGGCAGATTGTTGAAATGGGTAGTCATGATGAATTGATTGCCAAGGAAAAATTGTATTATAACATCCATCAGACATTGACTGAGATGGAGCTTGCTGCAAGTGTGGCAATGGATCCATCTGCAAAGATAGGTACACAGAGAGGTGGCACTGATGAGTAGTGCTTTAGATGGTGCAGATGATCCAGATGCTCGTACTTACGAGTACACTGACTCACAGTTACTGACCCGTATGGTAAGATATCTATTAGCATACAAGCCGTTATTCCTTGCTGTCGTCATATTAACAATTATAGGAATTTTACTTAGTGTTTGGGCTCCATTTATTCTCAGACAGGCAATAGATATTGATTTCCCAAGTGGAGTTCTACAAGCAATAGTTTCCACAGCTCTATTATACATTCTACTTCAAATTTTGAACTGGCTGGTAAGCTTTGTCAGTGGCTATTTCATGTCACTCATGGGACAGAGAGCGGTCTATGATATTAGGCAAGAATTGTATTCACATATACAGGATATGTCAGAGGAGTTTCATGATCACTCTTCAAGTGGCAGGGTAATCTCCAGATTGACGAATGACATAGATAGAATGACTGAACTCTTGGGTGGAGAACTAATCAATACCTTTGCGCAGATATTTGTTGTATTTGCAATTGGTGCGGCAATGTTGACATCGAATTTTAGACTTGCATTTGTAGCTCTATCTATTGTCCCAATCCTATTAGTCACAACAGTATATTTCCGTAAGTTGTTGAGAGAAGCCTATCGAAGAACAAGAAAGACAATATCCAATGTCACATCTAATTTCGCAGAGAGTATTTCTGGTGCCAAAGTAACCAAGAGCTTTGCAAGAGAACGAAGAAGCGCTGAGATTTTCGCAGAGATTAATGAAGCAGACTATCAATCGAATGTCGATGCTGGAAAAGCTCAAGCTGCCTTCTTTCCGGTCATTAGGTTCATTGGTGGACTTGGAACAGCAATAATTCTGCTTTTTGGTGGATGGTTCTTTCTTAATCCGGATTTCCTGTATATTAACGATGTATTAACTCCAGTAGTTACACTTGGAACTATTGTGATGTTTGTTCAATTCAGCGATAGTTTCTTTCGTCCAATTTTGACAATTGCGAATTTTTACACCGCAGTGCAGAGTGCATTTGCTGGCGGAGAGCGTGTCTTCTCAATACTAGATATAGAGTCAGCTGTGAAGGATACCCCAGATGCTATGCCAATGCCAGAAATAAAGGGGGATGTCAGATTCGACAATGTGACATTCAGATATGGTGATGGACCTATTGTATTAGAAGACTTTAATCTAGAGATTCAGCCAGGAGAGACAATAGCTATTGTTGGAGATACTGGAGCAGGAAAGACTACAATTGTCAGCCTATTGAATCGGTTTTATGATGTCGTTAGTGGATCAATACAAATCGATGGAATAGATATCAGGACAGTAACGCAGAGGTCTCTTCACTCGAAAATTGGTCTTGTTCTTCAGGATGCATTTCTATTTATGGGAACTGTGAAGGAAAACATAAAGTATGGGCGTCAAAATGCAACTGATGAGGAGATTGTTGAAGCACTCGAAGCAATTGGAGCAAGAAGAATTATTGAGAATTTAGACCATGGACTCGATACTGAGGTAGGAGAGAGAGGAGCAAGATTGTCTGAAGGAGAGAGGCAACTTGTTAGTTTTGCTCGTGCACTCTTAGCTGATCCCAAAATACTAATTCTGGATGAAGCCACTAGCTCAATTGACATCTATACGGAACATGCAATCCAGAAAGGAATGCGTGTTCTTCTATCTGGTAGAACTGCTATTGTTATTGCTCACAGGCTTTCAACAATTGTAAATGCTGATAGAATTGTGGTACTCGAACATGGAAGGATAGTAGAGTCAGGAAGACATGCTGAACTAATGCAACTCAAAGGAAAATATCATTCATTATATGAACTCCAAATTCGTCCAAGAGCAATGCAGAGATAATTAATAGAAATAGAGTGAGTCACCGCCGACAGACGGTGACTCGAGAGTATAGCTTACAAATCAGCTATTACGATGGTGATTAGTTTCTGAGATTTGAGGTTGGGATGCTAGCCGGTACATGAAGTTCGCAATTTTTGATTCAATGCGATTCAAACGTACCTGATTCTCATCCATAAGCATTAATCCTCCCAGTCAAAATCATCTACATTATCATATGGAAAATCCCTCATTGTTCGTTTCACAGACTTTAGTGATTTTAGTCCCTTGAGCTCTTTCATGGCTGAAGTCACTGAGTTAGATACGACCTGACCAATATCTAAGAGACCGTCAAATCCGTAGATTCCATTCTTACCAATAATGATTTGTTTACCATCATCGTTTGTGACTGCTACGCCGCTTCTACTCACAGATACCAATTTGTTATCATCAATAACAAACACTTGCTTGCCATAGATAAAGACAAGACCGTTCTTCTCACCCAAAACAAGTAGAATCTTTGTTTCATTGGTGTCCATTCCAAAGAATATCTTAGATTTTTCCTTCTTGTCAATGTGGGATTTCCTGTCATCACCGTTAAGATGATCCATTATTGTGGACTCAATTTTCCGGATAAGGGCTTCGGAGTCGCTAAATCCTTTGGTGTGAAGGTCTGAGCTATTAGCTGACCGTGAGATATTTTCAAGGGATGATACGCCTATGTAGAGCTGCACTCCAGAAAGTTCGCCACTCACAGATTCCCCCATAGCACCAACTTTGGTTTCAGCTATGGCGTCAACTGCAAATGATGAAGATCCAACAAAAGCGACACCTACACGCTTATCATTCTCTAGTAAGTATACCCATAAGCAGCCAGCTTCCATCTTGACATAGGCTTTTTCGTGGGAGATTAACTCATAATCCTGAGTTGATATCATTATTTCATTATCTGGTCTTAGATCTCTCATCTTTTCACCTCCTCAATCTTTCCAATCGAATGAATCGATGTCATCATCATCATCATCGTCGTCGTCATCCTCTAGTTCATCAATTACATCTTCAATTTGATCAGAGAGATTCTCAACTGAATCTTGAGCTCTCTCAAGTTCATCAGAAACTCGTTCTAGATGTGCCTGCGCAGTCTCCAAGTCGTGAGCATCCTCAACATCTATTTC
>JAEOUN010000014.1 GCA_016839245.1 Candidatus Thorarchaeota archaeon
GGATGCAGAAAATAGGTTTTGTATTCCAATCATTTTTGCTCATTGAGGACCTCACAGCATTTGAGAATGTTGAAGCAGTGCTTTGGCCAAGCGTCGAATTCACCAAGGAAAAACAAGAGGCAAAGAGTCTTGAAGTCCTAAGAGAAGTTGACATGCTAGAACGACGTGACCACTTCCCGAGACAGATGAGTGGAGGAGAACAGCAGAGAATCGCAATTGCTAGAGCACTTGTCAATAGTCCTCCAATTTTGTTCTGTGATGAGCCAACAGGAAATTTGGATTCCAAGACTGGCGAGAACATCATGAGAATCATTTCACAGCTAAATAAAGAACGAAACATGACAGTAGTTCTTGTTACACATAATGAAGAACTCGTGAAGTTCGCCAAAAGGACTCTTCGTATGAAAGATGGTGTAATTAGGTAGATGAATATACTATGCAGCCAATGGACTGCGATAATGTCGAACAGGCTGCTGAAAGGTTAGCAGAAGACGGGAAGAACACCGAGGCAATGCAACTGTTTGCAAGATCAGCTGAGTGTTGGACTCGGTGGGAATACTTCTCAAAAGCAGCTCAAGCCTATGAACGGGCATATGAACATGGAATGCTAGCAAACGAATGCTTAGAGGCAGCCTTAGCCATGACTGCAGCTGGCGCGGCATGGATTAAACATGGTGAACATGAGAAGTTTGAGATAGATTGTCTATTAGCAGCTGAAGCCTATATTTCAGCTGCAGGAATTGAAAAAGATCCTATGCTGTTATTGGATGGTGCATATTGCGCAATAACAGGAGGAAACATTGAGATGGCAAGAGATCTTCTTCATGGAGTGATTGAAACCACAAAGGGAGAAGCGACAGGTCTCATCGATTTTGCACTTATGCTCACTGAATATAGATTTGGAGACGCTGAGAAACTATTTGATTCTGTATTAGTTGATCAGTTCGATAAAGAGCGTTTGGATAAGTTAAAGCGCTCCTTTGAGTTGGTCTTATCAGGTTTTATCCGTACATCACTTGAATCAGAGGCAGCAGTGACCATTGCTAGTCTAGAAGAGAGTACTGGTCTTAGCATTAAAAGATTAAAACATATAATTAGACACTTAATTGAAAAGGGGTATATCCCAGCATATTATGACGAGGACTTAGAAGAACTGGTCATTGACAGTGAGAGATTTGATATTGAAACTTTGGAAACAAGAAAAGGTCCAATATTGAGCAGAGACCTTGAAGATCCTGGTGCATGGGATATGGACCTGAATCTTGATGAGGATGAAGAATAGCAATCAGAAACCAATTGTACGAAAGGTAATCCCCCTAGAAAACGTTTTTAGTACCATTGCAGACTCACACAATTGCCCGCCCGCAATACAACATGGTGGTTCTAAATGTCTGAAGGGCTAAAATGGTTCCAGTGTCCTGTCTGTAAGGAGTCTATTCACTGGAAAGTACCAACAGAGGAGCTTAAAGAGGTTAAACGATTCCCAGCTCCAGTAGTGATAAAACACAAAGATCACTATCTTGTTTGTTATTTAGATAGTCACCATCAATTGGCTGATACAGAAGTTGCAGTTGCCTTTGTCGAAGGAGTCTCTAAAGAGTAATCGACACCCTCTGCTTAAAGGGAGTAATCTCATATCATTCAATACCGTTATCCATAGCCCATTCTAAAACACGTGAGGCTTGGGCACTAGCCATCCCCCAAGTTTTGAGATTTAAAACAAGATTTCTAATCCCAGTAATCCAATCATCTAGAAGCTCCTTTATTCTTAGTCTGATGGCATTATCTTCAGTTTCTTTGAAAATTGGGAGAATTTTATCTACAAGGCTTTGTGAGAGTACAAGTATGGTTTCTAGACGTGCAATCCATTCCTCTCTTGGTAGACCAGATAAAGTCTGAGCAACTGCAAGATGGTAATCATATTGCGCAGTATAGTATCGAAGTCGCCAAGATAAAAATTCTACAAAGACAGTCTTGTGAGCAATGCTTGGAGCTGTTTTCATCAACAAGGTAAGGAATCGCTGGGTCATTTCATCTGCTGATTGACTGGCATCAAAATAGAGAGCCATAGCTTGTTGATAGTCTTCTGCAGAGAGACACTCATCAGCACGACCTACGGCATTTTTGAATCGTTCAAGAAGTGCCTTGGTTGAATTACCATCAATCTCTTCCATTACCCATGTTCACCTCCATTATATTTGTCAGTGAGCTCACAACTTGAATCTAGGAGTACGGTAGATGTTTGATAATCCTATCTATTACAGGATAAACTATCAGGTATGTATTCACTGTTTTTGCATCTATTTCCAATATGATATTTTGTGGTTTCTACTAAAAGACAATTTTACAGCGGTGGAAGATTCTCTATCTTGTACTCATCAGATGCATTAGTCCATTCGATGAATTTTGTACTTGGTGGATATTCTCGATACAGTGACTTGCGTTCAGCTTCTAGACATTCTTCAGTGCGATTTGCAAGAGCCGCCATTGATAGAAGATTATTACCCGATTCATTTGCTATACGTTTGACGGGAGAAATCCAAGTATTCCAGTCTACATCTCGCATATTATGATGATCTATAATTAGGAAGAGTATAACCGAAGCAAGAGCACTCATACAAAATAGTGCAGACTGGGATTCTTTTTCGCTAAACTGTGACAGATATGTTGGAGGCCCACCTATTATCGCAAGTGAAGGTTCTGAGGATAGGATAAAATTCAATGTACTTCGAACTAAAGGACCTTGAACATCAGGAGCAAATAGCACCTTGGTCTGCTTATATTCTATTATTGTAGCTAAGACATAACCAAGCGGACTGTTTTCTGGTCCATGTGGCAATGGCTGCGAGTAAGTGATTGAAGTTTCACCAAACTGATAAGCGATGCCATCAGACCAATGTATTTCCTTGCAGATGTCTTTTACATCTTTGAGAAAGAAATAAGCTCTTCTTCTTTGAGAGTTATTGATATTCTCACGATTATCCTTTGCAAAGATTTTCTTGCCAGCATACATCTCCTTTCTCTCTTCACGTGTGCTAAGATTATAGAGACAATTCAGAAATCCAGGTCGTACGTGGTCATAATGATAGTGCGAAATTGATAGTATATCAGCTTCTTCGGCGCGAACTTTGATCTCCTCAAGACATTGTATTAGTCTTCCATACTCAAGTGGATGAGGCTCAAGACCTGAACGTCTGGCAAGAGCAGCTGAAGGATCAAGGAGAATTGAAATGTCGGGTGTACGAATAAATGTACAAAGAGACCTTACACCTAGACTCTCTGCAGCAATAGGAACGATTTCAATATCATCGATTTTCATCAGAAGACACCCGATAATATACTAGATGATATCCCTTTTCATCTCGTTTGAGTTCTGCCTCATGTAGATTAGTGGTATCTCCAACCTTGAGAAACCGATTAAACATCTCATAATCAGAAGGTAAGAATTGAAGCTTCTTGGCATAAATCTCACCCAAGGAGAATAATGCCAAGGTACCCTCTCTATTATTCTCACTAAAATCATTGATAGATGCACGTCCTATGAAAATGAGAAAGTGAGATAGTAGGTTATTGTCTTGATCAATTAATCTTTCAGAAACTATTCCTCTGTAGGAATAGTCAATGACATCAGTTGTACCAGTTTCCTCGATTATCTCTCTAACAGCAGCTTCACGAATATGTTCCCCAATGTTGACTTTACCACCCACCATGCTCCAGAGCCCCTCGTACGGAGGATTCTTCCGTTGAATAAACAAATACTTACTCCCACAATCAAGAATTGTGATTACTATAGGAATCATTGTTGTCATGGTCAGCCACCAGAGATGCTTGAGTATTAAAAAAGAATAATCTGTGCTTTAAATATAGGGGCACTCTAAGGCCAAGATTCATAGGATGCAATAGAGAAGATATGAGAGGGTGCAATAGTGTCTGATTTGCTACCGGACTCAGTTAGAAGTAGTGTATTGGAAAAAATTACACCAAGTGAGAGTGAGATTCAGGTACAAAAAGAAATCATAACAAAACTAACCAACGCACTCTGTGATAGAGCAGAATTAGCTGGATATTCCTACTCGTTCATTGAAGCTCAAGGATCAACAGGCAAAAAACAGACACAACTCCGTGGATCCGCGGATATTGACCTTTTTGTTGCACTAAATCCTGAAGAATATTCTGACATTTTAAAACTCCCGTCCACAGATCGTCATAACGCTCTAGACATGCTCATGTCGAATCTTGTTACAGACTGGTTCGAGCCAGCCCTTCATGAACTAAATGTTGAGGCAGTTCAACGAGCTTTTTCCCAACATCCATTTCTCTCTTTGAAGATGAGAGGAGTAGATGTTGATATTCTTGGGTGTTTTGACATCGACAAAGACACGTTAATTGATAAAGGACTAATAACTGCTGTCGATAGAACAATTCATCATACAAGATACATTGCAGAGCGTCTTACTGAAAAGAAGAGAGAAGATGCCAGAATCCTGAAATCTTTTGTAAAATCCTGTCATTCCTATGGGGATATGTGTGCAGTGGGAAGGATGGGATTGACTGGTGTATCACTCGAATTACTTTCAGTATTTAATGATAATTTAGAAACTGCTATGCAATCGCTGAGGAACCTCGATACAAGACCTGTTGATATTTGCAGCAGGTCACTTGATGAGCTGAAATCAATTAAATCATTTCAAGACGATTTTTTGTTTTTAATTGATCCAACAGACACCAATAGAAATATCGCATCTAGTTTTTCACAAAGATCATATCGTTGGGTTCAACATCAGATTGATAGCCTGTACAAGGCATTAACTGGACCAGAAGGTCATATTATTCAATTATTACTTGAATCACCAATCCCGTCTGGGACCATACCAGAATGGTTCAATGCAAATTCCAGAGTGTATGAATTTCAGAGTAATGAAGGAATTCATTACACAATTCTAAGAGATAAACTGCATCGTGTATCTAAAAAAATAAAATCCGAATTGGAATTAGAGAAGACTGGAGAGGAAAGATTTGGACAGGTTCTATCAGAGATTGTATTCAGAGAAGGCGCATATGCTTTAGGAATAACTGTTGAGAAAGCATTAATTTCACCCACTTTTATTCGAAGAGGACCACCTATCAATCTTGATGAGGCCACATCAAAATTTAGAGAGGTGCATAAGTATGCAAAAGAGATTGATGGATACCTTTGTGTCGAAGTAAAAAGAGATTGGACAAACTTTGAGAATATGCTCAATAGTCTTCTCAAAGAATACCAGGTAGATGGCCTTGAATTGTTATCATCCAAAAGCATCCTAACGGATCAGGTTCTGAATGTATTATATAGATATATTTTGCCAATCGAACCTGAGTTCAGAAACAAAATGACAAGAGTTAAGGAGATTAAAAAAAATCAAAGATGTGATTGATTGTGAAGACCCAAAAGATTGCATTCATCTCGCATCCCAAAGCAAGCTTACATCAAATACCATTTCCCAAGCCCAACTTGGAGTCGTTTGAAAATCCCTTAAGGATTCAAATGGCAGAGAGATATCTTGAGAGGACAGGTATTCTCAATGGTTTATTGAGAATTAAAGCTCCAAGGGCAAGCTTGGATGATGTCAGACAAGTACATTCCCCATATTTAGTAGACTCCGTTGAGATCCTAACAGATATTGGCAGTGGACAAATAGGAGAATCAGCATATGCAAGTCCAGATCTTTTACGTACGACGCTTCTCGCAGTTGGAGGAGCAATGAAAGGAGTAGAGTTGGTACTCAAAGAGGAAGCTGAGCATGCATTTGTTCTTATGAGACCTCCCGGACATCATGCGTCAACATCAAATTCAATGGGATTATGTTATTTCAATAATGTAGCTATAGCAGCTCGTTCAGCTATGAAAGACAAAAGGATACAGCGAGTATCAATCATTGATTTTGATGACCATCATGGAAATGGAACATCTGAGATATTCTACGAGAATCCCAACGTGCAGTACATTTCATTCCACGAGTATGATTATGAGAACTTTGGATTAGGTCATTTTAATGAAATAGGATTTGGAGAGGGACGAGGAACTAATATCAATGTTCCTTTAGTTGAAACATCGCCAGATGCATCTTACGAGTTGGCAATGTCAAAAATCATGATTCCAGCTGTAAAATCGTTCAAATCAGACTTGATTCTGGTTTCAGCTGGTTACGATGCACATTATGCAGATCCCGTTGGAAATATGGATGTTGATTCCAGAACGTATTGGCGTTTCGGACGGGAAATATCTAGATTAGTAAATGAAACAGAGGCGCTTGGTTCTGTCTGGGTTCTTGAAGGAGGATATAATCCATTTATGATTGGACCATGCATTCATGCCAGTCTGGATGGATTGCAAGGTAAAGCATTGCCCTCATTAGACGATCAAATCCAAAGAGATATTCATGAATTAATAGTTGAATCAAATGTCGAGGTCATACAGAAAGTCCTAGAAACCCATAGACCATATTGGTCCAAGTAAACATTGACTTTCGTAATATGAACAACATTTTAAGGCCATAAATTCGGAACCCAAATAATCAGTCATGGTGGAACTGAAAAATGGGAAAGAAAAGAAAGTCCGGTGGCCGTAGCAAAGGCGGACAAGGTCGAAGTGGAACAGTCCAATGCTCTAGATGCGGGCGACTTGTTCCAGCAGATAAGGCAAAGAAATATACAAAAAGAGTTTCAGCAGTAGAACCTCAATTAGCTAGAGAATTGAGAAAACAGGGCAGTTTTATCCAAACTAGGAGAATTACACAATACTATTGTGTAAGCTGTGCTGTCCACTCAGGAAAAGTACAGATTAGACAAGCTTCTGAACGAAGAACCTAATCTCAAGAAAACATAATTAAAATTGATAATGATCGATTTCAATCTCTTTCATAATTAAAGGACGCTGAAGTAATATAATAGTCGGTATGCCAAATGTCATCTTCCACCATGTTAAGATTCATACAAATTCTTCCAGGAGCCCCACAAAAAGGAGATTTCCTGCTACAAGACCTTCCAGGTTCTGGAAAGCGTATAGATGTACTTTGTAGAGATTTGGCTGCGTGCTTCGATTGGGGTCCAGTACAATGGCCAAAAGAACAGCTCGAACTCATTGCAGTCTTAGAAGATTCAAAGGTACTTCGATTTCGAGTCCCAACGACTCCTTTACCAAAAGGAGAGAGAGCATGGGCAGAAATAATTAAAAAAACATTGAAGAATGACCCCCCAGATTTTGTACAAATTTCAGATGGAAATCTCGAATCCATAATAGAGATATATCACGATCCACCTCAATCAGAGATTTGGGTGTTATATGAAAATGACAGACCAATTGAGGAGTATGAATTCAACATCTCAAAAGTACAGAACAGTTTTATGCTTGGAGACCATAGAGGCTTCGACGCCAAAACAGAAAAACTCATTTCCAAATATAACCTACGTAGGGTCTCATTAGGCAACATAAGTTATCTGAGTAGCCATTGTGTGGTATCCATAATATCTGAGTTTGAAAGGATGGTCTAACAATGCCAAATGACAATGAATCAGAGGAACAAGACTGGCCAAAAGCCATGAACCGACTTGTAACAAAGTTAACGAAAGAAATGTTATGGATGTATATTCTTCGTCTCCTTCAAGAGAGACCTCACTATGGATATGAAATAAAGCAACTAATCCAGAAACGGTTTGGATTCTCACCAGCAACAGTGAGCGGATACGCAATCATTTATCGATTAATCAAGGATGGACTAATTGAAGAACAACAAACTGGTGACTCTCCTAGAAAGTACTATGCAATTACTGAGAAAGGAGATGCCGCAATGATTGCTGCAAAGAAGTTCCTTACTGATACAATAACGATGGTCTTTGATATGACCAAATCTTAAATTGGTCAGTGGACTGTTATATCTGATGCAATTTCATTTGCTCTAGTGAAAGCATTATCTCTATCTAATGAAAAATCGGTAGAGTTACCAATGATTTTGAAGCTTGCTACAGAGTTTCCCAAAGCAGCACAGTAATCATATCTTTTGTGATTAAGAAGACCCATAACAAATCCTGCCAAGAACGCTGCACCAGCCCCAAGTGCATCATCTGTGTGTACTTTGTAGGAAGGAATGATTTTAAACTCATTCCCATCAAAGAGGATACTTCCATGGATTCCCCTAGTTATAATACAATTTTCAGCCAATGTATCTACAAGAATCTCAGCAGCTACAAATGGATCGTCCTCACCTGTGATCAAGACTGCTTCTTGCTCATTTGGTTTGATGAAATCTAAATAGCAAGAGGTTTTACTTGCGATTTCTATCTCATCGATAATACCAATCTGGTCTCTATTTCTGGGAATTCTAAGTTGAGGATTCAATAATATAGTGGCTTGAGAGGAATTGCAAAGCCATTCTACAAGCTCTGCATCTATTTCCTGCAGTAGAGGGCTAAGAACGATGTTGTGAGCTGCAAGAAACTCATCTGGAATATCTCGAATTCGAATTGATTTAGGAACACCTAGTAGTCCAGTAAATAGGGGTTCAGAGTCACCATTGTATTCAATTTTAAAACCTCCAGATTCGGGTGAATCTATCTTGAAATATTCAGGGATATTTAGACGGTCAAGACTCTCGGACAAATGGGATGAATCTCGTGAAGAGAGAGAGCCCACTACTGCCATATTTTCAATTCCTAATTGGATTGCAGTAACTGCAGTTATGATAGATGGACCTGAAATGATATCTTCCTGAGTGTGATTAGAGTCCCGAATTACCCTATCAAAAGATGGGCTACCAATGATGACCAGATCATACACCCGAGCTATCACCTTGCTCTGACGATATGATTACCTTATGAGCATACATAAGACGTTGAACGACCGTAATGTGTGACAGAATTCCCACAAGAGCAATGCAGAAAGATAGAATATTCGTGATGTCAAGTGCAATAAAGAAGCTCAGAAGAGGAGGAATTCCTGAGAGTAAATCCAACCAGATGTTTGTTGTTGGGATTGCTAATAGTAAAATTCCTACAATCTGGAGGATTAGCTTCTCTTGACGTTCAGCAATTCCAACAGTACAGCTTTTCATTCCACCAACAGATTCAGCTTTTGCACGCGTGAAACTTGCCATAATCATTCCAAAGAGAGTGAAATAACCCCAGAACCAGGGGATGTATGTTTCACCAACAACCCACCATTCAAGAGAAAATGGAGCCCAAGGAAGTTTGATTGTATTTAATGGGCCCATCATTAGTCCCAGCATAAAGAGAAACTCCGCATATCTGTCAAGTGTATGATCAAATGTCGCACCAAATTTAGAGGCAAGACCTGCTGCACGTGCGACTGCACCATCAAACATATCCAAGACAACAGTTAGAATCAGAAAGAGAAGTCCTGTTATTAGATAGCCAATAATGAAAAACCAAGCACTAACTAGTGCAACAAGTACTGTCAATCCGGTAATCATGTTTGGTGTGATTCCAGTTCTTGCTAGTAACTTGCCAATAGGCATCATAGCACGTTGATATCGCTCTCTAAGACTTCCAAGCATGTATATCACTCATCCATGTAATGGTCAGAAACGAGCCAAAGATGTGGCGTTATAAACATGTTGAGGATAGTCACAGCACACTTTTGATACGCCCTACAACTAATTCATTACCTAGAAGATTTATGAAAGGACCAAGACGCGGACCAGATGTTCTTGAGAGAAGAATTCTATAGAGTATCATGAATGCCCTCTTAGGTTTGATACCTGCATCTCTTGCCAAATTGAAAATTGTAGTCTGTAGTGCGTCATCATCCAATGATTCATGATTTAGTACTTCAACGAATTTTGATAGGAATTGTCTATCATTGTCATTCAGTGTTGAAATAATATCTGAAGGCACTGTGTCAGGTACCTCGATAATATCTTGCTCATTGCCGAATTCTTTTGCCCAATTATATGCTCTTTCAAGTCGTGTGGGTATCAAAGCTTTAGCTGCATCAGGGATGTCAATCAGGTTGTGTTGCTTCTTCAGGACTGCATAGCAGCGTTCTAAAATCATTTCCTTGCCAAGAATTCCCTGAAGTTGAGATGTCAAGACTGCAAACTTAAAGGACAATTTTGGAATGAATTCATTACTTACTGGTCGAACTTCAGTGAGAGGATACAAAATTTTAGCTAATTCCTGTTTCTCTTTATCAACTTCATTGATCCCATAGAATATCTGTTCAAAGGACTCATAGATATCAATCAGGTCAGGAATTAGATCTGTTTGAATATTATTTGCCTTTTCAGGATCTGTTTTTAGAACCATATATCTGAACAACTCAGGCGGAGCGATATTCAGCCAAGCTCGTGGAGTAAAGACAACTCCTTTCGATGTGCCCATGTCGTGCCCTCCAAGCCGCACCCACTCAAAGGGAACCTTCACAGGACCAGACCAACCAAATACTCGTCGAGAAATCTCTAATCCAGTATCATAAGAACCACCCTTTACGGCGTGGTCTTTACCTGCAGGTTCACATGTGGTATTCATGACATACCATTTTGCAGGCCAGTCTACCCGCCAAGATAACTTCAATCGCAATTTATCGAACTTTGCTGTTTCAGAATGGCCACAGTGTGCGCATACAAAAGAAATCTCATCAGTATCAAGATTGTATGCTGTTACTCGATTTGGGACAATTGACCCCTTTCCACCAGACTGCAGCCGACCACATTCTGGACATATAACAGAGACAGGATACCATGTCTTCATCGATTCAATGTATGAAGATTTCTGCGCCTCATCAAAATCACGTGCTACATACTCAATCAATATCTCTCTAATTGTTTCTGTATGCTGCAGACAGATGCGAACTGCATCAAGCATTGGTTTTGTTGTGTACAACTTTGATTGCAATACCACTTCAGGATCTGCACCAAATTCTGGAAAAGTTTCAACTAATTCATTTATCCAATGTGCGCCTAGACTTTCACAACACCCATATGGATCAGGTGCATCAGAGTATGGGACGCCCATATATTCATCAGGAGAGAGTGTGAGACTAGGTGGAAATGACCTAATGGGATCGTAGTCATCTGCAATGAATACACTCTTTGCCTTTTTGCCTAATTGAAGAAGCTCTCGTTTAATAACATCTGCTATGATAATTTCCTTCATGAATCCGACATGTACACTGCCGCTCATACTCTTGCCTGTCACTATCGTATATTGATCTGTACTTCTTTGTACTACTTCATTAACTATATCTCGAATCCAATGAACAGAGAATTCTTCTCGAGGTTCTTCAGATGTCATTATACTTTCCTCAGGTTCACCTGAGAAGAGTTTCTAAAGAACATTACTCAAGACGAGAATTCTGAAACTCGAAGATCTGTGCGCGTATTAAAGAATACATAGACTGGAACTGAAGCTATGATGATTACTACAATAATTGTCAAGAAAATTACAATTAATGTTGCAGGAATATAGGCTAGAGTTGGAACAGTTGCATCAGGAATCAGTGAATAAATACTCAATAACGTTGCTACGAACAAAGCGGGGATTCCTGCACGAATTCCTACATCAAGACCTTCAGCAATAATCACTTTAGCAATGAATGATGGTTTTGCACCTATAGATTTCATGATTACATAATCACGTAGTCTTCCAAAGACAGAAACGAGGAGGTAATTTAGAAGACTAACAAACGCACCCACCAAAGCTATCAGTGCTAATGGATTAAGCAGAATCCAGATTGCATGAATTGCGTGAAAGTTCTGATCTAACACACCATTCTGTCTGTAAATTCCAAATCCATAGCTCTCTGCTATTGCTTGTATCTGATTTATTCTGGCATCATCATAGGAGTCAAGCTGAATTAGGAGTAAATTCGATCCAGTGACACCAAAGTAATTTCGTAGAGTGTTTATGTCCAGAATTGCTACATTCCCGCCATTGAGAATATCAAAAACGAGACCATCAATTTCTAATGATCTACCTTGTACTTGCAAGGATTGTACAAGTGGATCAGTGAACATCTCTTCAGCTAGTGTACCACCAATCCATACCTGAGAAGAATTATGAATACTACTACCTTCATAATACCAATCAGAAAGGGTGTGATCCCAATCAACACCAACAAGAGTTGCTGATCCCTCTCGATCTTCACCAATTTTCTCGTAATTCTCAGTCAAATCATTGTAGATATACCCTGGTCCTTCTTGCACATCTGAGTAAATAACAAGTCTCGATTCAATAGATGCTGAATTAAACAAGTTCTCCAATTCTACTATCATTGAATTATTAATCATGTTCGCAGGATTAAGAAAATTGACTGAATCATTTAGTTCAGAACCATATAATGAGTATGCATCATAATACGAATCCAAGAGATCTGAATTTCCGACTGCGATTACATTTGTTCCCATCGATCGAACCAAAAAGGATCTTGATGTGGTTTCAACAACTCCACCACCAATCCATAACAATGAGGCGATAGTGAAACTTAGAAATAGGGAAACTATTGTTCTTCTAGTCCCACGAATTCTTCGTCCAGTATTTTTGGCGGCAATTCGAAAGGATAGACCCAAGCTGTCAAGATAGCCAGTTCGTGTCACCTTGGATCCAACTTCAGGGTTTAGAGCTAATGAAGGTGATTCTTGAACTGTATCATAGATTGGTTTCTGTGCTGAAAAATATCCAGCGATGAGATACACAAGGGCAAGAACACTAATCTGGAGAATCGGAAAACTCTCAGTATATTGAAGCTCTACAAAAATAGTTCCAAGCCATATCATTCCAAGAAGATAGAGCATTGTCCCAAAGACGAGACCAAGAATAAGGCTTGCCAAGAGTGTTATCACAGACTGCGCCATGAAGAAGTCAAAAATAGAATCCATTGTTGTTCCAACAGCTTTCATGAGTCCAATATCACGACGCCGAGTTACCATCTCAAGGGAAATTGTAGTTGAAACAACCACAATTCCTAGACAGAAAACTAGCAAGAGAATCGACCATACAAATGTTGAGAAAAACATGCCCATTGATGAGCTCAAGGCAGATTCACTGGTTATAGAAGAAACATCAAGGAGAACATTCCCAAAGAGAAAAATGAATGTAGTGGATGTTATTATACTCGTGAGAGAGATCATAACAAGCGATGACCTGAAAGGTCTCCGTTTCAAGTCTTTTGATGCGTAACTCTCAAACTCAGGCATTCTACTTCAGCTCTCCATCCTTCATTGTAAATCTGCGGATGTCAGATTGTTTGATGATACTCTCATCATGAGTCATAACGATGACTGCTTTTCCCATTTTATTCAGCCTTACAAGAAGGTCCCGAATCATCTGTCCACTATCGCCATCTAGGTTCGCAGTTGGTTCGTCTGCTAAGATTATAGGAGGATCATTTGCCATCGCTCTGGCAATTGCAACGCGCTGCTGTTCACCGGAACTGAGTTGCCATGGCAGATGATCTGCACGATGATCCATTTCTACAATTTCAAGAAGTTTTATGGCTTCGTCACGCAGTTCATCAGGAGGTTTTTCATAGAGTTGCATCGGAAACATGACATTCTCAAGTGTGGTCAGTGTTGAAATGAGATTGTAACTCTGAAAGATAAAGCCTGTATTATTAAGTCTAAATGATGACCTGAATGATTCGTCATAATCGTTTATTGGCACGTCCATCACAAAAACACGACCTGTAGTAGCTATGTCGATCGCACCAATAATATTCAGTAATGTTGTCTTTCCAGAACCTGAACGCCCTGCAATTACAACAAAATCACCCAAGTTTACTTCCAAATTAATATGTTTCAATGCATGAATTTCAGCTTTTCCAGCTGCATAAGTTCTTGAAACATCGACAAGTCGTACGGCATGCTTAATATGTTCAAAATCATCAAGACTCGTATCATCTAAGGTTAAATCGAGGTCCTCACTATAGTCATCATCAGACATAATTATTGCACCAACTGTTTTCTAAACAATCTAAGAGTGTTTAGTACAGTTTCACGCTTATGCAAATTAAAGATAAGGATAGAGGTTGACCAGCTATTGTACTAGAATAGAAGCGCAGTTCATTGAAGAACGTGCCCAATCAGTTAGAATAACTGGTTTCTCTCTACCAAAGACCTTTACTGTACGAAGGATGTCAGCATCCAAAAGACTGCTCGTGTAATAAGAGATTAGACTCTTATCGACATTGAGAGTTCTACTTATCTCCGCTTGTGTAGTCTGACCATTGTTTAAGCATTCAGTGAGAATGGCGCCCACAGTAGGATTCCGAGCAAGCGCGGTTAAGAGAAGCACGCGCTCATCATCTGCATATCCTTGTGGGAAGAAATGTCGAACATTACCTGCTCTCAGAGATGTGATAATACCATCATCTTCGAGATTCTTTAGATGATATTGAAGAGCTCCCATCGCGCACCCAATACTTCTATGAAGTTCTCGAAGGTGCACACCAGGATTTGCAGAGATCTCATCAGCAATCCTATCACGTAATTTTAAGAGACGTTTATCCTTTACACGTTCTATAGATATTGTCCCTATAATTAAAGCTAGAAGGCTAACATCAAGAGATTTAGTTGCCCACTGAGAACAACAATTGAGGGTACCAATCCCTGACCAGACGGCCATATCCAGCGTGACATTGATGGTACCACTAGATACTACAGCTATGGTATAGTCAATAGGAAGAACTGCTTGATTGTCCTGCACGTTGATCGAGAGACTTTTTGCTGAAGAGTCAATAAGACCAATGCCAGATTCAGACAGAGCTATACCAACGATTCCCCATGTGATTAGCAAAAATGAAAATCCAATGAGAATTTTTTTAGTGTATTGGCTGCTCATGTAGTTTCTACCACCACGAACCCTAATATGGTTTAGTAGTTAAGCAATTTGTTTGTTTAACACTTGCACTATTAACCTGTTCCTCTAGAAGGATATGATAAAGTAATCTTGAAAGAGCAAGAATCTGCACCCATAGACATACAAGTGTCCTCAGTTACAACTAATTTTTCATATTCAATTCTATTGAAATCAGTAAGATATTCTAATACTGCTTCAATGAATCCTTTGAGGAAGTAACATGATGGTTCATCTGCTTCATATCCAGAAGCATATGGGTTATCGTCTACCTCAATGATAGCTTCTTCATCAAGCCATAATTTGTATAATTTGGCAATTTTAATATCTCCAAAAGGTACAATCAGAGTTTCTAACGCCATTTTTATGAATTCAATAATTCCCTTGAAATCACCAGGCGGCTTCTGCTTGCCCAATTTGAAATATTCACGTTGTGCCTCAAGTCCTGCCAGTCGACCAGCGGAATAATATAGATCACGAACGCGTTCAGGAAACATAACTGCAATTCTACTACCAATCTTATTCCAAGTCTTAGCGAAGAACGCTCTCATGAGGTCGCGTTCCTTTAACCGACCTTGCCACCATGGGATTACATCTTCTTGATTTGTCATTTCAAAACCTCGGTACTAGTGTTTGTTAGATGATGGCTGTTAAGTGCTTTTTTATGATGGTCTATGTTAAGCGAACATTCCAGACGCATGCTTCTGAGCCTGTTGCACGACTCATCTCTTGAAAGACTTTGGCATCTACACCCTTAAACTCAAGGATTTGTTCAAGAATCCCGCTAAATATCTCACAATATCCAAAACCTCTCATGCCCTCAAGATTGACCTCCTGACACCAGACGCAATCGTTGTCACTGATGCGTATAGAACCGCGTGCCGTCTTCATATCGACATCGTTAGGTCTTTTGTCATAGAGTGCTTTGAAGACAACCTCAATTAGTTTAGCAACATCTTCGCGTGTAGTGACACTATCTTTTGTTTTTTCTACAATTTCAGTGTTCAAGTAGATCTGCTGACCAATCTCTCTTCCAAGGTCTCGAAGCTTTTGATTTGCCTCGTCGATGTTTGAAGTTTCAGATAATACCTGATCAACATAGTGTGAATAAAGACTGAGTAGTAGGGGATTTTCTATCTTTGGCATGTGCGTTAAACCTCTAGGAGTATTTACTAAACTGTTCTACCTATCATCTTCAGTCCGAGTTTTCGATACTTAGCAATAGTCTGAACAATCTTTGGTAAAGGTAGATTTGTGGATTCTGCTATTTGTTCCGACGTTCTTTTACCATCACATAATTGGATGATCTTGAGATCTTCATTGGATACTTTAGAGATATCACCTTCAAATCGTGGGCACTTTAAATAATGACCCAATGTTCCACCGCCAGTCCCTTTTGAAGCTGCTTCAGTGCCTTCTTCAATTCGTGGAACAACGACAATTCCTCTGGGGGCACTCCAAAGAAGAAGGTTAATCACTCTATCATGAGGCTGAAACATCGAATCTGCAATGTGAGTTACATTGTTCTGTCCATCCACAAGCATCAATACATCAAATCCAAAGTTACGATATTCTTTCTTCATCTCAGCATATAATTCTGAGTCCAAGAGAAGAGCTTTAGCATAATTTGGACCTCTTTGAGGAATGGTAGATGGTATTACGGTGAAGTTTTCAGGTGAAAGCTCTTCCTCAA
>JAEOUN010000081.1 GCA_016839245.1 Candidatus Thorarchaeota archaeon
ATCACTCTCATTTGAACACTCAAGAGTACATTCCCATTGATTTGGTTCTGTTTCAGCAGTTTCAATTCCCATAAGGAATTCAGTGAGTCCAGTTAGATCTGGTTCTAGCACTGATCTCTGCAATCCCTCTGCACGATATGTCAAGACAATCTCTCCCGCACTCTTTGGTTCTGTATCATGAACCTGTGTACTGGCGCCAATCACAAGAGTTGTTTCTTCATGTGGATAGATGACAAAATCCTTCCATACTACTTGTCTTGTCCCTTCATCATATTCAGCAGTTCCTGATTTGACTGAAGCAATCTCGATGTCTGTAAGTTCTGGTTGAATTGTCTTGTTGAGAATGATATTATCTAATTCGACATCCGTTTTATTCTTGATAGTGATTGTGATTTTAATTGGATTATCTTTTCCACTGACATATGCCCAGTGTGCTTGTTCAGATGCAATATCACCACAGGTATCATAGGTTTCTGAGAGGGTAACAATTGGTGCATTAACAGATACTTTGTATCCTTTTTCCCATGTTCCTCCTGCTTCAACTTCACCTACGGTAACTAACTCATCTGAGAAATCTGTAGAGTTTCGAGTATTTCCAAGATGTACTTTAACATTCCAGATTCTACTTCTCTGCGATACATTAACAACCTTCATTGAACCTGAAATGTCAATATTATCAAGTTCACTCAGACCGTTCAGCTGAACTTTTTCTGACTCTTCCAGGTCAACGATTACATTCTTCTTTTCGTTCTCACTCATCTAATGCACACCCTTTGTCCATCTTTAATTAGAGGAACTTCTGGCTCTCATACTGGCTTCACAAACGAATATCAGTTTAGCTCGTATCGAAACTCATTGCCTGCAGCCCACTGCACCTTGAGGACTTGATTAGTTTCCATTATGACTGGTTTGATTCCTTGCCCAAATTGCTCAATGTACTTTGAGAATTTCTTTGGTTGATCCTCTGAAGTCCAACGCATCGGGATGCCAATACGTGGTTTTGTGTCAATACATAGGCTGACAGCATCCTTGACCTCGAAAGTAGGCCCTCCACCAATTGGTGTTATGAGAATATCCATCTCGAGTCTCTCGAATATTCCCCGGATAGATGTATCACCAACATATCCAACTCTCATATTTCCCATTTCAATCAGAAGACCAAGGTTCTCAATATGAGCTCCTGTTTCTTCTTCAATTCGTGAGAGTGGATATGGAGTAATTCTGATATCGGGGATTTCATACGGGACTTCAGGTTCCAAGACATGGACAAGCCATGGTTTTACTCCCTGTTCGGAAGCCTTGCTAGCAGCATCTTTACTGCCTAAGAACCAAGCTTTTGAGTTCACTGATATCTTTGCTGCATTACCAATTGCATCTTCTACATGATTTGTAGCGATGACTATTCGTGCATGAAAATCATCAGGTACCAATGGATTTCCTTCCCAGATTCCCGGATTCAGTAGTAAAATAGTACCCTTCGATTCCAATGCAAATGTCGTTTGTCCATAGTAGGTGATGTTTAGCAAACTATCACATCCCGTCAAGCTCAATTACACGGTCGAGCCAGAGTCACTGCTGTTATAGATTCGATGAACTTGTCACTAATAAGGTAATTTCATCTCTACTCATTTTTCCTTATTAAAAAGCGGTATTTTTCTTACCTCTTCTCTAGCGAGTGCTATCTTTTTATGAACTAGACATGACTCTAAAGCAAGAGAGTCTAGTCTTTATTGTCTTGTATGGAGTGAGATGGGTCAAATGCTTGAGAAAATACTTGCTGAGAAGTTCAGGAACACTCTAAGACATGTTTTCTCAGATATAGACAATCAGCAAGATCGTAGAGATGCTGAGGAGTTTGCCCGTGATGAGATCCGTATCCGCGAGCAACTATTGGATACGATAGATCCTTATCCTTCTGACATTATGCTTGATGAAGACTTTCTAGTTGCTGCTGTGGATGGATCTGGCACTGAGAGTCTCGTTGTACTTGATGATATTCGAGTTCATTTGCTTACTACCTCGACAGTGGTTCTAAACACAAATACTGCTGCTGAAACATATTTTTCTCCAGTGAATCGTGATGCATTGGAGCGTGAAATTGGTGAACAACCACATATTGATGCTCATTGGCATTCAGGGGTGAGGAATGATGCAAAAAAGAAGATGGCAGAATCTCTGAGCGAAATATATCCCCTGAAAGATATTATTGACCTCATCCTGCCTTTCTTTCGAGATTATACTGCTAACAAGATTAGAAATTTCTCTGATTTTGCTGATACAGAATATGCAACTGATGCACAGAGACTTCGTGAGATGGAGTTTCTTATCTCACGAGAACAGGTCCTCACAAATCCAGTCGTGCATGATGAACTACGGAAATCCAGTGAATATGCCGCCGTGCGAAGGATATTGGATAGCGATATCCAACCCAAATACATACTACTTGATGGAGCAATGTCAATCTTCATGCATTTTGTGAAACACTATCCATCGATGCCAAGTGGATTCATGCTTAGAGACCTCTGTGCTCTTGCTCGTCAGAAGGATGTAATTCTCTGTGCCGTCAGTAAGAATCATACGATACCCTTCGCGCATCGTATCGCTAAAATGGCAAAAGATGAGTTAGGTGATGGAGTAAAATGGTTTTGTCACCTCCCATGCAAGGATGATCCTGGTGGTGGTCTTCATATAATTGAAGATAGAACATATATTCCTCCAATGCTTGCAGTACCCTATCTCTTTAGCTTCTCGAGAGACAACAGACCTTCAAGAATTGATTTTGATAGGATATGGTGGCTAGAGAACATCTTTGTTGATGGAGATCCAAAAGCAACACGTGAGAATGAAAAGGCACTGTTTAGAGAAATCGAATTCATGTCAAGAGATGCTCGTTGGTATGGATATCCTGTTGCCCTTGCACTAGCACATGAGAACTGTAAATTAAGCTATGACGACCTTAAGATAGCAAGAGAAATTGTACGAGATGTACGGCATGAACTTGGACTTGATGATCGTAAAACCGAATCATACAGGGCAGATTATAATCTTTAATGAGTTGAGGAGATCAGTATGGAAATAGATCAAAGTAAACTGGGAGAACTCTATGGAAAGGTTGGAGTAGGAAATCAGACCTCTTTAGGGATAATGGGCAGTAACCGTGACATTAGTGTAGGTGAAATATTCATGATATCCTCTCATCGTGATGGGCACGAGCGAGTATTCTTCTTCAGAGTTTTGGGACTCGAGAACTACCTTCGTCAGGTTGATGATATGACACGAGTCGCAAGTACGCTCATGGTTGAAGGTGATGCTTATCTTTCCGGTATTGAACGAAATATGCTTCTTTCAGTTGATGGAAGAATGCTAGGATATGCTGAGAAAGAGCGGGATGCATGGATATTCAAATCTCCACGAAGGCTCCCAGACCATCTTGCGTCTGTCTATCGTCCGCTTCCTGGGACCTCTGACGAATCTGTAAAAGAAATGTTAGCATGTCAGACTGATGGCGAGGTCTACATTGGTGACTTACAAGTTGGGGAAAACACACTTGATGTGCCAATCAAGGTTCCAGCTAAATTTCTCCCGATGCATGTTGGCATCTTTGGTTCTACGGGTGCAGGAAAAAGCAACCTCATGATGGTTCTCATCAAATCTATGATTGATACAAACATTGAAGCAATTCGAAATCCGAACAAAAAGAAATCCAAGTTATCTGCGTTCTGTATCGACCCTCACGATGAGTTTGCTAAGGGCGTTGACAAATACGGAATTCAAAATATCATTGAAGATATGGGCTCCAAAACTCGTGGTGAAGTCCTTGGTGATTATTATTACTTGACCACACACAAACGAGCAACCACCCGCGAAATCAGTAGATATGCCAAAGAGATTAGGATACTCTGGTCTGAGATACAACCTCGTGATCTATATTCTATCAGGGAATTCTCTCCAGAGATGTCTAATTTCATTGATGCACAGTACAATGCTGTTGGCGAAGATTGGATTAGCACAATTCTAAACCTGCCTGAAGAGGATGGAGATGCATCAAAAGGGACAATTCGTGCCGTCAAGCGTAGATTGGGTTTTGTGCAGAGGTCTCCAATCTTTATAGAAACTGGCACTTCAATTCTTGATGATATTTACATCGCAATGGAAACCGGTAGGATACTCGTTGTCAATACAAGTCTGATGAGTGACATGGAGCAGTTCCTATTGACGACAATTGTCACAAGGACGCTCTCTGACATGAGACGTGCATTGAAAAGCAGTGGAAACCTTGGTGATTTTGAGAATCAGGGACAAATGCGGCTTCCAAGACGATTCTTTGAACGCGTGAAAAAGAACGCTCGTGCATTCTATGGAAAAGATGGAGTCGAGGACAATTCTGAGGTCATTGATCCACGAAGCCTCCCTGTTATTCAAATCACGGTAGAGGAGGCACCATCCATTCTTAATCCTGAGTTGATGCGTGGACAATCTGTGTTCAAAGATATTTCAAGGCAGGGTAGAAAATTCAACATTGGACTATTGGTTGTGAGTCAGCAGGTGAGTGTACTTGATAATGTAATCTTGAGTCAGATGAATACCGAGATTAATCTTCGACTTGGAAATGAACGTGAGATAAAAGCATGTATTGAGAATGCCAGTGTGAATATCTCTGGATTTGAAAATGAGTTCCGTGTAATGTCACGTGGCGAAGGTATCGTCACTGCATCCTATCGTGAGCTACCTTTGCCTGTCAAAATTCCACTATTTGACGATATTTATGAGAAGGACCGACACAGATACAAAGAGAGTAAATCAACAAAACCCGAACAACACAGACTCTGAAGGTAATCTACAATGACTGTACGAATCGCTCACATCTCCGACACCCATCTTGGTAGTCGTCCTCGTAATGGTGTACAGCATAACGTATGGGCACGTGAGATGAAGACACAGCTTCTTGAGAATGATTTCTACGAGCGATTCGCAGAGCTATTTGACCTTATTACGGAAGTAGATCCTCCTGTTGATCTAGTTGTTCATTCTGGAGACCTGTATAACTCCCCCTGGGAGGGAAATCCTTCTCAGCCACCAATTCATGCTCAGATTGTAGCTATTGATGTGTTACAGAAGTTCATCAGAAAGACCAATATCCCTGTCTTAATCATCGAAGGAAATCATGGTCTCTTTAGACTCTACGAGGTCTCATTACTTGATAGTCTAAAACTCTCCGTACCTGGATTGCATGTTGCCACTCAACAAGATCTGAAGGTTGCAATAAGCGAGGGAAAACCACTTGAGTTCTCATACGAGAAATTGGATGTATTCTGTTTTCCATTTATTGATGTCAATGTCCTTCGCTCATCGGATATGATTGATACCTTTGATGATTGGATTACTACTTACCAAAAGCGTGAGCGCTTGAGACCTACCGTTGCAGTTGCTCATGGTATGAAATTAGACAAGACGCTCTATGATACAATCTTTACAATGGGATACGATTACATTGCTTTAGGGCACGATCATCGTCAGATGAAACATTCTGCAAACTCATGGTATGCTGGGTCTCCAGAGCGTTGGCGATTTGATGAAGCAACTCACAAGAAAGGATTCCTAATAGTGGATATCGAAGTTGGAAAAGAACCCGTGGTAACACCTCACCACCTTGAATTCAAACGTCCTGTCATAAATGGGACTGTCACCATCGCCGAGGATGATTCAATAGAGTCATTGACAGAGAAGATTGACTTGTGGTTCTCTGAAAAAGGGCTAATGGCTGATTGGGACCCTGATACTGCAGCTCGTGTCCGTGTTGGCTTTGAGGGGTCTTCAAAACGGTTCACTACTTTTGAACTAGGTGTTGCACTTGAGAATGCGCGTCAAAAGGTGCTGACTCACGACTCTGGATATAATGTAGTTCAATTTGTCTGGTACATTCCGTCTTCAACAGATGTTGAATACAATGCCGCATCATATCCCGAGATTGAGTCGGAATTTCTCATTGAGGATCCTGAAGTCGATTTTCGTAATTATCTGGATACCCTTGAGATCGACAAGAGTTTTGATGCCGAGAAACTCACTAAGATTGCTGTAGTTTCTTTAGAATATGCCGTTGGCAAGAGAGAGGGCAAAATGACTTCTGACTCACTTGTGGAGGAAGAATGATGAAGCTCTTAAAAATGGAAGTTCGAAACTTCAAGCCATTCCGCGAGCTTACTCTTCCAGAAGGCAATATGGAACTTCCTAGTGGTCTTATTATTGTCAAAGGACCCAACTCAACAGGAAAATCATCTCTCTTCGAAGCAATTCTCTGGTGTATCTGGGGCGCTGATGCTGTTGGTCTAACTAATGACGAGTTAATCAGTTTCAGCTCTACTTTCTGTAATGTGACTCTTGTTTTCGAGGTAGCTGGTGCACGATATAAGATTGATAGGTCCTACAATCCTGCTGATGGCATGTCAGTAGTACTATTCATGAAGACAGGGAATACTTGGAAACGAATTGCTGACAAAAGTAAGTCAGTCGGAACAAAGATTGATGAAATCCTAAGCCTTGAGTTGCGTCAGGCTCTCAACACACTTCTTGTTCGACAAGGTGAGGTCGCCGCAATAGCAAATGCTACTCCTTCTGTCCTTCGTAATTTATTAGTTGAAGTCTATGATATTGATATTTTGAATAGAATGTCTAATCATCTGGATAATTTTGAGTCAAATCTCGAGTCAAAAATCAATGCATTGTTGGATGATTATCGTTCGCCTGAATTAATACAGGAGCAAATTGAAGGTTGCAGGAAGAGAATAAGCGATTATAACGCATCAATCAATAGTCGAAACGATGAGATATCTTCAACAGAACAATTGTTGACGGACATACCCAATTCTGAATCTCTAAAGAAAGTAAGTGAAATCTCTGAAGAAATTAATAGAGAAACTCGCGAACTAGAGAATCGACAAAAAGATCTTGATGATGATCTCTCACGAGCAGGACTGTTAGAGGCCGATGGTGCAATAGTCCAGGCACGGTTAGATTCTCTACAACGCGAGAAAGAGCGGGTGGAATCAGAACGGGAGTCTCTCCTTGGAGCTATTCAAACCATCGACCAAGAGATTGGTCAGATACGTGGAAGTAATGCTGACTTGGATGAAAAAATCACCACACTAACAAAAATTCGTTCTGACAAAGAAGATATTATCTGTCCTACCTGTTCAAAACCATTATCTCCAAAAGAGCGGGATACTCTCGTGTCTGATTATAAGAAATCAGTGAGAACCGGTTCGGTAAAAATCAAGGGACTTGAAACTAGTAGGACTGAACATTTTAACAACATACGAAAAATAGAATCGCGTGTGAAAGAGATTGATCGAATTACAGAAGCAGCTAAGGCAGTTCAATCTACCAAAAAGAAGGTTGATTCTGTACAAGATAAAATAGCAAAATCTCAGAAGCGACTCCATGAGATTCTGGGTGATATTGGAATTCCTGATCTCGATGTTCTTATGAAACGGTTTAGTGTAAACAATGTATCTGCACTTCAATTGCATATTGCATCCTTAGAAACAACACTGAGAGAAGCTCGAAAAGGTACGACTGACATTCAGAAGAATATTGAACGAGAGGAACTAGCAATCTCAGAACTAGAGGAAAAGGAGATTCTCATGAAGCAGATGGGTGCTGAGATTGAAGAGATGAAAATTCTCAATGAACATGCAAAATATGTTCGTCGTAAGCTTGTCAGTGGTTTTGTTGCAGATTATGTATTTCAGAAGCGCCTTATTGGCATCATTAGAAGTGCAACAAATCAATATGCGCGATTCTTTACTAGTGGGCAGTACACAAGTATTGATCTTGAACCTACTCCATCAACCAAACGTTCGGGACCTGGGTTAATCCTAAAGGTATGGGATGAACGAGATCAAGCTTGGAAGAAGCCAAATCAATTGAGCTACGGTGATAGGACTGCAATTAGTTTAGCTCTTAGACTTGGAATCAGTAGGACAATGAGTAGTATTCGACCTTTACGAGACAGTCCAATTATAACTCCCCGTGTAAAGAGCGTCCTGCTTGATGAACCACTTGGAGGATTAGATAGAACCCGTCGTGAATCTGTAATGAACAATCTGATTAACGACAAGAATTTCGAGCAAATCCTCTTGATTACTCACACAGACATTCAAGGATGGGAAGGAGTACCTACGATTGAAGTTGCTAAATCTGGTATAGGTAGTACAGCAGTTTTAGAATACTGAATAACATCAAATCGCTTTAGGCTAAATATTAATCAGTAAGAGATATTGCCTTAACATCATGGACGGCATCACTGAATACAAGGCTCGCATAAGAAAAAGCGTCTTGAAAGCGGATTCTCGTCTATTGAGATTAGGTAGTCGTTTATCTCAACTATTGAGTGAATATCGATATTTCATTGCAGTGATGTTATTTGGTCTTGTAATCTGGGTTGTTGTCTTTAATATTGCTCTAACTGATTATTTGAGTACAAATAATTGGAGATCAAGAAGCGCTTGGTTGAGTCCCTATCCTAATCCTGATGAATTCAATCTCTTTGGATATACAATTCTTTACCAATTCGAGGGGTATAGTGATTATTCATTCTACTATGTCCATTGGGGCTATAACATGCTAAATGGAGTGATGCCATACTCTGATAGTTTTGGTTCTATCTCATTGAACGGAATAACGAATCAGAATGGAATATTCATGTTCCCTCCCCTTACAGCCTATCTCTATGGTGCAGGTATCTGGTTGGGAAGAATTATTGGTCCAGGCAATTGGGGAATTGGTTTCCTTCTAGCGAGTTTTGGATATCTGACAGCAATTCCTGTTTATGGGATTGCAAAAGAGCTATCTAAAAATCCGAGGGTGGGCGAGCTCGCTGCACTCACATATCTGTTAAATCCCTTAGTTCTATATCATATCGATTATATCTGGATGAATCCCTCTGCCTTCTATTTCTTCTTCTTTGCTGGATTCTATGCTCTCGTCAAAAGACGAAACCACCTTGGAATAGTCCTTATTGTTTCAGCAGCGCTCTTTAAACAGACTGCATGGTTCCTTGGACTTCCGCTGGTTGCCTATCTTCTTTTGCGGCCTCGAGCGCGGAAAGAATTCTCTTCTGATAATGAAGGTCATATAATAGACGAAGATGTAAAAGAAACAGAAGATAATGTACATCTTGATGATTTCGCCATCACAGAGATCGATTCTACAACTACTAAAATTGAAAATGATGAGAAAAAGCTAGCCAATAGATTTGCCTTTCTCTCCAACTATTTTGACTTTCCAGGATTTCTCTCAAGTGCCTTGATTGCTATTATATATGCGGCTGCAATCATGTTTCCCTTTTTGGTTGCTCAACCACACTTCTGGAATTATTGGAGAGTAGCGTTAGGGACGTTTCCACTTGCGAGTTATACAGAACTTCCTCCTTATGGAGTTCCAGAAAGTCTTCCTGTATTGGCAGTTCTTTTTGAAAAGCCGGATCTTGCAAAGACTCTTGAGGCAATTTTAACCTCAGGCGGTCCTTTGATTTTTGGCATGATGGTTTTCACTGGACTCATGTTACTTACTGATAAATGGAAGGGTGAAGAGAACCTCTACCTTCGCCGACTACTCTTTCTTACACTACTCCTGATGTTGTGGGTAAACCTCACTGGTCCTCGCGGTGTATTCAAGTATTATTTCACTTTATTAGCGCCATTCTTCTCAATCTTCTCATCAGCAAGAATGACTCGAGGAACCGGTGAACATGTCCCTGTTTCTCTCTCGATGTTTTTAGTTCCATTTGCTTTCTCTCTTTTAATCCTCGTTCCTGACCGCGATGTCTACCTTCTATATGTGACTTTGATATTTCTAATATACCTCTTAGCTCCGGTAATTGATAGACTCTATGACCTTGCAAAGCGACCAATGAGGTATATGCTAAATCTTGCTTCAAAACGGACCACCCTCAGATTTGCAACCATATCCTTAGAGTACCAACCTTATCCATCAAGAGTACTTCGACTTCTCCAATTGATAACTATCTTAGCATCTGTAATTGCAGGTGCTTCTCTAGTAATGTTTGGATTTACAGTGACCTTCTTTCACATTCCTGATGCAATTCCTATTATTATGCAATACTTTGTTCTTACAGGTGTTATGCTCTTCATAGGTGTTCAATTAGTGACAATTGGTACTAATGGACTCCTACAACGAGAAGAACGACGGACTGATCTAAATTACCTCATTAAGACCCTCTCTTATTCCCTCATGGTGGTTCTTTTCAGTTATGGCCTCTTCTCATACCTCTCTAGTTGGAATGTTGACTTGTTTTTTGAACGAGAACTCATGGTTCTATCAAGCACTATTATCATGCTTTGGATTTTCCCATTGATAGTAAAGATTCGACCTCATCTGCGACTTTTAGTCGTTAGTTTTGTCATCACAGCGACTGGGATTGAGATGTGGGTCTGGTATACATTAGAGAATTCAATTATGTTTCTAATTGGAATTACTGCACTCGTGGGCCTGGTCATATATCTACTACTGCTGTTGATTAGTCTTGTCACATCTAGTAAGAAGATATTAGCTAATAATGACCCTGATACATTTGTTTCAGAAACAATAGTGGGACAGACTAACTGAAGAGTGATTATATGGACTCAACACTTACTGCTCGTTTCAAACGACTTGTTAATACACTCGGAGAACACCGACTACTCATCATTGTCTTACTTGTTGCAGGAGTAGTGTGGTCTTGGGTCTTTCTTCAAGCTGCCACAGATTTTATCACTGGTGGATCTCAGCCGTATAGGGCAGTGTGGAATGGCTACGGATCGCTTGACCTTTTTGGATTCACTATTAATTTTAACTTTGAAGGTTATCTTGATCACGATTACTATTATTATTCGTGGGGCACTCAATTTTTGAATGGCTTTGTGCCATATTCAGATGCATTCAATTCTACAGTAATAGATGGTGCGACCTATAACACACCTTACTTTTTCCCTCCATTCTTTGTTTATTTATGTGCACTAGGTGTAGCCTTACCCATTGCTCCCTTTGGAATTGGATTTCTCATCTCACTCTTTGGTTTTCTAACTGCTCTCCCAATTTATGGCATCTCTCTTTATCTCTCACAAAATAAACTGGTAGCTGCTATCGCTTCAGCAACTTATCTATTCAATCCTGTTGTACTCTATCATACTGTCTTCGAATGGCTGAATCCTGCACCTTTTGTGTTCTTTATGATGCTCTCCTTTTGCTTATTGATGCATGGACATCGTATATCAGGAGCACTTGCGATGGCGACTTCCGCACTATTCAAACAGACTGCCTTCTTCATAGCTCTTTCATTGATGGCCTATCTCCTGAAGAGAGCCCCTGTAAAACAGCCAGAAATTATTGAAGAGGAACTTCGGCCTCCAGGAGATGAAATCGATCTGAAAGATTTTGCCAAAATTGTGATTATTATGCTAGTCTTTGTCTTTGTGTGTTCAATTCCCTACATCTTTAATTTTCGTAACTACATTTACTATATATTCGAGAAACCAGGTGGTTTCATGCTTGAAGATCTGACAGATTTTCCGAATCCTGGGCAACCCATTCCTTTTGCTGTTCTTCTAATTGCTCTTGGAGCTCCTGAACCAATCATACAGATTGTTAACTTGGCAACATATTATTCAATCATCCTTGCCTTCACAATTATACCAATATTTGCCTTAATGTTACTTCAGGTGAAAGATGATAATGATCTACGGAGGTATTGGTCTCGAATTCTATTCTTGACTCTATTACTGATGCTTTGCGTCCATCTGTTTTCTCCCCGCGGAATTTACAAATATTATTGTGTTGCACTTATTCCCTTCTTCTCAATACAACCAGTCTCACAAATGATCTCCTTGAAAAAGGAAGAGACAAAGGTTTCGCTGTTTATGATAGTGATGCCCATAATCCTTGGTCTGTTGATTCTTTTCCCTAGCAGGAATGTGTATCTTGCCTTTCTGTTTCTGACCTTCATTGGTTATATTGCGCACAATCAATTTGCCTTAGTACATGGACTCTTCAAAATTCACCCATCTCGTTTTAAAAGGAGCAAATCTACGAATGATTCAAGAGCGCCACAAGTAAAACTTGAAGATTCTACTCCTTCTGAGTGAGTTCTTCCAACTCATTCTCTTTTTTCTCAATTCTCTTTTGTAACGCTTTCAATCTCGCATCCAATTTCTCTATTTGTTCATTATAGGTTTCATTTGGCATTGACCCAGCGGAGTATTTCTTTTCTACATGATCTTTTAACTGCTCAACTGATTTTACTTCCTTTTTCAGGCTTTTAAGATCAGTTTCAATCTCAGCCATCTGATGTTCATCCGATGTCTTGAACTGCTTTGCAGGTATCATAACACCTAGTTGTTGTTGAGTCTTCTCTGCAAAATCTTGGAATTGGTTCCTTAGTTCTTCGATATTCTTATCCACACTCGTAACCTTTTCAGTGACCTTTGCGATATCCTTTTGCAAATCGAATACAGCGTTAACAAGTCTTCTCATAGTTTTCTCATATTCTGCTGACACACTATCAACTGTCTTCTGTGTGGTCTTGCCCTCTTGTACCGTGTCTTGTTTCTGTTGTTCTTTTGCTATGCTACTGGGTTTTACAATCTGATAGTTTCCACTCAACCAGTTGAATGCATTTATGGCAAATTGCTTGTTTCCCTTATTCTTCAATCCGCCACCTCGTCTAAATACCTCATAGCTGCCAATACACATCACTCGCCCCTTGCCCACCTCAGCAATTGCGACAATAGCTGCATTACCCGGCTCAGCTGTTGTGGAGGTCGTAGCAATTGCAACTGCCTTTCCAGATAGTTTTAGACTACATGCGGACGGTATTAACAGCTCTGTTACATCTTCGGTCACTGGATGGGATGCAAGGCTCTTTATGATGGGCATTGTTGGAAGCCCAGCATTGCTTCGATCATCCTTTACTGCTGTGTTATCAAACGAAATTCCAAAATCCTCTGAAACCTTTGACATATTATTCATTAGACCTCTATCTCCCCCTGATAACGATAGTAATAGAAGCCCTCCTCCATTATTTACAAATTTCTTGATTGCATCGATTTCTTGAGATCTTATCTTAGAGCTGTTTGGACATCCAAAAACCAAGACATCAACATCTTTGAGATTCTTTGTCAGGATCATAAATTCTGTATATGGTTCAACATCAAAGTCGTTATCCCTAAGAATTTGTCCCAGTTCGGAATATGTACTGTCAAGTCTTCCTCGTTCATTTTGTGTTTGATCAAAATAGATCATCATTCTACGTCCACTCAAGGGGATGCACCTGGTTAAACTATCGTCAAAGACCTGGGAATAGACTCTAATGAGACTTGTGCAGATGTCACCCTGGTCCTTCGAATGTTTTATTTTCTAGTATCTTAATGATTTCTATATGAATTCCGAGGATTGTACCTTCTGTAAAATTGTACGCGGAGAGATTCCCTCATCCATAATATTTGAGGATGACATCTGTATGGCTTTCATGGATGTTTTTCCTGTGAGTCGTGGACATTGTCTCCTGATACCCAAGAAGCATTATGTGAACCTGATGGATGTTGATCCTGAAGTTGTTGCTCATATGGCAAAAAGATTGACTGAATTGACTCGGGGAGTTAAAGCGGCCACTGGCGCTGATGGTGTGTTGACAGTTGCAGCAAATGGGGTGGGCGCAGGGCAGGAAGTCCCTCACCTGCATTTTCATTCGATTCCTCGAAGTAAAGGATCAAACTTTGGATTCCAGTTTCCACCAGACTATCATGAATCGATGGCAGATAGGGAGAGTCTAGAATCTATGGCAAACTCTATTCGAAAATCTCTCTAGAGGTCCAATAGATTTAATCCGGTTATTTCATCGCGCGTTCTTATCATCAAGGGGAATTCAGTAATGACTATTTCAATAGTCACTGAGACTAGACATCCATCCATGAGATGACCTCCATAGCATCGCCCCTTTTCATCTGATGCGACAACGTGCGCATGTATAACATGTTTGTTATCGTGCTGAGAGATATTACCAACACAAGAAACGATCTCAAGGTCCTCCTCAATGGTAAAGTCTCGATACTCCTTTGCATCTCTATCGAAATACCCTAGATGTATCCTTGATACAGCTCCTAGAAGGCTTAGATGTCCAGATGTAATGGATTGTTCAATAGCTATACGTTCTATAGACCTCAGAATATCTTCTTTGGGCTCAAGTCTTGCAACTATCACTTTGCCTGTAGGCTTTGTTGAAAATATACGAACCATAATTCTTCAATGATATTCATACATATGAAACACTCGTTTCCTACCCTTCTTCACAATAGGAAGTGCTTATCAGGAATAAGCATTCCATTAAATGTGTGGCTGACCTCGGTGAAGGATGAAAAGACTACTGATGATACACAATTATCTCTGGAAGACTACTTCAACTCTGATGATGAAACTGAGAGTCTTGTAGAGGATAGAGCTACCTTAAACAGAGAGCAGGCGTCTAATAAGACATCAAATCCCTCACCAAGTATAACGAGTAACAATTCTGATGCTGAGGAAGATGCTGAAGATATCTCAATCGATGAAGATGAAGAAGAGATCTCTGATATTCGAGTTGATGAACACGATAAACCGACGAGTCTTCCACCATCTTTTCTGTTGTCGGTGGATTATTCTGGTCCTCTGAATAAAGCAATTGTGAAGCTCTATGAGCCAAAGTCGAAACGTGTCTATTTTTGGGAAGATAACACAGAACATAAACCATATCTCTATACAGATTGGACTCCTCAAATAGTCGAATCAAAGACCAAAACCAATCCCGGCTTTATTCGAACTGAAACTATCGAACTTCGAGACCTCTTGCACGACAAACTTGTAACAATGACAAAACTAGTGGGCGATAACCCTCTTGCCATTGGTGGTGGTGCATCCTCTATGAGAAATGTTCTCGTCGATGGTAATGATGTCAGTCATGCATGGGAAGCAAATATCCGCTATCATCTATGCTATACCTATGATACAAAGTTAGTTCCGGGATTGATGTATAAAATTGAGAATGGCGAGCTCGTCCCTTGCCCTCCAACCGTCGATAAGAAGATTCTCCAGGAGTTCAAGAATTCAATTGCTGAAGAAGGCCTTGAAGAGATCATTGCTACATATTCTCCCATGTTCTTTACAGAGGTTCCTGAAATCCGTAGACTTGCTGTAGATATTGAAGTCTATACACCTGTTATCAATAGAATTCCTGATGCCAGTACTGCGCAACAAAAGGTCACAGCGATTGGACTATCAGATAATGAGGGCTATGACAAGTGTTTTGTCTTGCGACGAAATGATCTCACAGAAGGAGAAAGGAATGCAGATTTTCCAAAACGACTAGAAATCGTGTATTTTGATGATGAAGCTGAGATGCTGGTGGAAGCTTTCAAAATTATTGATTCCTATCCCTTAGTGTTGACCTTTGTTGGTGATTCCTTTGACCTTAAGTATCTCTATCATCGTGCTAAGAATCTTCGAATAGACATGGAAAAATTCTGTCCAATTACTATCCGAGGGAATCAGGATCCCCGAAGAGAACAAGCCTCTCTTAAACGAGGCGTCCATGTGGATATGTACAAATTCTTCGGCAATCCCTCAATCAAGATCTATGCTCTATCTGGAGCATATCAGAGAGAGAATTTGGATACGATTGCATGGGGCGTTCTTGGAGAGAGGAAGCTGGAAATCAGCGATAATATCTCTGCTTTATCTTATTTCGAGCTCGCTCATTACTGCTGGCAGGATGCAAATCTTACTCTGCGTTTTACGCAATATGAAAACAATCTACTCTTACGATTGATGATTCTCCTTATGCGTATCTCAAGAATGTCTCTAGGCGAAGTGACACGGTTCTATATCTCTTCGTGGATTCAATCCCTCTTTCGTCAGGAACATCGAGCAAATCACTACCTCATCCCAAGACGTGTAGATATTGATACTATGAAGCAACCTGATGCGCAGACTGAGGCAATGATTGGTGGAAAAGCATTCAAGGGCGCAATTGTCATTGAACCCGTTGCTGGAGTTCATTTTAATGCAACAGTGTTGGACTTCGCAAGTCTATATCCAACAATTATGAAGACTCATAATATCAGCTATGAAACCATTGATTGTCCTCATGATGAGTGTAGGAATGCAACAGACAATAGAGTTCCAGAGACTGATCATTGGATTTGTAAGAAACGACGTGGAATGATTAGTCAAACTATTGGTTTCTTCCGTGATGCACGTGTGAAGTGGTTCAAATCAAAGAGTAAGGACAAGTCCTTAGACGAACGTACTCGTAACTGGTATGCTGTTGTAGAAAAAGCACTCAAAGTCTTTGTCAACGCATCCTATGGAGTAACGGGAGCTCAACACTTTGAGCTGTTCTGTATGCCTGCAGCTGAGAGTGTAACTGCTTTTGGGAGAGATGCAATTACACGTACAAAGAAGAAGGCTGAGGAGATGGGTATACGAGTCCTTTATGGTGACACTGATTCTGTCTTCTTGGATAATCCTTCTAAGGAACAGCAGAGGCAGCTTGTAGATTGGTCTCGTAATGAGCTTGGAATAGATCTTGAAGTTGAAAAAACCTACAAATATGTAGCTCTCTCAGATCGAAAGAAAAACTACATTGGCGTATATCAAGATGGGAAAATCGAAATTAAAGGTCTAAGCGGAAAGAAACGGAACACACCAGACTTTGCTCAAGCCGCCTTCAGAAAAATGCTTGATGTTCTCAGTCGTGTGGATAATGCCGAAGGATTTGAAACTGCAAAAGGAGATATCCGTGAAGTTGTGAATTCTGTGATTGATCGGCTTGAGGGAAAAGGAAAGGAATATGCACCTGAAGAACTTGCTTACCGGATTCAATTAACCAAGAGGTTAGGCGATTATCCTACAGATACTCCTCATGTTCGTGCTGCAAAAATGCTTGTTGAAAAGACAAAAGATCCATCAAAGGTTCAACCGGGAACAATAATCGAGTTTATCCGTGTCAAAGGTCCTGGTGGTGTCTTACCAGTAGAATTGGCAAAACAATCCTCCTACTTCATCGATAAGGATGTTTACATAGACATTCTAAAGAGTGTTTTTGAGCAAGTCTTGGATTCAGTCGGACTTGATTTTGATGAATTTCTTGGTTTTACTACACTAGACAAGTTTTTCTAGAGGGTTAATCCGAAGAGGGTTCAAATAAGAAATTCTTATAGCCCAGACCTACTAACAGCAACTGGACCTAGAGCTTGACTCTTTCCAAATCCGACGGGGTACCCAATAATGAAACTGAACTTCCGTGAGTTCTTCATGCAAAAAATGCTGATAATGTTCAAACCTGAAGACATTGATCAATCTGCAAAAGACTTCATTTCTACCTATGCCTCTTACATGGAAGATGTTGGCATAGTTGGAAAGGGACCAGATGGCTATGCAATCTATCCTAGTCGGACTGCTCCTGTTCGAAATGAAAATGTGGATTTTTTTGAAGAATGGGTAAAACTGACTGATGCCTTGAATATTCATGGTGTCATTGGTGTTGATTTTTATACTGATGGATGGTTTGCTCGGGATCCAAAATATCAGACTATGAATGATAAAGGTGTGAAGATGGAGCACCAGATATGCCCCAATCGTGAAGAGTTTTGGCAATATGGTGCAGAGATAGTGAAAGAGATTGGCTCTTATCCTATTGATGAGATACTCCTCTTTGGAGCAGGATTCATCAGAGATCAGTTCTGTTTCTGTGAACGATGTAGGAATGAATTTGCGCCTCTTGTTGATCAAGAACCTAATCGCTTAACATACCAATATATTACAGAGAATCCAGAATATCATCAAAAATGGCATCAATGGCGCAGTGAAAAAGTCCACCAAGGATTGGCATATCTACAGGAAGCTGCTACGGAATCCGACGATGCAACTGGTCGTGAACAACCTTTGAAATTATCAATTGAGGTTCTACTTGATCCTGAAACTGGTTTCTCGGAAGGTGCAAAGAACGAGTATGGATATGACTATACTCAAATTGGCGAAACTACAAAAAATGTTCTCATCAATTTATACCCGTGGTCGCCAATCCTACCAATGAAAGGAAGTACAGAGTATAATAATTTGGTAGAATCACTCTATTTTGTAAATGAATTTACTAGAAGAGGTGGTCGTGCATCTCTATTTCGATGGGGTGTCACTACACTAGAACAACTGCAAGAATTGAAGGCGCTAGGCAAAGATGTGGGAATTGATAGAATTGTTTCCACATTCCATTACCCCTCGGATTACTCTAGACGACGTGAGAGTGCAATAGGGAATTTCTAAAACATCTCTTACCTTATTGACGCGCTCCGCAGTATGGACATACTCGGTTTCCTGATTTTATATCTCTTCCACATGAGAAGCAGAAGATATGTTCATGTGGCTCTTCGCGTTTGTCATCAAGGAATGGACTCAATTCCCCTTGAGCAAATAATGCTCCAATCCCCTCGATTGATTCATCTCTTTTTATGTTGCAGACACTGCAACTCAACTCATCATCAGTAGGCACTGCTCCTTGCAAATCTGAATAGATATCACGCTTTTCACTATCTCTTTCTCGCTCGCGATATTGATAGGCGTATCTATCCTCTTTTTGGTTCTGCCATGAATCTGATCTTCGATCGTAATGTTCACTCAATGATTCCATGGTTCTGTCAAGAGATTCAAAATCACGTTGATAATCATCAGAACCATATCCTAGGTCAACAGCCGGACGATTTGCTACTCTCTCTGGGGTTGTCTGTTTGGACCATAGAGGATCTGTTGTTCCAATCCCTCTTGCCATTTCAACAAACCGAATATGAGCATCTTTTTTCATATCTTCATACTCATCCGGGGTAAGACCCATTATCTCTAAAGCTCTATCTCGTTCAGCACACCTTTTTGAGAGTGGACAACAATATGAAAGACTACCATGGCATAATGACGCCATTGCTCTCTCTTGCCTTGATTTGAAAATAGGAGTGATTCTTCGTGTTCCGAGGATGAGAGTGTCTCCGACAGAACGTATCTCTGCATATCCACTCTGTGCAAGAGCCTCCACAATCTCTCTTGCAGGATATGGTCTTCCTTCTATGATGACATGTCCTTCTGTTTTATCGAGTCGTACTGGCCGTTCTGTGACCTTATTTCCATCGTACGTAGAATATCTCATCATTGTCACCCAGTGTTCATTACTTAGTGTCATCTGTAAGTGGGCACTGAACAATAGAATGGTATGTATTACGTTAGATAATACAAGATTTCGGGCAAGAGATTTAAAACAAGCAATGTCCTGTATTGTAACGTGTTTTACATACGTTGCAATGTCGACATGGAGGTTTCGAATCAATGGGTTGTAAAGCTGAAGGTGCCGCGCAAGGTTATACAGTTCTTGGTGGCATTGTATTACTAATCTATGCCATCACGGAGATTATCAATAATATTAATTCTTCAGGGTTTGGTAGTATTGGTAGTCTCATTGAAATCTTATTAGATATTGTTCTAATCATTATAGTAATTCTCGCCTTTGATGCCTGTGGTTCTATCAGTTGGAAGGTTGCTAAATCCGGATTATTACTAACATTGTTTGGTCTAATTGCAATTATCATTGTTTCTTGGCCATTCACATCGTTTAATCCCATTGATTGGCTTCGGAGTCTTCCCACTCTTGCTGGGCTCATGATTCTTCTTGGTGGTATTCTCCTTCTCTTGAGGAAATAACTACCAGAAATATAGCTCAAATCGATAATTAGATAATGGAAGGACAAGTCTCCAAGGTTGTCAATCACTGGATAGTATCATTATGGACGAGAAACACATCAAGATTCTCAAAAATCTTGGCTTTGATATTAATCAAAAAGAACTGACTAATGATTATTGGAAGAAACGTGCTGCAGATGCACTGGCACTGACAACTCAAGATAGAGATGTGTATGGCTGTCTTGATCACACTGTTGGCGAGGGTGTTCGTATCTTCGATTTGGAAGGAACAGAATACCTTGATGTGACTGGTGGCGTAGCAGTTCGTGCCTTTGGTTTGAGATACAAACCCTATCTAGATTTTGAAGAGAGTATCATTGATGTTGTACACGAGCTTCCGGGAATGGATTTTGATGCTATTCCACAAACACTTTTAGCTGAACGTGTTGCAGGCATAACTCCGGGTGATCACAAAAAGAGAGTTGTTTTCACTACATCTGGTGGTCGTGCAGTTGAAGGTTGCATGAAATCCGCAATGGATCTCTCAGGAAAGAAACGATTTGTAGCGTTTCGACCTGCATTCCATGGACGAACCGGATATGCACTGGCTCTGACCTCTTCTAATTCAAAGCATAAGTCTGGATTCCCACAAGGTGTTGATGTCATCAGGGTTTTCTATCCTTATTGTTACAGATGTCCATATGGAACAAATGAAGCAGACTGCAGCTTGGAATGCGTAGAAGCTCTCAGGTATGCTCTTGAGGTTGAGGGAAACGATATAGCCGCGACTGTAATGGAACCCCTTTCAGGTGAAGGTGGTCTCATAGTTCCTCCTGCAAAGGCTGTAAAAGGAATATACGACCTCACTAAAGAGATTGGCGCTTATTTTATGTCTGACGAGGTACAAGCTGGAATGGGTCGAACTGGAAAATGGTGTGGTATTGAGAATCACGGAATCGTGCCTGACTACATCTCTATGGGAAAAGCTATTGGCGGTGGATATCCAATGGGTGCATCGATAGGACCTGCACCTATGTTCACAGGAGGCTCTAGACACTCAGAAACGTTCTCAGCAGAACCAAAGATGGCTCTTCTCTCATTATGGATTTTCAGACACATGGAAGAAGGGAATTTCTTAAAGAAAAATGTTGAAAACGGAGAGTATCTCAAGAAGCGTTTGACTGAATTAATGGATAAACACGAAGTCATTGGTGATGTGCGTGGACTTGGTCTCATGGTTGGTCTTGAACTTGTCAAAGATAAAAAGACCAAAGAGAAAGCAAGAAAGATTCGTGACGATGTTGTGAAGAATGCTGTTCAGAAACAGAAGCTTTGGGTTCTTGGCGCTGGTCAGAATGTTATTCGAATGACACCTAGTTACATTATCACAAACGAAAACATCGATGATGTAGCAGATAGATTGGACAGCGCAATAAAGAGTGTAACCTAAGAGAAAAAAGGATTGACTCATCTCTAGATTTGAAACTAGAGATGAGTATCAACCATTTATACTATCCATAAAATCGCACCTAGAATGGTAAGAATACCGCCAATGTCACTAGCGAACAATATCATTAGTATTCCTATTATCAGAATGACAATGAACTTGTTTGTCTTGCCAAAATCCAGCGCTTTGATTTTTAGGAATCCACTGTTTACTAACGCGATGAGTGAAAACAGAATTGCAAGGATTCCAATAAATAATCCATCAAGGTAACTACCTAAAATGTTTATGAAACTGACAGTAGTTCCTCCTGGAATTAGCCATAGAATTCCTTGAATTATACCTATAATAGCACCAAGAAGTACTAGTAGGTCTCCGATTTTCTTTGTGTCTGCCATTTAGACAATTTCTCCTTGTGTTAGCGTGCCCCACAAGTGGCACAAGAAAATAATGTATGAACCACTATTTATAACATGATGATTGATTGATTTAAGCATCGTCAAAACACGAAGAATTTCTTGATTTGGAGCTAAATTATTGACAAGTCGTGCTGAAAATACAGATGTTACAAAGTCGAAAGATCCATATGACTTGATTGAGATAGAGGGCGACATTGATCCGTTGTTTGATATTCCAAACAATGGGAATATTCTAATTATCAGTAAAGATCAGACATATTTGACACATGGAATTCATAAATTTCCAGCAAAGTTCTTTCCAGAATTGCCTCGTTATCTCATTCGAAGATACTCCGAAATTGGTGATTCTATTCTTGATCCGATGTGTGGAAGTGGCACCGTTATATTAGAAGCTCTCTTGAATGGTAGAAAAGGGATTGGACTGGATATAGATCCAATGGCTAAACTTATTTCAAAAGTCAAAACCACCCCACTTCGAAGGAAGATACTACTATCATCAAAGGACTTACTACTTCAGAGAATTTCAGAATACGCAACAGATACTGATAGTGTTTTGGAGATTCCAAAATTTCCTTACAGGGATAACTGGTTCAGAGAATGCGTCTTGAAAGAGCTTGCTATTATCTCTGCTAGTATTAATGAGATTATCATTCATTATAGCGAACAGACACAAAAAGACCTCTTCGATTTTTATAGAGTAATAATGTCATCGATCATTCGGGAGATGTCAAATGCTGATCCTCATTGTACTAGGACAGTTCTCAGAAAAAAGATAACCAAAGACATCAAGGCTGGTGATACACTTGCTCGATTTACGCAACGTCTTGAGAGTCAGGTTACCGAGATGCTTACTTTTTCTAAACTATATCAGACTCTGGAAACAAAAGATGTTTCTTTCCCTAGTGGGACAGCAATTGAAACAGGACTTGATTCTTCTTCAATTCATCTCGCAATGACATCTCCTCCTTACATTAATGCGGTTGACTATCCACGAACTCATCAACTTGAGATGTATTGGCTCGGTTTTTTGGCAGATGGTCCTTTATCGCAGGTTAAGAGGAAGTATATTGGTACAGAAACTGTATACAGGGATGAGTACAACGATCTCCATACTTCTGATGTTGTATCGTTAAATTCGATTTTAAAGCAGATATACATACAAGATCCACGACGGTCATATATTGTTTGCAAGTTTTTTGATGATATGACAATGCAATTGCGTGAGATATTCAGGGTCTTAAAATCGGGCGGACGATATTGTATTGCCATCGGGGATAATGTCATTCGTGGAGTTCGTGTTCCATCTCACCAAATTATCTCTGAAATTGCAGTTACGCAGATTGGATTTACTTTGGAGAAACAATTCTTCTCTAAATTAATCCGTCATTTTATTCGAATACCACGAAGAGAGCGCATGCATGGCGAGTGGGTTCTTGTCTTAGAAAAACCATGATAGGATAACTCTAATGCTAAGACTTATCTTGAAATAAATTCTCCAAAATCAAAATTACACGGAGGTATAGAATCTATGGCAATAACTACACGGTGGGATCATGTTTGCCAGACGCTCGTTCTTGTCTCTACCTCCTTCCGCAAAATTCCTTTACGTGCTTCTTAAGGATAGGCGCCGGATGAGCCGGCAGGACTTAATCAGCACTACTTTTCTTCCTCCTCGAACAGTGAATTATGGTCTTACGAGACTAAAGGATCTTGGTCTTATTCGAGAGGAGGAACATACTGAGGACGCGCGGGAGCGAGTATACGAGCTGGTTCAGGCGCCAGTTTAAAGTTAACATGAATCCAATAGATGGTCCTCAGGAGCAGTCCTGAGACCATCACCAAAGCCTTGTATTAGCCTCTCCAAAAGGCTCATAATGTACTCAATCCTCGATTGAAACCAATCAGACTGAGGCTTTAGAGATGGATTTTTACAAAGCAGCTGGTGTTGAACCAATTGGAAAAGACCAACGGACGCATTTCAGTAATCAGGTAACAAAAGAGCTTGTGGGGAAGGATGTCGTACTCATTGGTTGGACTCACATCTTACGTGATAAAGGTAAAATTAAGTTCCTTATTCTCAGAGATGAACATGGTACTGTCCAGATTGCAATACCTCAAGCAAAGGTGCCTGAAGCTGTCTTCGAAACCTCTTCTCAGCTTAAACCTGAAACTGCTATCGCAGTTGATGGTAAAGTTGTAGCAACTAATCAACTACCTTCTGGAGCAGAAGTCATTCCAACTAGAATTCGTATCCTTAATACTGCTGAACGTCTTCCAATTGATATAGTTGAAGGGAAAGTAGATATCGAGCTCGACACACGTCTCAATTATCGAATTCTAGATCTTCGCAAACCCTCAATCAATGCCATATTTCGAATTCAACATAGTCTTGTTAGATTTGCTCGAGAGTATTTAGAGAATCATGATTTTGTAGAAATTCATACACCTAAAATCGTAGCCGCTGCCACTGAGGGTGGAGCAAATCTCTTTGAGGTCCAATATTTCGAGAGAAAGGCATTCCTCGCTCAGAGTCCTCAATTCTATAAACAGCTAATGCTTCTTGCTGGATTTGGCAGAGTCTTTGAGATTGCCCCCGTCTTTCGTGCTGAAAAACACAACACTCGACGACACATCAACGAATACACATCGTTTGACTTTGAAATGGCTTGGATTAGTGGTGTTGAAGATGTAATGAAAATGGAGGAGCAGATGCTCAATCACTCATTCAAAAAGACAAAGGAGTATGCTGCATCTGAGTTAGAGATCCTTGGTATTGACTTGAAGGTTCCTAAAGTTCCTTTCAAGAGAGTCAAATATGCTGAGGCTATTGAGCTACTAAATGCCGCTGGAAAGAATCTGGTCATCAATGATGACTTAGACCCTGAGAGTGAGCAGCTACTCGGTCAGATATTTCCGGAAAAATTTGGCACTGATATGGTCTTCATTACACATTATCCGCTAGAGCTGAGACCTGCTTATACCATGCCAAGCATGACTGATGAAGGCATGACTGAGAGTTTTGATCTTACGTACAAGGGCATGGAGATTACGACTGGAGGGCAAAGGATACACCTCTATGACTTACTTGTTGAACGATTCAAAGCAAAGGGATTCAATCCCGATGATTTTACATTCTATTTAGAACCCTTCAAGTATGGAGCTCCTCCACATGGTGGACTTGGTCTTGGAGTTGAAAGACTGACCATGCAGATTCTTGGAATTGATAACATTCGTGAGGCAACTCTGTTACCACGTGATAGAGACCGACTTACTCCCTAATCATTGCCTGATAATACTCCCTCTTAAAGCATCATCAGTTTAATTCATGATATCTACAAAGTGTAGAATTTGACAATGTAGAAGGGTTTCCATACTATGCAGGAGCGACTTGAATCAGAACTTTATGCCTCTATAGCCACTCTTGACCAGCTGAAGAAGCTTTACGACCTTGGTGCAGTGGATATTAGATCTTTTCAACGAGAGTCACAAGCACTCCTTCAAGAAGTGAGAACTTACATAGATAATTTGAAGCGCGTTGGTCTTGATATCAATAATTTCATAGATGGCGAGAGAATTGTTGATTCGTTTCCTGATGCCGCTGACCTTCTTCGGTTACGTGAATATGCTCCCACTCGTTCATACCAAGGAATGTCTGCTGACCAATATTATGATTATATTGGACTTGCTATTCTTGATGTTGCCACTGAACATTCATCAAAAGGTCTGATGGGTCTTGCTGAATTGATTGTTGAGGTAGTACGAAGACTTCCCGAAATAAAATCAGTCACCTACAATGATGTTATTGAGGCAGTCAATCGTGTTGCTGAGAATGGACTAATTCCTGGTATTAGAACACTAAAGGGCGGTGTTAAAGTCGTTGAATTACGCCCTCTTGAACTAAGACGTGATCAAGCTGACATCATCAATCTTGCCGCGTCGAAAGGTCATGTTTCAGTTGAAGAGGTTATGTTACAATTGAATTGGTCTGAAGATCATGCTCGTCAGGTGCTCTCAAGTCTGGTTGATGCTGGAATGGCTGTAGCTGATATTCGCTTCTCTACTGGTGGACGATATTATTTCCCTGGTCTCAGATCAAGAGATAATTCCGATCCAAGAACTGCCGGTTCATACTAAGTAGAAACGATGATTGCACCCTTTTTCTTATCAACCCATTCTGCAAATTCCTTTTCTACCATGAGTCTTAGAATAACATACAGGTCTTTCTCTGGAAGCTTAGCAAAGTCTTCAGCTGACTCTTGGATTACAATAGATTTGACATCTAATCGGACCTTTCCAGTCTTTAGTGCCCATGCATAAATAACGTCTGCCCAATCTTCTAGTGGTTTCCAGTATACCCTTAGTTGTCTTTTTCTACGGTCTGTCCACTCTGCAATTTCCTTATCGATGAGTACCTGAGTAATCATTTTGAATGAATCGACTTTGCTTCGTAGATATTTGAATGGAGGTTCTGAAATGAATGTTGCAACTGATAGGACATGCATTGAATAATGTTCTGTCCATTGTAATATGAAATCTGCCCATTCTCCCGCCCACATGACTCTATCTTCTTCTCTTGGAGGAATGCCATACATCCACTCACTTTCATCGGGGCTTCCCCAAGGTGGTAAAAACTCCTCTTCGGTAACTTCAGCGGGTTGTTCTAGAATATTGTCTAAATTTTCAGATTCTGTTTCATTTGATATACCATCGATTTCCGTCGCACCAATTTCAACAACTACTTTTGGTTCGTGAATCGCCTCTGATTCTTTGACCTTTTGTTCTGATTCAACGTCTTCGATAATTGGTTTTGATTCGATAGGTTCTTCCTGTGTTTTTTCTTTCTCCTTTGGTCGAGTCCTCTCTTTCATACCCAAATTCTAGGACCCCTCCGCCCAGTCAATGTACTTTTTGACATCCTCTGGGGCTGTTGCAGGTCTGATGTTTTCTATTGCACTCAAAAAGTCCTCTCGTGATACAGGTCGGATGTCAATAATCTCTTGTTCTTCATCCATTCTTCCAGAACGTTGAAGGTCTCTTATCGGTTCCATAGCTGCTTCTCTGCAGACAATGCTTATGTCTCTGCCACTATATCCCTCTGTAAGGTCCGCTAACTCTTGATAATCTATGTTTGGAGATATTTCAACATCCTCCATATGAATAGCGAAAATTGCTGCACGAGCTTCTGTATCTGGTAGTGGGACATGGATGCGTTTTTCGAATCTTGACCGAAGAGCAAAATCAATCTCCCATGGCAAATTCGTTGCGCCAATTACAGTAACGCGCTCATCCTGATTGCTTGCAAGCCCCTGAAGTTCAGTTAGCAATTGCGTTTTCATTCGGCGCTCTCCTCCTACATCGTCGCCTGAACGCGAAACACCAACTGAGTCCAGCTCGTCGATAAAGACAATGGCAGGCTGATTTTTCCTTGCCAGCTCAAATAGATGCATTACTAAACGTTCAGATTCGCCAAGCCATTTACTCACAATATTTGCAGCTGAGACGTTGAAGAATGTTGCATTGACCTCTGAAGCGACAGCTTTTGCAATCAGAGTCTTTCCGCATCCTGCAGGACCGTAAAATAAAATTCCTCGCCATGGCTGTCTTGCCTTTCCCTTGAATAGTTCTGGATGTTTCATGGGAGCAATTATGGCATCTTGGATGGCTTGTTTGGCATCACCAAGCCCTGCAACTTCAGACATCTTGATTCTTGGACGTTCTGAGATAATCGTATCTGATATCATTTCACGAAGTCTTTTCTCTTCTTCATCCATCTCTTGTTCTGCTTTTGTAGTCTGTTTGATTGAAATTGGTGTCACATTATCTGCTTCAATTACTAGTGGCGTTGCCAATCCATCAACTGGACCAGCAGTTTTTTTCTTGATACCTGAGAGATATCTCACCCTGTCAACACATTCTTGAGCTCGATTAAAATAGTGCTTTCTAATTGATGGAAGTGCTGCTGAGTTTGATAATTTAATCAAAATCTTACTGGCTTTCAGATAGTACTGACAAGCCTCATTCTTCATTCCTCTCTGATCTAACTCTATAGCTCTGTCAAGTAGGTTCTTGAGCCCTTGATCGAGTCTGTTACTATCTGAATCTGCCATTGTTGTTCACATGAACATTGTTTGTAGGATGTTAAAAAGACTATTTCTTACAATAGCTGAGTGAACTTGAAGACACTTCTGGGTTCCAACCTTCTTATGATTACTGTCACCTACTTGTTTCTGACCTAAGTTAGTAACATTATCATGAGATTTGCCCCTCTTCACTGGAAGATCGTTTCTCCGATGGGACCTGACTTCTATCCGCTGCATCAGTTCACCATCACCAGTTGGTGTGATAGCAAACGGTTTTTCCGCAGCATTTACCATAGCAGGGTTTCTATTCCTTGAAAATTCATCAAGTGAAGTTTGCTCATAGGAGTCAGTCACGGACTCTCCACTCGAGGCTGGTGTCCTCTAGGTGAGTGTAGACTTCCTATTAGAAGTAGATTTCTTCATCCAGGCTTTCAGTATGACTCTAGCCTTGAATTAATTCACATTCCCTGTCCATTCTCATTTCTCAGTAAGAGAATGAGCATAATGAGGTGCTTCACAATATTGATGGCGCCATTCAGGTCCACAGTCATTTTCAGACCAAAAGTATGGCAAAAGAAAAAATTCTGCTTGGATCGCATACCTTTATGTTCACACTTTTCATATACTATTGAGGTTCAAGCTTCAGAAACTGCAAGATACTTCTCAAAGTCAAATCTAAGAGTTGCAAGTTTGCGCTTCAGCATCTCTCGAACTCTGACAAAGATCCAACGGTGGATTCTCTTAGATAATCTAATGACTTTGGTCCGTTCTATTGATCCTGTATCTTGGTTACAAACTGCATATTATGAAGACTCGTGGTTACAGAATGGGACTTTTATTCAAACCATTGATAGCTTCCAAGAGAATGAAATTGTTTTA
>JAEOUN010000082.1 GCA_016839245.1 Candidatus Thorarchaeota archaeon
GTCATTCTGAATTTGCAACTGAAGCAAAGAAACAACTTAATGATTCTGGAATTGAAGCAGACGAATGGTGGGAATCTGAATAGACTTACTTACAGATAGTAAATCTAACAAAGAAAAGAGGCGCCGTAGGGAGCTAGTTTCCAATTGTAATCGAATCCTCTACTATTCTTAATTTTTCAGCATAATCATCTAACATTTCATTACCTGATCCAGAAAGAGTTGCTAGTTTTCTTAGTGCCTCTACGAAAAGCGGATTCTCCCTTGCAAAAGCAACTCCCCTTCTTTTGAATTCCGTAAGTCTTCTTTTGATGATTAACACCAATACTCCCACAGGAAGTAAACCTGAACCAGCAAGTAACATGATAGTTACACGGTCTATTGTAAACTGGCCGATGAGCATAATGAGAATAAGGGTGATGATTGATATTACTCCTGAAAACAGGAGAACCAATCCTATTAAATCCAGACGAAAACAAGAATCTGCCCTTGCTTCTTTTTCTTTTTGAAATTCGATATACGAGTAGATCTCAGGCTCACTCAAGATTTCAAATTCCCATTCATAGAACCATGCAATGTGTTCTTTTTCGTTTTGGATGTTGAAGGGATCCTTCAATTCTGGAGCCTCTTTCTGAAGTCTAATCCTCTTTACAATACATCCTTCAAATCTCGAATCTTTTCTCAAGATATCTTCGAGTTTCTCACACTTTTGATCTCGATATTGTGTACCATCCTCAATATCAGTCAGGTCCATCCGAACTGGATCATCCATCCTTACTATCCCCTTCTACTAACTCCAGATTACTTTCGAATCGAGATAAAGGTTTCATTTCAATTCAGCGAGTCTGGGATAGAAGTAGAAAATCGGTGGAAGCTCGAATAAATAATTAACTATAGTGAAAAAGCGCCGTCGGGAGGGATTGCTCCCAGCCTCGCAGGGGGGCTGGAACTCGAACCTCCGACCAACAACTGTCTGGCTCTCGACCAGTCGATCAAGAGGTAACAGGCTGTCGCTCTACCGACTGAGCCACGACGGCATTGTTCTCGGAGAGTCGGACATGAATGCAATATTAACGTTGCTGTGCGCCTATGAAGTATTGCTGTGGCTGCAGGTATCAAAGAATGGTAGTTAGATATCGAAGGCACTTTAATTCAATTCGCTGATGTTAGCTTGAGGTCTACTCGAACTCAGTCTTAGGGAAATCCACACAAGTCCAGCATCTATCTATGGTTTTTGTGTATCCAGACCTGCAAAAGAAAGCTAATTATTGACCAATAGAGTTTCGAATAATCATGAACTCAATCTGGGATGACCTACCTCGTGGAGCACCAATCTGTATTATCATAATGGTTGGTATTTTTCTGATTTTAACTGGTCTTATACTACAGAGATTCATTCCAGGCGCAGTTAGTGTAGCGTTTGCAGCCATGGTATTCTTCTTTGCAATCACAATCTGCGTTTTTGGAATCAAACACATGAAGATGGACTAATTTATCCCATACCAAACAGAAATGTAAACACGTTATCGAGAGACATCATAACAAAGAATCCAATCATAATTCCCCATGTTGCTAGTCTCTCGTTTCCACCCGCGTGGCTCTCAGGGACCATCTCATCACCAACAACAAATATCATTGCGCCAGCTGCAAAAGCAAGTCCATAGGGTAATAGGCCTACTGCAAATATCACTACTGAGACCCCAAGTAACCCACCTATAGGCTCAACAAGTCCGGTTGCTAGAGCAAGTAATCCTGCATATCTCTTTGAATAACCCTGACGTACGAGAGGTGCAGCAACTGCGAGCCCTTCTGGAATATTCTGGAGGCCAATAGCGACTGCAACAGAGATACCTGTGATGATGTCATTTCCTCCAAAGGACACACCCACAGCAAGCCCCTCAGGAAAATTATGTATCGTTATAGCAATTACTAAGAGCCATACTCGCGAGAGTGAAGACGAAGGTCCTTCTGTTCCCTTTTGGAAATGTTCGTGAGGTAAGTACCTATCAGTTAGGTGTACAAATCCTGCTCCTAATACAAAACCAAGCCCAACAATAGTGAACACTCCACTCCATCCACTTGCCACAACTGCTGCGTCCTCGAAGGCTGGAACAAGAAGGCTGAATGATGAGGCTGCAAGCATAACACCTGCTGCAAATCCAAGCATAATATCAAGGGTTCTTCGACTGAAGTCTTTCTTTACAAAGATTGGGAGCGCTCCTAGTCCTGTAGCGCCTCCCGCAAGTAGACTTGCAAGTAGTCCCGTTGAGAATGGATCCGAAAACAATTGCATATACTGTTCCTCAGACTTACAACATTAAGGACTAATAGTTTAAGGCCATTACTGTTTGTATTTTCAAAATGAATAGAGATGGCCTCGAACATTCGAGGCCAAGAAAAGACACTTAATTGGACGGGCACTGTCAAGTTAGAGAATTCTCACAAAGGTTCCTCCAAATATTTCTCGTCATAATCTAATTCGTATGATACCTTATTAGCTCCTACCTCGGTGAGCGTGAGAAATTTCTAGTGTAGAAGATTCCATATTGAAATTTGTCAAGAAGAAACACAGATTTGTTTAGTTTGGAGTGAGTGATTTTGTCTAAAGAAGATCAATTTGCATCCAAGGAGAGATGGCGACGGTCGCCTGAGCTTCTTGAAGATGCGTATTCTGCTTGGAAAAAAGAAGGTGGAACGCTAAATCCCAGTTCTATCGTGGCTACTGTTGATGAAGATGGGTCACCA
>JAEOUN010000083.1 GCA_016839245.1 Candidatus Thorarchaeota archaeon
ATGTGTATGAAGGTCGAAGATTATATCTAAAGACTGTCCAACTTGGTAACAATGTCACCATAGGTGCCAATGCTGTTGTTCTACCTGGAGCTGATATTGGGGATAATGTCATTGTTGGTGCAAATTCGGTCGTTCCAAAAGATACAACAATTCCTCCTAACACTATCTGGGTACACGGAAAAGCCATTCCAAGAAAAGCCGAAGGTGTGACTGGAACAATCTATCAGCCCATAGGTGGTGCAGTTGAGGTTGAACCTGATGATATAGTTGATACTCCCTCTGAAGGCGAGCGGTTTTAGTCCTATTTGCAATCTACAATACTCTAAAAATGTTGGCGAATTTAATGAGATTATTAATGCTTCATTTGGAGAATTTTTGGTACAGGCCAGATGAGACTGAGATTGAACCAGTGACCTTTGGAGAGACCCTTCTAATCTGGATTCATTCTGAAGCACAGGATGAAGAGAACCGATCTGGTGTCTTCAGGAAGATGGTCAAAAATATACGCTGGCTTGCTCAGAAGGTTAATTGCGATAATATTATCCTACATTCCTTTGCGCACTTGGATGATAGCAAGGCATCACCTGAGTTTGTGGCAGACCTCATTGATGATGTTGCCTCAAAGCTTAGGAATCAGGGATTCCATGTCCATTGTGTTCCCTTTGGTGTATTCAACGAATTTGATATGCATGTAAAGGGACCCTCTCTAGCAAAGGTGTTCAAACAATTCTAAGTTCAATATTTGCTAATATTAGATGAGTTCATAAAAGATGAATCTGCGTGTTAATATGATGCCCGACTCTAAACCTAAGTATACTCCCCGAGGATATCAGACATATATCTTAGAGCGGGTCAGTAAATTCAAAGACACGCCTCTTCTCCTTGAATTGGATTGTGGTTTGGGGAAACGTTTCATAACCCATCAAATCGTGACTCAGAAATTTCCAGAAACTCCAATTATAATAGTCGTACATTCTTCTACTTCCCTGGCTGAAACCATTGATTATCTCAAGGGTGAATATGGTGGTTTAAGCGATGATCTTGGTGAACTTACTTCACGTGTTCCCTCTGGATATAGAAAAATGAACTTACGTGAGAAACGAGTCATTGTTGCCACACCTCAAGTATTAGCTAGTACTTTCGAGAAAGATCCCTCTCTCTTTGACCGATTTAAGATAGTATTAATTAATGAAGTGGACACACTCGCTCGGAGGACAGGTGGTCGAACAGCTCTTGTTTTTCCATGGCCAACGCTTCTCTCTTATTTATCAGGAAAATGGATCATTGGGATGAGTGGCACTCTTCGTGATGATCATGCTGTCTTTACAAAAGAACAGATTGAGATCAGAGGAGAGCTTGCCACACTGAAAGAATACATTCCAGGTGCACAAGTCATTACAATGGAAGATCTCTATGGGACTGATGTTGAAGACTTTCTTGAACCCACACTTCTCTCAATAAGCATGGTGAATGATTCTAAGATTCGTTCTATCTCAAAAGTATTGGATGAACTGATTCGAAGCACAAGAGCTGAGATTATGAGTGAGTTGGAGGAAGATGGCAATCTAGATCTTGTTGATGGTGACTCACGACGTGTCCATCTTCTTCTCGAACGACTACCAATCAATGAGGAACTTAAAGGCAGGTATTCCAATCTCTTAATGTTGCGAAAATATGTCTATGCTATGCCACCAAAACAATTCTTACGAATGTTCTATAGTGATTATGTCAAGCACTATTTCAATGTCAGTGACCTTAGAAGAGTCCTCCCAAAGGTATCACCAAAAGCTGTACAAATCCTGAAAATAGCCAAAGAGCATCATAAGACACTCGTGCTTACATCATATCTTGAAATGGTTGCTCAGGTTGAAGACATCCTTAGAACGGCTGGACTGACTGTTCTGACCATAACAGGGCAGACTAACAACAAGGGTGAGGTTCTTCGTTCATTTAGAGAGGATGAGGATGCAGGGATTCTGGTCATGTCTCCAGTTGGTGAACGTGACTTGGACATTCCCCATGCTGATATTATGGTTGTGTGTGACACTATCAACACTACTAAGACTATGTATCAAAAATTCAAACGTACAAGAGGCGGTCTAGTCCTCCTCCTTGTCTTTGCAGGGACTTCTGAAGAACTAAAGGTTCGAAGGCTGATGAATAATATTCTGAGTCGATATCCCTGGTCAACAGCAATTATTGAGACTTCGAATAAAAGCTTAGGATAGCCTTGTCATTATCATTATAAGAGTCATGGAGTATCGACAGCATGAACTATATTGAGCGGAGAGTCTGATTTCCTTCCTGAGGATATTTTTGGCATTGGTATTGATATAGTTGAGATTCAGCGATTCAAGAATCTACATGCCCTGTCTCCATTTTTCAAGCGTGTTTATACAGAGAAAGAGTTGGATTACTGTCTAGGATTTTCGGAACCATCATCGCATCTCGCTGCCATATTTGCCGGGAAGGAGGCAGTAACTAAGGCTATTGGAGAAAAGGCTCTCGTTTCAATGAAGTCAATAGAAATCTTACATGATGAAAATGGCTTACCCAAGGCCATGGTTTGCCAGTTGCCTGAGATTAAAATACTTCTTAGCCTTTCTCACTCTACAGAGCATGCTGTGGCAATTGCTTTACTGATACCTCATTCAATGACAGCAAGTGAAATAGCTCTTCAGGCTCTTTTGACCAAGAAAATTGCAGAACTACTAGAAGGGTGTGAATGATAATGGCTGGTGATCAAGAGCACATCTCTGATATTCTATCCATGGTGAAGGAGGATTCCTCCTATCTGAATCTATGGAGTGCGTACAAGAAAATTCAAGCACTCGATGAAAGAGTGTTGAAAGATGATCCGGATAGAATTGGCCTTGCTGTGATTGGATCCTCTACCCTTGAACCACTTACTGCATGTCTTGATGTCAAGACGCGAATTGCAGGATTCAATGTAGAATCCTTTGTTGGAGGATTCAACACATATCGTCAAGAGATTCTTGACAAAAACTCAGGTCTGTACAAGATTGATCCAGATGTTATCGTCCTTTCTATTGATGCTTGGTCACTTCTTGACAAGATGTTCCTTGCCACTTTTATCAAAATAAGTGAGAAAGAAAGACGTTCCATTATGAAGAATCTAGTCAATGATGTCAGCTCACTTGTTGATGAATTAGAATCTCGTTCATCAGCTATTGTCCTAGTGAACAATTTTATTGTACCTGTATTTTCGCCCTTTGGCATCGTTGACAATAAGCAGGATCTTGGGCTCAGAGAATTCTTTACTAATCTTAACATGGCACTTAGAGAAAAGATTCAGAAGAATTCACGTGCATACCTTGTAGATTTAGATGAAGTTGCTAGTGACTTTGGCAAGTCAAGAATAATAAACTGGAATATTTGGTACCGTGGTTCAATACCTTTCAGTGAACAATTTACTCCTGTACTTGCAGACGAGTATTTGCGATATATCTTAGCATTAAGAGGAAAGACAAAGAAGTGCATCGTTCTTGATCTTGACAATACTTTATGGGGTGGTATCATTGGAGAAGATGGTCTGGAAGGTATCAAACTTGGAAATACATCTCCAGGTATCGAATATGTTGAATTTCAAAAAGTGCTTCTCAGCCTCTATAACAGGGGAGTAATTCTAGCTATTTGCAGTAAGAATAACTATGATGATGCAATCAGGGTCTTCCGTGAACATCCTTATCAGGTTCTGAAAGAGGATCACTTTGCTGCAATGCGAATCAACTGGCAGAATAAAGCATTGAATCTTGAAGAACTAGCCTCTGAGATCAACATTGGTCTTGATAGCATGGTCTTTTTTGATGATAATCCAGTTGAGCGTGCTCAGGTTCTACAAGTGCATCCTGAAGTAATGGTAGTTGATATGCCTAAGAATCCAAGGTTGTATCGCGAGATGTTAGAGAATCTTCATGTATTTGATGTACTCTCTCTAACAAAAGAAGACCTTGCGAGAGGCGAGATGTATGCTGGCAAACGTAAGAGGGCAGAGCTAGAAAAAAATGCAACTTCGATTGAGGACTTTCTTCGTACTCTTGAACTGAAGGTACAAGTGAAAGAGGTTAGTGATTTTGATGCACCACGAATTGTTCAATTGATAGGCAAGACCAATCAATTCAATCTCACAACTAGAAGGTACACTGATGCAGATGTTGATGCCTTCAGAAAATCCAAGGATATTGCAGTTTACAGCATGGCTGTTCAAGACAAATTTGGAGATGAAGGTGTTGTTGGTGTGGCTATTGTGCGGAAAAAAGGTCCGGAATGGTGGATTGACTCGTTCTTAATGAGTTGTCGTGTGATTGGACGCTCTGCTGAGACTGCGATGCTTGCAAAGATTTTAGCAGATGCAAGAAAAGCGAAAGCAGAACGAATTATTGGAGAGTACATACCAACGAAAAAGAACCTTCCAGCAGCTGATTTCTATGAGCGCCATGGTTTTGGGATGCCTGCAACATCTGGAGATGATGTGACAACTTGGATTCTCAACTTAAATGAACAGACAATAGATGCACCTGAATGGATTGAGCTACTAGAGGAATAAGAATGAGTGAAACTAACAATCGATTACTGAACATACTTTCCAAGATCCTGCTCTTGGAAAAAAACGAGATTAAAGATGACCTTAGACGAAAGGATTTCGAACCATGGGATTCAATGGCTCATCTTCTCATTGTAAGTGAAATAGAGAATGAATTCGGGATTTTCTTCGAAGATGAAGAAGTGGTTGACATTTGGACTGTTGGTGATATCAAAGAACTTCTTACAAAGAAATTACAGGATTAGTCTTTCTGTGGCTCTAGTTTTTGCACCATCCGTGCTGGATTTCCAGCAAACAAAGTGAGTGGTGGAACATCCTTACTTACTACTGCACCAGCTGCTATGATTGCACCCTCTCCAATGGTCACTCCTGGTAGGATGATTGCTCCTGTAGCAAGCCAAGCACCTTTGCCAATTACAACTTTCTTGGGTCCCTCATGGAAAATCCTCCGTTGTTGATGATATGGACTTGCGCCTGAGTGCGCCATGATTTTCACTCCTGGTCCAATACTTGCCCAATCTTGAATCTCGATGAATTCTGGGTACTCGCCATCTATCATTACAAGGAATCCCATATAGACGCCCTTACCAATCTTGACGCCACACTTTCTGTATACACTTGCTCTGAATTGATAAGATGGAGCAAGCCATGCCAGAATCCGTAGACACCTTCCAAGGAACTTACCCATTCTTTCTCTCTCCATATCTATGAATTATCTTCTCTTCCATATCATTCTTCTGAGATAATCAGAAAAGACCCAATTATCAATATCCCCCGTCAACAGAAGGCAGAATGTCCTATCTCCTTTCCATCTCCTATGTGCTTTCCAATAGGTCACAGCTTCACTGGGAGTTGTAATCCACGCCCCAAGACTGTTTGCGTGAATACAGACATCTCGAAGACATCCAACATAAGTAGGTTGTCCCATTCGAATGGGATGAAGGTCAAACATAATTACACCCTGTGTCTTTGAAGCCTGTGTTATTGTATCATTCAACATCGTGGTTACTGCATCAGGTGTCATTCCTCGACTATCAATCATGAGATCATCACTCCAGATGTTCAAGGGGATATATGTAACATCAGAGGATTTTGAATTGATATCGACATTGAAGAAATGTGTTCTCTCTCTATGCTCCGGTCTATATCCAAATCCTCCATCCCAAATTATTCCATATTTCTCAAGCATTGAGGGCATATCGTCTGTATATCTGTCATAAGGCGCCCGGAATCCCTTAATGTCTATGCCAAGTTTTTTGTATGTCCGAAGACTCAGTGCAAAATCTCGTTCTCTCTCTTTGGCATCGAGTGACGGATATCTAACATGGTTGTATCCATGACTTGCTACCTCATTACCTTCCTTGATAATCTCTCTTACCAGCTCTGGACGCATTTTTGCTATTGCCGCAACGGTTGGAAATGCAAACACACCATCGCCATCCTCCAATGCTGCGAATATGTTTCTTAGGATGACATTGAATGATGTTCTGTGTAATCGCATCATCCGTAACATCTGTTTTGGTGCCTTTAAGCCCCATCTCTTTGTTAGCTGTTGGAGGTAACTGGCCTGTGACATAATTTTATTCTCAATCTCCTTGTCATCAGTGTAATTCCATTCAGTCATAAGAATTGTGGGCAGCATGGTAAGACTTATCGCAATACAGTATGCATTCCTTGTTATGAAACTCAGTCACATTGGAATACTTGTTAGAGATATCAACGAAGGCATCAAGCATCATGAGGATCTTTTTGGATTCAAACAACTCGGTGCAATTGTCGATGATCCGACTCAAAAGGTACGTGTCGTCATGATGGGGCAATCGGAAGATGATCCCGTTAAGATTGAGTTGATTACTCCAACTGATGACAATTCTCCAGTGACTGACCTATTGAAAAAGCGACAATCCTTATACCATCTCTGCTTTGAAGTGCCTGATATCGAGGTAGCTAAAGATGATGCACGAAAAAAAGGTGCCATTGTAATCAGTCAACCTGTTAAGGCACCTTTGTTTGATGATAGGAAAATCTGTTTCCTTTTCACCAAAGATCATTACATTATCGAGCTTGTCGAATCGTCACACTAGACTTCTGCAACAAATGCACTTGCGAAAAGATCGAAGAGTGGTTCAACATATTTAGTATCGACTTTCTTGTACACATACTTGCACATTTCTATAAAATGATCCGCGCGCTCGTCAGCATACTCACCAATGCCAATGATTGCCTTAGTTCTCTTTGTGAGATCCTTCACAATGCCTTTCGATTCTTTGTCCTCACCAAAGACTTTCGCGGTTTCTTGTTCGATTCTCTGAAGTACACTCTTGACTCTTATGTCTGAGATATCATCAGAGCCAAAACTCTTTACCAAGTCCATTAAGACATCTAAAATACCATTATGGATACCCGACACTAACGCCTCAATCTCAAAGGCTGTAAAATTGATAGTATTCTCTCCTCCTCTAAATTGCCATTTCAAATCACTTGTTCTACTTGCAACTATTCTTCTTTGACCACTGACAATTGTTTCATCATAGTATCGAGAGTTAATACTACTTCTAACTGCAGTTTTCACAAGTGCTGCTTCTGGTAAACGCAATCTGATTGAATTACCACCATTTGTTAGAAGCAAGCAGAGTCCATTTGAAGGAGTGATTTTCTTGACATAATCTGAAGGTGGCGCCACCTCCACTGGAGGTAAATGCCTCAATTTATCTGCTAGTTCACGAACCTCTGATTCTGTACAGATGTATGTCTGTCGATCTCCAGAGATTGTAATAGTTCCATCATCTGCACGAGCGAAATCAATCTTATTTCCACCACCAACATTGGTGGTCTTAAGATAGGTCTGCTTATGATTCCTGGCTGTTTGGGCCAGTTTTTCGAGTGCAGCTGCAACCATATGTGCTTCACCGAATCCCATCGTAATCTCTGCATCTCCCTCTGTTGCACGGCCTATACCGAGGGAACCATCTTGGCGTATCTTTACATACATTCTTTCCACCGCTCGAATGAATACGCAGAATGCAGAAAACTATTGTGTTTCTATTTTTTGAATATTGTAGATAGCTATTCTTCAATAGAACTATGCTTCTAAATGAAAAATAGTTGCAGAAGGTAGACTACCCTCTGCATCTTTAGTGATTAGATAGAATCTTGAACATCAAAGGCAAGCTTGCCAACTTCTTTCGTTGTCAATGAGATATCGATTTTATGGTCGCCTTCGGGAAGCGGTTCACCCTTCACACGGATTGTGATATCAAGCCCAACCTTAATTGGAAAGGTCTTGGCTTCCGAAATTTCATTTCCAGTAATCTCTCCATCCTCAGAGCTGATTATTGTAGCATCAAGAGGATAATCATTACCGTTTACTTTGATTGGTTCAATATTAATAGCTGTACCTGAAGAAATCGAGTTTTTCAATTTGAATTGGAATCCATCCTCATTATTCTCGAGACTTCCTTTGATGTAGAGTTTTCTTAGGAGAAATGTCGGTATCTGCAATTTAATTTACCTCCAACTGATTGTCTTTTCTAAACTGTGAATCTTTTATAAGTTCCTAACGTGCAAAATCACACTGAATATGCTAGAGTCAGGATACGACAAGTTCCTTAATTATATTCGGTATTTCTTCTTATTGGTTGATTGTGAAGTTGTGGAAAAGTTGCTGCAATCCTGTATAACGAGTTCACCACTTTTACTTTGTATGAATAGAGAATTCAGTAAGGATAATAAGATGGAGAATATAGAAAAAGTTTGATAGATGAACTTGTTAGGAGTAGTTCAAATGCAAATTAATTTCCCCTTTGATACATTCTTCAACCTCTTCAATCTCATGTTTATTATCATACCCATCATCTTTGTGCTTGTATTTGTAATCATTGCAGTCGTTGCCTGCAGAGGTGGTATCGGCATCGCTCGAAGTGTTGGTCGTGGTTTTACAGTTGAGGCTCCCTCGTTTGTTATTCCTGATCGTTATCGTGGTGAGCGACATTCTGATGGCTCACAGATGACTACTGTTCGATTACCTGAAAAATGTCCTTCCTGTGGTGCAGCAATTTCTCAAGAAGGAATTGATTGGACTGGTCCTTTAGAAGCTAAATGCAGTTACTGTGGTGGACCATTACGAGCTACCTTTGAAAGGATCTGAATCATCAATGTGAATAAATCGGTAATACCCACACTGATAGTCATGATTGGTTATGCACACATGCTAGTAGAATATATCTACATTTGTGAGTAAAGTATTTCACTGGCAAGTTTTCGTTTCTTCATAATAGAGGAAAGTCAGATGGTCAATGCTCTGGAAATGCAGGATGATGGAACATCAAAATCTGTATGTCTTAATAAGAATAGCTTGCCCTCTGATTGCGTGTTCTGTGTTGTTGATGATGAAGGTAAGAATGTGTTTTTATGGTTAGGAAAAGAGGCTCCTGTACGGAAACGATTCGTTGGTGCTCAGACTGCGAGCAAGTTACGTGAAGAACAGGGGACTGGATTTCGTGTACGATCTTTAGATGAAGGACATGAACCTCCACAGTTTTTCAACTCTCTTGAACGAGATGAATGCTAATTATTAATCACATTCATAAGATTCTATAATATGTAATATTGAGCTTAGGCGAGGTCACACATTATGAGAGGACTCATGAAAACAGCCAGAGGTCCTGGAAATCTAGAACTTAAAGAGATTAAGGATCCTAGACCCAAACGGGATGAAATCTTAATCGAAGTTGTTGCAGCTGGAATATGTGGTACTGATGTTCATATCAAGCATGATCAGACATTCTATACTCCTCCTGTCATTCTTGGACATGAATACTCTGGAAAAGTCGTAGAGATAGGTCCTGATGTGACCGAAGTTGCTATTGGCGATTCAGTTGTATCGCCTGCCACTGCCTATTGTGGAAAATGCTACCAGTGTAAGACTGGTCATATGAATCGATGCACCTCTGAAAAGAAGAGGATTCTTGGAACATCACGCGCTAATGGTGCGTTTGCAAAATACCTCACAGTACCAGAATACATCATTCATAAAGTACCAAAGAGTGTACCTATGGAGGAAGCCGCATTAGCTGAACCGACAGCCTGTGTCGTACATTCAGTTATTGACAAATCGCCAATCATGCCTGGGGACGTTGTTGTCGTGCAAGGTCCTGGAACAATGGGTCTTCTTGCTGCTCAAATAGCGAAAGCAATGGGCGCTGGAAAAGTCATCGTCACAGGTGTATCTGCTGACCAGTGGCGATTTGACATAGCTAAAAAGATCGGTGTTGATCTCACACTAGATGTACAGGTAGAACAAGATCCTCTAAAGACTATCATGAATGAAACAAACGGTCGCGGTGCGGATGTTGTGATAGAGGCTTCTGGGGCTTGTATTGCCTGTAATCAAGCTCTAGATTTCGTAAAAGTTGCTGGACATGTTACATTACTTGGAATTCGCGGAAGACCACTAGAAATCGATCTAGATGCTATAGCTATTAAAGAATTGACAATGTCTGGTACTTGGGGAACACTTCCCTCCTCTTGGGTCACTACTCTTCGTCTTATGGAGTCGAAGAAAATAGATGTTGCTCCATTAATAACTCATAGAATCTCTCTTGATAATTGGGAGAATGGTTTCGAATTAATGGAGAAGCAAAAGGCAATCAAAGTGCTCTTCACTAAATTCAATTGATATGCTTATCGAGGTGCCCATGCATCAAGGCAATCCTGCACCGTAGCAATGTGCGAGGCTGCCGGACCGCCACCCATTACAATTGCTACTGAACATGCTTCCATAATCTCATCTCGAGAAGCTCCCAGTGTCAAAGCCTGTTTTGTATGATAAACCATGCATTCTTCACATGGTGCTAAGATAGAGGCCACAATACAAATTATTTCCTTGAATCTTGCAGTCAAGGCTCCGTCTTTATGCACTGTCTTTTGAAGATCAGTGAATGCATTCCTTACATCTGGAATGTCTCTATTGAGGGCCCCGAAATGTCTCATGAAGCTTTTGAGAGTCTTTTCAACATCATCAGTCATTATTCTATTCCTCAGCTATGAAGTGAACCTGGCTAAGGTTCCTAAGTTCCACGAACGGTGTTGATAGTGTGAATCATATAAAGCCTGTGCAGCATCCCTCTCCTCTTCTTTTAGATTTCCTCTCTCAATGGAAGTCCTTGATAATTCTTCTAGATGGTCTACAATTGCATTTTCGATTTCACTTAATGATGGAGCATGGTCTACCTCATCAACAATATTCGTCACAGTATCTCTCTTACTATCCATACATCTAATCCTTGTTTTATCCCGGAGATATTTTGGTTGGTTTGGTTGAGGTTTAAGGCTCTCGTAAAGCGATGCGAGATCCGTATCATAGAGCAGAGTGCCATGGATAAAGGACACTCCTTGTTTAATCCATCCTGCGGTACCAGAGATCTTTTTCTTTCCAACTCGTATACACGAGCCAACTGGATCAAAACTCGCGGGAATATCTAGCGAGTGAAGCGCCTTGACTATCGTACAAATGAATACCTCATAGAGGTCCTGAAGATTTCTGGGAACATACTGGTGAGATTGGTGAAGGCGGAATGCAAAGTTTAGATTCCCTCTATCCTGGAAAACAGCTCCTCCTCCGGTAAATCGTCGTGCGATCAAAATTTCATTATCGTCACAATATTTCAGGTTCACTTCTTTATGCACACATTGAAATCTACCTATGACGACTGCTCGATGGGTCTGCCAAAATCTAAGGGTATTAAGCGAGTTTCCTTGACCCAAGTCCGTCTTAGCTATTGCTTCATCATATGCTAGATTCCAATAGATGTCTGATCCTGAGAAGTCTAATAATCGCCAAGACATAGTGGATAAATAATAGCTTCATCTGATTAATCTGATGGAACCAATATTAGTGCCGATGGCTCATAGAAGTTGCTCGCCATCGGCTGGATGCCTCAGAGCAACAGTTGAGGTAGAGCAGATGTCAGTTTTTCAAGGCTTGACACGAAAGATACGTGCAAGATGTTATTCTAATCTGACGATTTAAAGCACCCTCGATTTTGATGGAATCTCCTCTTTATTGAATAGACTCAAGTAGATTTCTGCAAATTCTCTGATTGTAGATTGTCCATCGTTGATTACTCATCTTGCAATTTTATGCTTAAAATAATGGACTGGAATATCAACATGCGACTTATACTAATTACAGCAATCGTGACATTGTCTGTCTTTGCATTTCTGTCGACTGGATTATTCCTAAAGCATGTTTGTAACTTGCAAATCAAATCCGTTCTAAATTGTATTTCCGCACTCAGGACAAAATGTTGTACCAGGTCGAATTTCAGTACCACAATATGGGCATCGAGAGTGCCCAGTTTCCTGTGATGTTGAGATGAATCTTCCACCTTTTCGAATATTCTCTAATCCATAACTATCGCTATACAACTCAGTATAACCACAATCAGCACATGTGAATGCTTCGAGTGTTGCTGTAGAGAGTCCTGGGAGATCTATTCGTATATGATGTTGACCAAAGATTCTATGTGGTCCCGCGATGTTGGTTCCACCACATTTTGGGCATTGTCCGGTCTTAATCATCAAATTCCACTAATCAATACTTAATGTGAGTCTTCATATCTTTTTGCAGAAAGACTAAAATCTCCTTACATCTTCATCATGAAGGGATTTTCGAGAGTTTCTTTCAATGCTGCAAGAAACTGTCCAGCTGGTGCTCCATCAAGCACACGATGATCAACTGCACAACTAGCCATCATCATTGACCGAATGGCAATCATATCGTCGATGACTACTGGTTTCTTCTTTATCTGTCCAAGTGCAAGAATTGCAGTTTCAGGTGGATTGATTACTGGAATGAAGAGATCCACTTTAAATGGTCCCAAATTGGATACAGTAAACGTACTTCCAGTCAACTCTTCAGGATTCAATTGGTTCTTTTTAGCCCGCTGTCCCTTCTCCTTTGTTTCAATTGCTATCTCAGTTATGGACTTCTTATTTGCTCCCCTAATTGTGACTACAATGAGTCCATCCTCTGTTGCCATAGCCACTCCAATGTTAATGTCTTCAAAGATGTGGAGATCATTTCCCATGAGTGTTGCATTGAATTTCGGAAACTTCTCAAGTGTGTCTGCAGCTGCTTTGACTATAATATCATTGAAAGATACTTTAATTTCATGTGCTTTCTCAACGCGCTGATTAAGTTCTTTCCTGAGTACGACCACTTCAGTCATATCAATCTCGGTAATCATAGTGATATGTGGATTCTGTGCACTCTGTGTCATTCTACGAGCAATGGTTCTTCGAAGTGGTGTAAGCGTTTCCACTTTACGAATTTTTCGGGCATCTGAAATGGATGATTGAGGGATTGACTGCTTAACAGTAAGTAAATCCTTCTCTACAATTCTTCCCTCTGGTCCTGTACCTGTCACATAGGACAAGTCTATATCCAGTTCCTTTGCTTTCTTTTTTGCTCTCGGTGAAGCCTTTATCCTGCCATCTGGTAAACGAGTGTCTACTTTTGGTTGTACCTTCACAGGATCTTGTTTTATCACTGATACTTGAGAAACAGGGGCTTGTTGTGGACTAGGTGAAGTTGAAGGCACATTTAGTTTCGTTGGTCTAATATCAGGCAACTTTTCTCCTCTCTTACCGATGAATGCAATAGGTTCGCTAATGGGAATCTCATCATTTACCTCACATAGAATCTTGAGGAGTACACCATCATCAGGAGCCTCCAATTCAAATTCATTCTTCTCACCAAAGATTTCTACAACTGGATCCCCCTTCTTGATTTCATCGCCTTCTTTCTTCAACCATTTGAGTATCACACCATACTCCATGGCTACACTCATTCGTTGCATGATCATGGTTGTGACCATCGTCTATCACCTACACAATACTGCGAATTGCTTCTGCAATCCTTTTGTTATCAGGAATGAAGTAGTTTTCTAGGGGTGGACTAAAGGGAACTGGGGTGTCAGGTGCATTCACTCTCTTTATTGGTGCATCTAACCAATCGAATGCTTCCTCTTGAACAATAGCCGCAACCTCTGCAGTTGTAGCACCAGTCCGTGTTTCCTCAGTAATTAGGACTAATCTACCTGTCTTCTTCACAGATTCAATAAGGGTCTTCTTGTCCAAAGGAGCAAGTGTTCGTGGATCAATGACCTCTACACTGATGCCTTCTTTTGCAAGTTCTTCTGCGACTTCAAGTGCCTTGTGAACCATGATGAATGTGCCCCAGACTGTGACATCTGCTCCTTCTCTGCGTACCTTTGCTTCGCCGAAGGGGATTAGATACTCCTTATCCGGCACTTCCTCTTTCTTATCATAAACGAGCTTATGTTCTGCAAAGAGTACAGGATCAGGGTCTCTAATTGCAGTCTTAATTAATCCCTTGACATCTGATGCAAATGCTGGTACTGCTATTTTGAGTCCTGGGGTATGCATAAACCAAGCTTCAAGACTTTGGGAGTGGTGTGATGCGATATTCTTTCCACCGCCAAAAGCTGTTCTAAGAACAAGTGGCACGGATGTCTGCCCACCAAACATATACCTCATTTTGGCAGCCTGATTACAGATTTGATCCATTGCGAGAGAAATCAAGTCTCCAAACATGATCTCTGCGACTGGAATCATCCCAGTGATGGCTGCTCCAACCGCTGCTCCCGCAATAGTATTCTCAGAGATTGGCGTATCTCGAACTCTATCGACACCAAATTCCTCCGCCAGTCCCTTTGTGACCTTGAATGCTCCTCCCCAATTGATACCAATATCTTCTCCGAGTAGAAACACTCTCTCATCACGTTTCATTTCTTCTCGAAGTCCTGCAGTCAATGCATCTCGGTATGTCATCTCAGTCATTTAATTCGCCTCCGTATAGACATCATCAAGCACCTCTTCTGGTGCTGGATAATCGGATTTCTTAGCAAACTCGGCCGCTTTGTCAACTTCTTTCTGAAGTACAGTCCGAATCTTCTCCGCCTCTTTTTCAGTGATTGCTCCTTGTTCGATTGCTATCTTCTTAATGACTTCCACTGCATCTCTCTCAGGACTAAGCCAATAATCTGCTTCTTCTTTAGGTCTGTATTTTGCAGGATCAAATCTTGAATGCCCTTTCATCCGATATGTCTGACATTCGATGAGGGTGGGACCTCCTCCCTCTCTTGCTCTCTTTACTGCTTCAACAGTAGCCTCATAGACTTCTAAGGCATTATTGCCATTAACTGTTTTTGCTGGAATACAATAAGCCTCTGCTCTTTGTGATATTGTTGAACTGGGACATGTTAGTTTTATTGGAGTTCCCATTGCATAGAAATTATTCTCAACAATCCAGACCAGTGGTAGTTTCCAAATTGCTGACATATTCAACGATTCTCCAAAAGTTCCATTATTTGAAGCGCCATCTCCAAAGAAGCATGCGACCACATCCTCTGTCTTTCTCATCTGACATGATAGTGCTGCTCCTACTGCAATTGGTAGTCCTGAAGCAACAACTCCTGTAGCACCAAGGACTCCTGTATCGAATTGTGTGATGTGCATTGAACCGCCTTTTCCTTTACAAGATCCCGTCTTCCTGCCAAGTAATTCAGCAAGTGCTGCATTCATGTCAGCACCCTTAGCAATGACATGTCCATGACCTCTATGGGTACTCTGAATCCAATCAGAGTCTTTGAGAGCGGCAGTAACTCCAGCCGCAACGCCTTCTTGCCCTAGATAGAGATGAAGGGTCCCTGGTACAATATTCTCTCCAAAGAGATCCCACACTTTTTCTTCAAATAATCGTATCTTCAGAGTTCGTTCGTATAGCTCTTTGAGTATTTTCTTTTCTCCTGTCATAGTTCAAACCACTGTCTAAAAATGATTGAGAGCTTCAGAAGGCTCCCGCGAGCTGTAGTTGATAAAGTCTTCGACATAGCTTAATGATTCATTTTTCTTTTCTATCTTCGTTATTTTTAGAATCTCATATCGTTATATTAGTAAACATGACTATTTAATGTGTGTTTATATACACAAACACTTTAAGAAAGCTGTGTATTTGTTAAAAAGAATAGGGATGTGGAATCTCGGATGTTACGCTGAGACTAAAATGTTGGATACGGATTGGGTATGTTCCGCATCCCTTCCATTTCTTATTTTACAGCAAGACTTCTTAACTAGATGTGATTTATAGCATTCTTGAAATCTTTAGGTGCATCCTCGATGAGTTCGATAGTCATCAACGCAATTCTAACAACTGGTCGCACACTGAAACAGGGACGTGGAATGGAACATGGAAAATTCAGTAAGGAATACTCTGATGAGATTTCAGTTTGCGAGATGGATTCTACCACACTCCAGACACTAGATGTTGCTGAAGGTTCACCTGTCCTCGTAAAGTCTGCTTTTGGAAGTGTTGTACTAAGGAGTCGAGTAAATAGAAATGCTGAACCTGGAGTTGTATTCATTCCCTGTGGTCCCTATGCAAACATGGTGATAGGTTCAGGAACAGAGGCAAATGGAATGCCTAATTTCAAGGGTATTCCTGTAGAGATTATTTCCGCACCGTCCAGTGAAGTCTTACCTTTAGAGGAATTACTTCGTAAAACACTTGGAGGAGAATAATTGACTGAGCGCAAGGATCTCCTAGAGAATATTGTCTGCCCATTTTGTGGTTGTCTCTGTGATGACTTGATAATTTCAATTGATGACAATAAGATTGTTGATAACCAAAACGGATGTGCGATAAGTAAAGCAAAGTTTCTTGGTCATACTGAAGGCCGGCTTCTTACTCCCACAATTAAATTTGGATTGAAACACAAGGAAGTCACACTTCAATCAGCAATAGAAAAGGCTGCTTCGATAATTACTAAATCCAAAAGGCTACTTGTATATGGATTAAGTTCCACCGAGAATGATGCTCACCGTGAAGCCTATAGAATAACAGAATATGTAGGTGGCGTTGTTGATAACACATCCTCTGTATGTCATGGTCCAACCATCCTTGGGAATCAGGAATCCGGTGAGCCCCAAGGCTCTTTGGCAGAAACAAGAAATCGGGCTGATTTGGTGATATACTGGGGTGCAAATCCACAGTTTGCTCATCCTCGTCATATGAGTAGATATACAAAACCCTTGGGAGAATATACAAAAGAACGTCAGATTTGGGTTTTTGATATTCGAAAGACCATTACTGCTTCAAGCGCAGATCGATTCATTAAGATTGAGTATGGTTGTGATTTGGAAATATTAGAATCTCTTCGAGCACTTTTGCGAGGAATTAAATTAGACACTACTTCTGTGGGTGGGTTGTCTCTAGCGGAACTCTCAGAGATTATCAATACTATGAAGACTGCGAAATATGGCGTACTCTTCTTTGGCCTTGGCTTGTCACAGTCAAAGGGGAAACATCACAATATCGATGCTGCAATTAGACTGGTTCAAGATCTCAATTCGTACACTCGTTGGCATCTAATGCCAATGCGAGGCCATTATAATGTCACTGGAGCAAACAAGACCTCTACTTGGCAGACTGGATTTCCCTTTGCTGTTGACTTTAGTCGTGGATATCCACGTTATCAACCGGGTGAATACACAGCTGTTGATCTACTTATCAATGAAGAGTGTGATGCCCTTCTAAATATAGCAGCAGATCCTGTTGCTCATTTTCCAAAAAAAGCACTAAACCATCTAAGTCATATCCCCATCATCAATCTTGATCCTAAGAGGAATCTAACCTCCACGATAGCCACAGTGAATATACCTACAGCTCTATCTGGCATCGAGTGTGATGGTGCGGCATCAAGAATGGATGGACTCCCATTATACCTCAAGAAAATTATTGACCCTCCTGAGGGAATTTTACCGGATCGTGAAATTCTGAAGATGCTCTATGATGCTGTTCGGAGGTCTGCATTAATATGAGTCATCAGTTTATTCTTCAGAATGGACGGATCTATGATCCTCTTAATGGAATAGATGGCGAGGTAAAGGATCTCTGCATCTCTGATGGGAAAATCGTTGAGAAAGTGCCAGAGCGTTCTAAGAGAATCGACCTCAAGGGTCGCCTTGTCATGCCTGGAGGTGTTGACCTTCATTCCCATATTATCGGCTGCAAATTAGGTTATGGGCGAGCAATGTGCCCTGAGGATCATCGAGTAGATCCCGTGCCAAAGACAAAACACACTCGTAGTGGAGTTGGATACACGATGCCAAGTTCGTACATCATTGGTTATCGCTACTCCACAATGGGGTATACAACGGTCATAGAGCCTGCACTCCCCGCTGTGAAAGCATTGGGAGCTTGGGAAGAGATTGAAGACTTGCCAATTCTTGAAACCGGAATGCTTCCAATGTTTTGTAACAGCATGATAACATTTCATTATCTGTCAGAGAAAGATACGAGTGGATTGGCTGCATATATTGCCTGGACTCTTGCCAAGATTGGAGGTCTTGGTGTCAAGGTTGTAAATCCTGGAGGAACCTATGCATGGGCACATGGTATTGACATCCGTGATATTGATACGCCCATCCCTGAATGGGAAATTACTCCCAGAGAGATAACTAGGGGTCTCTGCGAGGCTGTGGAAAACCTTGGACTTTCGCACCCTATGCATCTTCATCCAAACAATCTTGGACGTGTCGGAAATGTTGAAACAACAATCAAACAACTTGATTGTGTGCGTGACATTCGAGGTCATGGGAGAAGAGACCACATTATCCACCTGGCCCATATGTCCTTTGACTGTCTAGGTACATCAAATCCTAATAGTACAGACTGGAAGGACCTCACATCTGGAGGGCTGAAATTTGCCGATTACTTCAGAAAGAACAAACACTTCACCACGGACCTTGGTCAAATTACGTTTGGTCCCGCCACAACAATGACAGGTGATGGTCCCTTCGAATATTATCTCCATCAATTATCTGGCGAAAAATGGGCAAATGTGGCCGTAGATGTCGAGCTACCTGGTGGCGCTGGAATTGTTCCGTATACCTATAATCCTAATTCCGCAGGCAACTCGATACAATGGGCTATTCCTCTTGAATTTGCATTGAGTGTTGATGATCTCTGGCGCGTTGTGATAAGCACAGATCATCCTAATGCTGGACCCTTTACTAAATACCCCCTTGTTCTCTCATGGCTCATGAGTAAGAAACAACGAAGTATTTGGTTGGCAAAGATACATCCTGCTGCTTCAGAGCAATCGACTCTTCCTGATATTGATAGAGAATGGACACTATATGATGTAGCAATCTCTACTCGTGCAGCTCCTGCAAAGATACTAGGTCTTGATAGATTCAAGGGCCATCTTGGTACTGGTGCTGATGCAGACATTGCAGTATACGACATTGATCCATTATCAACAGACCTTTCTGTAGCTCCTGATAAGATTCTGCGAACATTTGAGTCAACATATCTTACTATAGTGCATGGTGAGCAGGTAGTCAAGAGAGGTATAGTTAAGGATGCAATTCATGGGAGAGTATGGACTTGCAATCCGACATTAAACGATTCTCTAAAAACTCGTATCAACAATGAACTTGAGACTTTGATGGGCAGGTGGTTTGCACACTCATTTGCCAATTATCCTGTTCCAGAACGCTACAGGTCTCATCTTGAACACAAGATAGACATTGATGCAACCGCTATTCCAACATAAGATTTGAGCGTCAAATCTTTAATATGAGAAGACTGTTTCCAATAGGTACTGAATGAAGATGGCCAATAAAAAAGAAGTTTCATTCTCTGATTTGGGCCCTGGTTATGAAGGCATAGGTCCTTTTTATGATCTATTTGCAGATAATTCTGATATTCCGTTTTATATTCAATATGCCCGTGAAGTAGGGTCTCCTGTCCTCGACCTTGCTGCTGGAACCGGCCGGGTCACTTTTGCTCTGGCTCGTGATGGTCATGAGATTGTTGCATTAGACAATTCGCCTTCGATGTTGAATGTGGCTCGAGAGAGATTAAAGACTGAACAGTTAGAGAACGCGCAACGAATTTCTATCGTGGAAGGCGATATGACCGATTTTGAATTAAATCAAAAGTTCAGATTGATTATTATTCCAGTATCTTTTGGGCACGCTCTCACTACGGAGGCTCAATTATCTACGCTGAGATGTATCAACCGACATCTAGATGATTCCGGTATCTTCATTCTTGATCTCTTTCCAGGTGCACTGCAACATGACCATGCTACTTTTGTTAATGGTCCTTTCGTTCTCTCAAATAACCAGACTATCGAACGACATGGTGAGATTCATACAGATTTTGTTGACCAATTAATGCGTATTGATCTTCGGTATATTGCCCGTAATTGGGATGAAGAAATAATACATGAGGTTGAAATCGTATCAAGTGCTGCAATCATCTTCAACAGAGAAGTAGATCTTCTTCTCAGAATTACTGGTTTTGAGATTATAGATGAGTTAGGAACATATGACGGAGATCCCTATACTCCTGAAAGTGGACGAAGACTGTTGATTCTACGAAAAGGAGTTCATGATTATTAGAAAGGGAAAACTCCCTTTCTATAATCTTCTGTATATGGTGAAAGCCTATTTTGGATAAACTATTGCACATCTTCTGGAGGTGGAAGTGAATCGACTTTCTTTGGTTCTATTCGAAATACTACACCACTCTCAGACTCAAGAATTTCTGTGTAAAGGACTTCTCCCTCTACAATTGCATCTCTCTCAATGTAAATGACACGCCCATAGATACTTCCAACTCGGGCACGTTCTTCTATTCGGATATCATCTCCATAAAGCGACTCTGTACGAGCGCGTTCACGAATGAGTATTTCTCGTGACTCAACAAATCCTTTCACTTCTGCTCGTTTACCAATTCTAAAACCATCTGTTGCCTTTGTATAATGAGATGAAATTTCTCCGCCAACAATGATTCTGAAGGTTTCAATCCTTCCTTCGACCCTTATTGTTCCCCCAACCTTGATCTTATCACCACATTTCAAATTACCATTGACTCCAATTGTACCACCAACATTCAAGCCACCATTAAGTTCAAGGTCCCCTTCAATCTTGACGGTACCGCCAACGTCAATTGTCTCACCCTTCGAGTTTCCGTTGAGTTTTATGGTGCCACCTACATCAATATCTCCGAATTCAAGATCGCCTTCTGATTTGAAGGTGCCACCTATATCGATGCTAGTTATTTTAGAACCGGGACCGACCTTTCCAGAGCCACCCACATCAAGTTCCACGATTTCAATATCTTCCTCAGCTTTGAAGCTACCACCGACTGATACCTTCTTGGCAATTCCTGAAACAACTTTGGCTGATCCGCCAGCATCTATCTCATCGGATTCAATTCTACCATGGACAGCTACTGATGCGCCACCAGAAATTCTCTCTGCTTTGCAGTCACCTTGTACTTTAATGGATGCCCCGCTAGTTAATCTCTGTGCCTCTGCATCTCCATTGACTTTGATGGATGCTCCTGCTTTGGCTGAGATGCATTTTAGATTGCCACCAACATTTAGACTAGCACCTACTTCGACCTCACGAGTCTCAAGATTTCCATCGATTTCAAGAGATCCTTTCCTAGCATCTATTGATTTTGCTACAATCACGTCGCCTCTTACAACTATGCGATCTCTTGTTTTGAGTTCTATTCTACCACATCTGAGATTACCATCAATTTCAAGTTCGTCATAGATTGTTAAAGTACCTGAGATTACAATCTCGTTACCTTGTTGGGGACTGAGAATCCGACAATTTCGAATCTCGACATCTCCTTCAATGGTTCCGAGTTCGACTTCATTTTCGTTTTTGAATTCTAATTTACTCGCCATTTCGGCTTTCACCCATAGTTATCTTCAATGTAATTTGCTCATTTTTTATATATAAGGCAAAGTCACGTCTTGAAGTCACATTTTGTGACTAGCTGAGGTGTCAAATCTTACGTTACTCACATCCCGATGATTGGTTCTGGTATTGGAATGCCAACAAGTGAAGCTAATCTCTTATAGAGTTCAAGATATTGATGTCCTCGAACAGTCACTTTGAAGACGCGCATTCCATCATCTTCGTCTTCTTC
>JAEOUN010000084.1 GCA_016839245.1 Candidatus Thorarchaeota archaeon
GAACTCGCGGCCTCCTCAAAGTCGAAAGGGAGGCAAGTTCCTTTTCTCTTACCAAGGAGGCGATCTAACCGGTCTAAGCTACTGGGGCTTTTTTATTTCCCTGAGGAGACCATCATTCGCTTTTCGCTGGAGGAGTAGAGATAAAGATTTCGTTGAATGTGTTTTGTGAATTTTATAGTATATCCTAATTCTGCATTTCAAGGATAACTATTGACCACAGAAACGATTGAAGTACATATGGCCTCATAGAGTTGTCTTGTCAACGACGTGTATTGATTTGCATCATCTCCATTAAATGCAAGATCATTCCAGGATCCCATTCCTCCAAAAACCCAGCTACTTAGGGCTGCTTCCAAAAGCCGATATGCATCCTTTGAATAGATATCATTTGGAATAAGATCAATAGATGAAAGATTAGACTTGCTGAGAATTTGTCTTGACCAGGTAAAATTGTCGACCCAATGCTTAGTATGTTCGAACCTGTCTGCAAAATTGCATAACATCGTTAATATACTATCCAGATGCTCAATTGATTCGTTCACAGAAAGAGATGTATCATCAAGGTTCTTACAAGCACCTTTAAGCAAGACAAAATAAGTCTTCCATAATTGGGATATCCCTAACTTCTGAAGATTCACGACATTGATGTATAAACGACTTGAATCACCATATTGAGTCTCAAAAAGCCAACTACTGCTATTTGCAATAATCTCGGTCTTGATATTCTGGGGAATGTCATCCCTTGTAGATGGATTGTAATGTAATCTGACTCTCTCGGATCCATCGTTTCTCAGATGATTGAACCATTTCATTACATCTGATGCTATTGTCATAATAGACCCTGGGATACCAGGTAGAGGATTTTCAATAAACTCGACACCATGACAATACTCAGTAATTGTTCGGTCCAGATTGTACTTCTTTTCATCACTATTGAGATACACATTTGCAGAGGTTACAAGGGCAACATATCTTTCCAGTTCAGAACTCATTAGCTATCACCTTCAAGGCGCATTGCATTTTCTTTCTGCAAGTTCCCTTATAGAAATGTAATAAGCTAACAAATCTTACCACTAATATTAGTATTGAAACAAAATTGCCTGATGAAAGTCTAATCTAACAGAAAAGCATCGTCAGTACCATTCAATCTTTCCGATTAGAGATTTCAATGCATGGGGAGGTTTTATTTCTTTGAGTTTCTTATTGACAGTTAGTGTCACTCCTTCATCTAGTCCTAATTGCATGAGAGTAGGGCATTTAAAGAGAGGAGAGATATCAAGTGATTCTATACTATTATTATTGAGAGTTAGATTTCGTAGTTTCATACACTTACTTAATGCAGACAAATCGATGTTCTCCAGTCTGTTTTCATAGAGATGAAGCGCTTTCAGATTCTTACAGCTCCCAAGAGGTGTAAGGTCAATATACTTGAGTTTGTTAAAAGATAGGTCAACATGCATGAGACTCTTGGCATTCTCGAGTGGTGAGAGATTAATCGTTTCAAGTTCATTGCTACCAAGATTGAGTTCAAGCAGTCTGTCATTGCCACTCAATACAGAGAGATCAAGACTCTGAATCTCATTTCCTGATAGTGTCAACACCTCAAGATTTGGAAACTGACTTAATACTTCTAGGTCAATTGCACCAATTCTTCTATCACTGAGATTGACTGCTGTAGTATTTGAATCAAATCTCTCAACTACTTTTCCGCCCTTCTTTGTCTCGCACCATATAGTAATCTCTTCCATTTATGAAACATCCATCTATCTAGCATATCCTCTGCTTAATAATTAGGTATGGTCGTGAACATTAATGGTACATGAATGACAATAGAAACAGCTAGAACTTGGAAAGTATCTCATGCAAGCCTATCTGATATTTACCAAGCTTGCCATCAAAATTGCCAGCAGTAATTCTCATCACTCCATCATGATTACAGATCTCTCTGATAGCAGTAGCCATCGCCTTTCCAACAGATTCCTCAGTAAGTCCGTTGATGACTATCTCCAGTGCAAACTCACACCCAGTTGGTACTTCAGTGTCTGGGATTTTCGCTCTTATGGTTGGGCAGTATCGTTCATTGGTAGATGCAACAAGACCCTTGTATCTCGATGATGGTTTTGAGCCAGAACCAACAAGTCCACCTGGAAAGGGGGTATACGCACCCTCTACCCTTTCAATGGCTTGTACGGCATCACGTCCACTTGTCATACCAGATACTAGGTCTTTACAAAAGTAGATGATATTTCCTCCTGCAACTCCTTTTTGGCGACCGAATTCCTCTTGGATGACAAATGTGCCACTCATGCGTGGTACTAGCCATAATATTCTCCCATCAATCGGGCCTTTCTTTATCTGATGCCCATCACCAAACTTGGCAAGTTGCGTTCCAATAGGATAATACTCTATGGCATCAGGAGTCGCATCATATGCAGATGCAGTGGGACTTGTGAGAACGCATTGTCCAATTCTAGCAAGAAGCTGTTGTTCCAATGCTTCCTTTTTTGCAGTTGCAAAAATCACACGGACACCTGGTCGTTGGTCAGGTGTTTCAGTGGAAGGAGGGACATATTCGATTCCAGCCTCTGCAGGGGACATAATAATCGATGTAGCAAATCCTGTTGTTTCCTGAGCAGTGATTCGTGCCCAATCCTCTTGATATGCGGTTATCAGTGTACGATTCATGTGCATACTAAATGCTTCTGCAAAGGTATCATCAATTGGTACTCCATTGATTTCCATAGTGCTACACCCACTTACGTGATGTAAGAATACTCGGTTTCTTTTGTCTGTATCGTAAAACTGCATCGACCGGGAGTCTTTATCAATGAAACATATATTCTGACTTCATCGGGATTGAGAGTACAATGACAGTCGTCCTGACCCTCAAGAAAACATTGGATCTCCCTCTTGAGGCGGAAGTAATTACACCAAGCCATTTTGCAGACAAGACTGCCTTAGAGATAGGTAAACTGCCTGTTCATCAAGGGAACCAAATACTATCTTTGAAAGAGTACTTCAAGATTGAAGGAAAATCAGGAAAGGAAACTACGGATACGGAGATTGTTCTCCGTGGTGATCTACGAAAGGTCAAGATGATCGGAAGAAACATGAATGAGGGAAGGATTACAGTAGAGGGGGATGTTGGGATGTATCTTGGCGCAGAGATGCTCGCAGGAAGAATTCATGTCAAAGGTTCTGTTGATGATTGGGCAGCAGCAGAGATGAGAGGTGGAAATATCCAGATAGAGGGAGATGCGGGATACTATCTATGTGCAGGCTATCGCGGAAGTAAAGAGGGAATGAAGGGAGGAAGAGTCTATGTTGCAGGGAATGTCAAAGGAGAAATGGCATCTCATATGAGAAGAGGATTCATCGCAGTCAAGGGAAATGTGGAATCTCCGTGCGCTGTTCGAATGACGGGAGGAACAATAGTTGTCATTGGAGATATTGGCGAACGTGCAGGACTTCAAGCGACACGAGGTATGATCATCTGTCTTGGAAGAGTGAATTCTATTTTGCCAACATACAAATACAGTGGATCTTCAGAGAGAGAGTTTGTGAATTATTATTTGCGATATCTGAAATCACGGCGTCCTGATTTTCTTGCTGAGAATATCGATACGAAAGAGAAGTGGATGAAGTTCATCGGAGATTTTGCAGAAACAAATACTGATGAAGAGATATATGTACGGGAGATAAAGAACAAGAATTTGCACATGGAGCGTTGAAATATGCTAAGTGTGAATCAGGGAGCTCTTGAGATAGTTAAGGAGATACTCAGTAGAAAGGATGAGTTAGATTGCTCTGTAAGTGTAAGCGAAACAGGAGCAACATTAATAGATGCAGGTATTGAAAAAAAAGGATCACTCGAGCTTGGAAGACTCATTGGAGAAGTATGTCTTGGTGGATTGGGAGTAGTCAGATTGACAAAGACATACATTGGAAATCTCGAATTACCCGCAGTTATAACGAGTACAGACTTGCCAAAAATATCCACATTGGGATCTCAATATGCAGGATGGACCATTAAAATTGGCAAGTATTTTGCAATGGGTTCTGGTCCAGCTAGAGCGTTGGCTTGTGTTGAAAAAAAGCTCTATGAAGAATTGGAATATCGAGACACATCAAAAAAGAGTGTAATTGTACTTGAGAGCAGAAAGATACCTCCACCTGAAGTAACTGAATATATAGCTGAGAGATGTGGTATTGCTGCATCTAACCTCTTTTGCATCATAGTGCCCACGGCTAGTCTTGCTGGCTCTGTTCAAATATCAGCTAGGATTGTAGAGGTTGGTATGCATAAATTACACCTGCTAAAATTTGATCCTGAAAGAATTAGGAGAGGGCATGGTATAGCACCTATTGCACCGATGGCCAAGAATGATAATCGAGCCATGGGAGTCACTAATGATTGCATACTTTATGGAGGAAAAACGTTCTACCATGTAAGAGCAGATGATAAGGATCTTGTAGAGATAATAGACAAAGTGCCATCTTCATCATCGAGTCAATATGGTCAACCATTCTATAACTTGTTCAAGAGCTTTGAGTTTGATTTCTATAAAGTGGATCCACTTCTCTTTAGTCCTGCAGAAGTTACTATTAATCACATAGAAACCGGTAAGGTCTACCATGCTGGCAAACTAAATCCAGAAGTCCTGCAAGAGTCGTTTGATAGTGTGATGACAGTTAGGTAATATCTAGTTCATCAACCAGTGTCGCTTCCTCAGTATCTATCTCAACAATAACTTCGGCTTTTGGAATGGGATATTTGAAAGCAGCCCAGATCATTATTGTTGCGATGAGAGAGATAATGGCAGATAGTATGAAGGTGGGAGCAAATCCTGTAAGAGGTATGTACCATCCAAAGAACGCTATAAGAGGCATTGATACGAGCATGATGAGAGTTGGCTGTAATGAGTACATCGAGTTCCGTATTCTATTTGGAACGACATCAAGCATTACACGTTGGATTAGGATACCTGCAATGCCACCAAATAGATTCAACGATACAAATAATGTAAACATGAGAATAACGGGTACTAAGGTCTGAACAGGCACTTCAATCAATGGGAGATTGGTGAAAGGAATCATCACACTGATGAATTCTGCAGTATCAGGATCCACTCCAGGAAAGAAGTAAACAATTATGGCTAGGAGAATATAAAAAAGTACACTTGTGAACTGCAAGAAACTGAAGCGGGGAATCCATGTCTTGGGGTCAAAGCGTTTTGCTAGAACACCGCTCCTTTCATTCGCAATAGCTTGAGGAATAAACACCAACGTTCGAAACGCGGACACTGCCACCATGGTGACGAGATAACTAAAGTAGAGTGGAAAGAGCAAGAGGTTCCACCACACAGGTCCTGTACTATACATTACTACTTGCCCAAGGACAATTAGAGTTACAAACCGACTCGACCACAAGAACTTGAAGCCATCTTTCATTAAAGAACTATATTCTTTAATCGAAGGACGCTCATCCTTCTCCTCTCTGACTCCAGGCAGGTCTTTTACAATACGAAGAACAATAACTCCGAGAATTGCAGTGAATACTGCTTGCAGACCAAAGACAAACTGACGACTATATAACCATGCAAGCCAAGATCCCGGGATTAACACAATTGTTGAAGAAACTTGCCAGACCATTCCAAGTCTTCCTTGAAATACACCATATTGTTTTCTGTCCTTGTCATGAGGCATGGCAACTCGATAGTTATTATCAAACCATGCATTGAATGCGCCACTTTCTTGGGAGGCACCAATGCCAAATAAGACATAGATGAGAACATAGATGTAGAAGGGTGTTCCAATAATGACCAATGAGGATAGCCAGAAGGCAACTGCATAACAGAACAGGGCTGATGCAATCACCCATCTCTGACCAATCCAATCACCTAAGACACCAGTTGGGTAATCCAGCGATGTCTGAACAGCCATCTGGAGAACAACTAGAAGACCAACTAAGGTAAGACCAGCAAAATAATCGCCATTACCAAGGGTTTCAGCCATATGAATCATCCAAAAGGTTGTACTAATCTGGAAGCTTGCTGCAAACGCAGGAAGCAGAATTGATAGAATCTTGACTAGATGTACAGCATTTGATGTTGGCTCTTCAAGACCTAATGCACGAGCATATCTGCTTGAAACAACTTGGTCTTCCAAGATTGTTTCATCTGTTAAAGTCATAAGATTAGTCACATTCTGATACTATTTAGAATTTAATACTCAAGCAGGAAGCACGTACTTTATCAATAATTGCCTCAAATTTCTTGAGTGGCAGCACAATATGATGATTGAGATAAAGTTCAAGGGGCCCATATCAAAACAGATAGACAGTGATTCAGTCATGGTCGATATTGAATCAGGCTCTTCTTTGACTGATGTACTTCAAAAAGTGATTGATGAAAAATCCTTTTTACAGAGCATCTGGAGAGAGCCACAAGAGATTGACAGAGACTCTATGATTCTCTGTAATGAAGTAGATATAGCAGTTCTTGGAGGGCTCAAAATGATTATGAAAGAAGGAGACGTTCTCACTATCCTACCACTTGTGCATGGTGGCTAGATGAGTTTTGCACCAGTGTAGATAGCTTTTATGTTCACTTGTGATTTTGGGCCAAGAATCTCAACTATTGCTTTTTCTAGAACATCAAGAGGAAAGATGCCAGACTTTTGAACGAGTGCACCGAGCATTA
>JAEOUN010000085.1 GCA_016839245.1 Candidatus Thorarchaeota archaeon
TACATTTTGAGAAAGAACTCTTCCCCACAGCGTCAAATATTATATCGTATACTTCTTCCTCTTTAGTAAAATCGGTCGTAGTATAATCAATTACTCTATCTGCACCCAATGATTTTACCAATTCAATGTTCTTTGTACTACAGACTCCTGTCACTTCAGCTCCAAAATACTTCGCTAGTTGTACAGCATAGACGCCAACCCCTCCGGATGCTCCATTGATGAGTACCTGCTGTCCCTTCTGGATATTTGCGAGTGTTCTGAGGAAGTGTAATGATGTTATTCCCCCAAATCCAATAGATGCTCCTTCTTCATAACTCGTGCCAGACGGTATTGTTGCTATCGTTGCATTTTCTGTGCAGACGACATATTCTGCATACGATCTTTGAACACAACCGAATATCCTATCTCCTTTCTTGAACTTAGTCACATTACTGCCAATCTCTACGATTTCTCCTGCCACTTCGTTGCCCAGGATTTCCTTTTCTGATGGTTTTAAACCCATCATTAACCTTCCAAAGGGCCAAAGTGGTGCGTTTGCGCTCCTCGTTCTATAATCCATTGCGTTTACAGACGTAGCGTGAACTTTAATCAACACTTGATTGTCCTGAATACTTGGTTTCTCTATGTCTTCTAAGACTAGCACATCTGGTGGTCCAAATTTTCGGATAATTGCTGCCTTCATATTTCAATTCCTCCTAACCTAATTCGTATCGTTCGTACTTCATTATCTTATCAAGATCAATTAGAGATGCAATTTCCTTTGAGCTTCTATAGAGGTCTTTGTGGAAGAAAGAATAATGACCGACAATATTCATGAACATATCCAAATCAATCTTCGATTTGTATAGATGCGGATATTTTATCTTAATCCATGAAATAATCCTACTATAGAAATCACGTAATGATGCCAAGTTATCATCCACAAGTTGACTAATATGATCGAACTCTAAGTCTGGATTCATGTCTTTTATCACCCTCTTCAAAGGATCAAAGAAATCTTGACCCAATTTTGATTGAAGAGGTGCATCATACTGATCAAGAAATGCAATTGAAGTTCGCCCGTAATATGTTATATAATGTCGACCCTTTAGGATTCTGGCAACTTCCCAAAGTAATCCATGTTCGACTAGATCTTTTATATGAAAATGGAAGTTGGAAAGAGAACATCTCTCACCTGCAGAGCTTTTGATGTAGGCTTCATGCAATTCCTTGGCAGAAAATGCATGTCTGCGAGAGAGGTTGCTTTCCTTGCCAAATTCATCCTCAATTCCATCACGAATGAATTTAATTATAAACCACTTTACTTCAGACTGACGTACATGTCCAATGTATGTGGACTCCTTTTTAGTAAAATAATCTAGATCGTGCCAGTATGTATAAAGTGTTTTCCTAACTTCATCCTGTGTGACTTTCTCAGACTTCATCTCTCAACACTACCATTTAGTCTTGACTGAACGGTACGATTTAGTATAGACTGAATCGTACAGTGTTTCTATATATATGTATCTATCAAAAATCCATTGTTTTCAAGCGAAGAAGTTCTCGAAAAACTGGAGGAATCCTTTTGAGTTGTGACGGTACCATATTGGATAGAACAAAATCTAACCTCTAATGGATTACTATGGCAATAGTATGAAAAGAAGTGGAGCCGGCTCTGGGATTTGCACCCAGGTAAAACAGCTCTGCAGGCTGTCGCGTCAGCTTCTCCGCCAAACCGGCTCGCTTGATTTTTTGGGTTGTTTATTTTGTTTTAAGGATGTCGGCAAAAATTGCTGATATCTGATCCCAATAGTCAACAACAGCTTTTTAGACCTCACTGGCTTCTAATAGTTACATTATGATGTTACTCCAATTTGGCAGTTTTGAGCACTAAATTGGTTTTGAAACTTAAACATCATAAAGTTGTTTACTAAAGCACTTTCTTATAGCGTCCTTCGGATTCTAATTAAATTCTATGTCTTTCTAAAGAGGTTTCTAAAGCCGATGCCTTTGCCGTCTGGATTTCGTACACCAGGCAGTAGCTCCACGACACAATATCCTACTCGCTCGTTCGCATCATTGAGGACTTCAGCTAGCAATTCAAAGTAGACTAGGTTGATTTGTCCATCCACAAGTGGTTTTACCCTATAATGACCTTCCTTAACATTTGGTAGTGTGACTGTCCATCCTTTAGAAAAGTTCATTCCGTCGACTTGAATTATTTCATCAGGTACTATTTCGTAATTTCGAATCAGAGTGGCTTTTCCTTCTTTGTCTATGTATGTCCCATCTTGATAGGGATGTTGAGGGAAGGAAAAAAGCATGATTTCTTCATCATCAAAAAACCTGAATGAGAACCATTCCCAGTGTGTGGCAGCATTCAAGATATCGTATGTCCCATATTGTCTATCAAACCAGACTTTACCCTTGACCTTGAGTTCCTTGTTATTCCTCAGTTTCTGGACACAAGTGCCTTCAGCAGGCATATTGGTATATGAATAATATGCAGTTCTTTGACGTTTATCATCAGGTAGGCCCATTATGAGCACACCGTTATCAGCATGCCAAACTGCTTCCTTAGCTTTGTGCCATTTCAGGTCGAGTTTGATTTTGTCTGTATCTATCACCATCTCCCAAGGATCTTTTTCTTTTGTCAGGGAGAGATGTGGTAGAAATGAAACTTTGTCTTTTGTAGCAGTTATCTTCCCTAACAACTTCAGCCTTTGATGATAGATATGCTCCTGAGTTTGCACATCAGTAAATGCAATCATCGATACAAAGAAAGTGAAGTGCATTCGTTCAATCTTTGCCAGAGTAAATTGAAACGAATAGAGGTCTTGAGGATTATCGACATCATTCAGATATCCAGTGGCATACCACCAACCTGTAGCACCTTTATGGGGAAACCATTCATCATCAAAACTTCCGTGATTGTCTTCACGATATGGAATTATGCTGTACTTCTTCATCTTATTCAATCTCCTTCAGTACCAATTCTAATACATTCAACGCAGAGTCAAGAGCCTGATGTGTTCCCAGACCAGATCCCGCAGCATCACACCCAACATGGAAGAGTCCTTTGATAGGAGAATCACCTTTGGGTTGTTTGTTTCCCGTTTGTCCTACTGATAGAGCAAGTCCATAACTCTCTCCACCTTGCCCTGGAAGAATAGCATCAGTCCCAACAGAGGGAATCTGTCTGGGACCAAACACCTCAGTCCTTTCGATATGGTCAAATAAATCAGGATAGATTCCCCTGACCTTTTCCTCAACATATTCCAAGTACGGACTGTAATCTAAATTCGGATTGGGAAGACAGGACATACATGCATACACAAGTTGTTTGCCTTCTGGAGCAAGTCCAGGATACAATGACGTAGTTCCGAGATATATGTACGATTTCTCAGGTTTTTTCTTGCCTTCTGCTAATTCCACAAACTCGGAATATCTGGCTGCGCATCCTTCTGGATAGTAGACATACATAGGCAATTTCAGTATTGGCTTATCCAAAAACCAACGATATCCAACGCAGGCCAAATTATGCTCAAGACCTGAAATCCAATCTATGTACGCATCAGAATAATACTTTCTTCCTACTAGATTCAGAACAGTCTGCCTTAATCCTGCATTGCTAATGACTATTGGAGCAAAATAGGATTTTCCATCAGCTGTGATAATTCCAGTCGTTGCACCCTTCTCATTAACGCAAATCTTACTTACACGAGTATTGAACAGCACTGTACCACCAAGTTCTCTTACGGTTTCTGCAAAGACCTCAAACACATAACCAAGGCCATTCTTGTAGTACCTCCCACCTCCATTTCTCATGCTAACTTGAAAGAGTTTTATCATTTCAGCAGCACTACTCTTATCTGAGGTTATTTCAAAAGCACCCTCACCAAAAGATGCGAGAAGGTATGTACGAATTCCTTCGGGTATTTTGAACTGCGACATAAAATCCATACTCGAAACATCATATAATTCGTCAATCTCTTCCTGTTTCATAGTTGCTAATTTTGTGAAGATTTTGAATGTTCGAATTACTTTAGGTAAGTTCCACAATCGAACTCCAAAGGTTCGAATCATCTTTAGTGAATTAACAATACTCTGACTCATCAACCATTCTCTAGTCTTTCCAGATTCATCTTCATAAATTATTGCACCTGCTGGATCTGGATAGATTACATCGACTCTATCCTCCCTCTCAATTTCCTTTAGGATTCTTTCAAAGTGAGAGTTTCTTTGAGGGACACCATTTATCGGGAACAACTCATAGTGAAAGCCGTCCTTATGAATTGCCATCATTCTGCCGCCAGCACTCGGATTTTTATCGACCATCAGAATCCTGTATCCTCTATGAGCTAGCAGAGCTCCAATGGCACTTCCACCTGGACCTGCACCTACAACAATAATATCGTATACATTCTCAGATGAGTTCTTTGTTGCTTTTTCATCAATACGATCCAGAACCACTTTTTCATCAGACCTCAAAAGTATTGTAGATATTAGTAATAAAACACTGTTGTTATAGACGACAGTGTTGTTTATAAACATGTTGTGATATATTAAATACGTGTTGTCTGATAGAATAGTTATCAACTCCGGAGACTGTATTAGCTTGATAGAAGAGCATCGAGACACTGAAGATCTACGAGTTCAAAGAACTAAACACATCCTTAGAACAGCAATAGCTGAATTGCTTGAACAAAATGAGTTGAAGGACATCTCAATACAACAGATTTCAAAACAAGCTATGATCTATCGGACAACACTCTACACACATTACTCTGACAAATACGAGCTGTTGGAAGACTACCTTATGGAAACATGGCAAAAGGAAATGAAACTTGATAGAGAACAGGATCTTACCAAGTTAAAGGAAGAATTTTGGAGAGGAATTCACGATACTGTGAGATTTTTCAAACGCTATTCCAAATTATTTACGCAATTGAATGAGAACAGACCCTTAATTTCAAGCCACAATTTAATCTATACAACAATTAAGAAATCCTTGAAGATGTTACTAGACATAATTCAACCTGATGATGAAAAGACAAGAATCTCAAAGGACAGAATTTCGGAGTTTTATACATCGGGCTACCTTACTGTTGTTCTCAACTGGTTGAGTAGTAATACCAAAGAATCCATCAAATCGATTACTGACAATCTATTCACTATGACCTTTGATAATATGTACCAGTTGCTTAATCAATCACTGTCCTAGGTAATAGGACAATATAGTTTAGATGAAAGAAACCCTGAAGAAAAGATTAGTTGGCAGATTACTCTGCCAACTCTTATAAAAATAAATTACACAATCAGGTAATGAGCTGCAAGCGCGATAATCAGAAGTACTGTCAATAGCCACTTCAAAATTCTAAGAGTCCTGAATCTTTTGTTCTCCTCCGCACCAAATGGAACCCAATTACTCTTGAAACCAAAGAAGATGCCAATTGACATCAATGCAAGTAAGGTAAGTCCCAAGAGCCAACCAGTCCAGACATAGTTCTGAGAAATAGAAACATATGTGAATCCATGGATAAATGCGAGAATTGTTGCAATACCAGGACCAACCTTGTGAAGGATATACAACTTGTTATAGGATCCAGGCCGTTTTCCAAGACCTTTCACCACAATAAAGATTAAACCGAGTACAATTAGTATTTTGGCAATATCAGCGATCATTATTCTTTTCTCCTTTAAACGATATATTCGAAAACAGTAGTTTGATGTTCTTTTACTATCTCTCTAGCAAATTGCTTCGATTTCTCAATTCGCACTTCATCTGGTAGATTCAAGGTGTTGTTCCTCGTACTTGCATATTTTTGAAGTTGAGGATTCCCTGAATTCATCATGTGATTGGCAATCGCCTCAGAGAGCTCACCTTGACAATTAAAAATGCCAATAAGATCAACAAGGCCTTGAACGATTTTTTCGCATTCAGCAACATAGGTGTTTGCACTTTTTGATCCTTCTGGAGCTGAATGTGTAATGAATAGTGCAACTTTGCTTTTCATCACCTTCTCACTCAAGAACTCCCTAACCACTCTGGTGATTCCATGTTGTTCAATTGGTGAACCAACAAAGAGCAGGTCATACTGATTAACGTCAATTACTTCATCAATCGGCATGATAGCTTTTTGTTCACTAATTACCTCAAAGATTGCTTCTGCAATCTTTTTTGTATTTCCCGTTCGGGAATAATATGTTACTAACGTATTCATTCAAACCACCGTTCACTGACGGTCTAATTTTTTGACCGAGAGTCAAATTTTGTAAGACAATAATAGTATATAAATTTTTACTCTTAGTCTAAATTTTATACCGATAGTATACCTTATAAGATAGTCTTCCAGTAGGTATAATGAATGCCATGATAGCACCGAAGGAAAAGCTCTCCAAGTCTGAAAGGAAATACCAAAATCAGCGGTCAATGATGATTAAAGCTGCTAAGAAACTATTTGAAAAAAAACCGTATGATGATGTTAGCATGGAAGACATTGCAGATGAAGCGACAGTAAGCAAACAAACCCTCTATAACTACTTCAGCAGTAAAGATTCGATATACCTTGGGATGGGGATTGAAGGATTCAAGGATGCAATTAAGATACTTGATGAGTTGAGTCTTGCATCGAAATCTGGCAAGGACTTGGTTTTAAAATTGATTGAAATTTTCTTCGATGCAGCAACGAATTTCCCAAGTGCAGAGGTTTCGAGACGATTTATAATCATAAACAATGAAATGGATGGAATCGCAGAAAAGACGCTTCAAGCGAGAATAAAAGAGACACACAAAGCAGTAGAAAAAAAGAGATCAATAGAAGAAGATTTAGCCGACTACTTGGAGCAAGTATGGAATTATGAGGAACATTGGAAGAGTGCTATAAGACGAGGGCAGAAAGATGGTTCAATTTCCTCGAATCTAAGTGAAAATCAGCTTATGTATTATATTTCTATTCTCATCAATGGGATTACGAGTCAGCTGCAATTTCAAGGTAAACCTATTATGAAAGCTTTGAAACGTATGGATTTAAGCTACAAGAGAATTAAGGAGATCACGCTACAATTAGTGGAAAATCTCTTTGAGAATATAGCTTGAATTATCGTTGTAATATATGAATACAGATTACCAGTATCAACCAGTATTAGGACACTCCGAGGGTTGCATCACCACAGATTCCAAAATACGAACTATCTTGTACGACGAAAGCCTTGACTTTCTCTGTCCCTACACTCTCAAGTTCAGTGCTACAGGTGCTTTTTGACCCACCAGGAATAGCTAAGATATCACATTCAATTAGAAAACCATCTCAAACCTTCGTTGGTTTGCTTTTCAAATTGAAGCTAATATTGATAAATGGAAAATTGAACTATAATAGGAACTCGTCTTGAAAAAATCATGGATGAGGAGTGAGTACCCATGCGTGGGAAGGAAGGCATCTACTGGACTGTATTATGTCTAGGACTTTTGATTATTCTGTGGAACGTTACTCCTGGACTGCATTTAGCAAATTTCTACATGACATCAGGTTCTGAATTAAAGCCAACAATCAGAGAATTTCTGATAGCAGGAGTGATACATGATAAGATTATCATAGATGGAAATGATAATTTTGAAGAAACAGTTTCAAATGAAGGTTGGATGGGTAATGGCTCAGAGGAAAACCCATACATTATTGATGGCTATGATATAGATCTTGGAGGAGCTGCTGGTCATTGTATAAGTATTTCCAACACCCAAGTCTATTTCATCATAAGTCATTGTTACCTCACTGGTGCAAGTATTAATCCTGGAGCAGGGATTTATCTAAATAGTGTTTTACATGGAAGTATCATAAACAATACGATTCTCAAGAACTACAATGGTATCTTTTTAATTAATTGCGATAATAACACGATAGTAGATAATACCAGTCAGGAGAACAATGGCTATGCCATCTACTTGTATGGCTCTGACGATAATAGCCTTACTAATAACATCTGCAATACTAATAGCTACAGCATCTATTTGGAAGCAAGTCACTATAATAATATAACCAACAATATCTGCTATTCAAATTACATTGGTATACAACTGGATGGCTCCGATTCAAATTTACTTAAGAATAACACCTGCTATTCTAATACCCAAGCAGGAATCTATTTGTATATGTCATCCGATTCCAATACTCTCATCAATAATACCTGCTATTCTGCAATATATGGAATATCTATATCCTTTTCATTGTCCAACAGCATAATCAACAACTTCTGCTACGAGAATAGTGAGAGTGGCATCTACTCGAATAACTCAAATCACACAATCATTAAAGAAAATAATTGCTTTAGCCATAATGTAGATGGCATTAACTTATTGAATTCCTATTTCAACACCATTATCAGGAATATATGTTACGAGAATGATAACAGTGGTATCATATTATTTCAATCTGAGTCCAATTCTCTGACCAATAACATTTGTTATCAGAACGTAATGTGTGGTATCGCTCTTTCTTTTTCTAACAATAGCGAATTGTTTGGAAATGAATGCTCCAACAGTGTTTATGGTATCTATTTGGTATATTCAATGCAAAATGAACTTGACAACAATACATGCTATTTCAATATTGACACAGGGATCTATCTCATTCGTTCATATTATAATGCACTATCAGAAAACACTTGCCATGATAACTCTATATACAATATTCTTCTGGAGGAGGTTTCTTTAGCCTTTCTAACAAAGAATATGTGCTATAATAGTCAGATTGGCATCAGTCTAGAGTTATCTGGTTACAATATCATAACAAAAAACACATGTCATGATAATAATCTATGGGGAATTCATTTCGGTACGAATAGTGACCTAAATGATTGCTCATATAACGCATTCATAGAGAATAACATCAATGCGGATGATGATGGTTCTCTTAATTCATTCGACTACAATTATTATTCGGATTACTTGGGTTCCGATATTGATGGCAATGCTATTGGTGACTATCCTTATACATTCACAAGTAACGAGGATATACATCCTTTGATGTACTTGCCCACTCCACCTATTTTCCAAGAGACTCCCGGTGACTTTGTCATTGAGTTCGGTTATTCCTACTTCCAATTAAAACTCAATGCAACATGTCCAACCACTATGGCTTGGAATATCAATAATACACTGTTCACAATCGATAGTCAAGGTAAACTCGCATCAGGATTCCTACCAATTGGTGAATATACAATAGCAGTGGTCGTCAGTAATATCTATGGCATTGGAACGTCTGTATCATTTTCAGTGACAGTTAGCGATACAACCTCACCAAGTTGGTTGATTATTCCAGTCGATAAGGAGTTGGAATATGGAGAAGCATTTGTCTATCAAGTAGCGGCTACGGATCTTACTGGGATTGATCATTGGTCTATCAATGATACAGTGAATTTCTCAGTTGATGAATATGGAGTTATCACAAACAAGACTGTCCTTCTTCCTGGAGTCTATACTCTAAATATAGCAGTATTTGATTCATATGACAACATACTCTCGAAAGACTTCTCAATCACTGTAAATACACCAAGAACTGATACAAGTCCTCCGGAATGGCTGAAATTGACAGTCTATCATTACATAGAATATGGCGAACCAGTCTGGATTCAAGTAGAGGCGTGGGATGAATCGGGTATCCATCACATGTGGATAAATGATACAGACCACTTTATTATAGATACACAAGGAATCATCCAGAATGCATCAATTCTTGAGACGGGCATATACAACTTAGAAGTAAGAGCATTTGATTTCAATGATAATTTCTGCACTGCAGTCATCGTATTGATAGTTCTTGAATCAGAAATCAGTTCAACTACTACGTTTACAAATATGACATCCTCACTAGCAGGATTGAATCCAATCGTGACACTTGCTTTAGGAGTTGGAATAGGAGGAGCTACTATGTTGGTACTTTTCGTTGTATTCCTTAGGAGAAGTACTACAAAATAAAGCGCATCGGGCTTAATATTGGTAAAATGATTTCCGTCATGATCTAAGGTCATGATATTGAGCGATTATTCAAATCACCTATTTCAATTTAGATGACTTCATGCATTCGAAAATAATAAAGTGTGTCCACCTATCTGCATCAAATGCCAGCTCTCTGGGATTCTGTTGAATTGCTTCGGGTGTAGGCCGTGGTTCCAAAATCTGTGCTATGACAAATCCGGCTTCCTTCAAAGCCTTACTATATTCTTCGAGAGTCCGAATAAATTGCCAAGTTGGCTTTGACATCCATTCTAGTAATTCTCCACCAGTATCAAAATATCGATCAATCATTTTGAGATACCTTGATTCATTTCTTGGCGAGTCTCTTGGAAGTTTAATATCGACTGCAGAAGCAGCCCTTCCAAAGATAGGATGCACATTAGACCAGATGAACCTTCCATCGTCTTTCAAAACTCGTGCAATCTCTTTGAATGCAGTCTTATAATCAAGGACATCAACCATAACAACATTAGATACAACAATATCAAACGATTTGGACTCAAAATCATTCATTTCAGTTATAGCAGCATTATAGAATTCACAACCCATTCTCTTCTCTGATTCAATTCTTTTACAATAATCAATGAAGGTCTTAGACAGATCAACACCAATAGCTCTTGCACCTTTTGTAGCTAACAACCGTGTTAGATATCCATTTCCGCAGCCTGCATCAAGAACCGAAAGTCCACTCACATCACCGAGTAGAGACCATAATTTGGGATCAATTACAAACTGGCGATTAAAGTCACCAGACATATCATTCTCACACTTGGCAATGTAGTCTTCGCTATTAACCTCCCATGATTCTTGAGCTTCAGAATAATCAACCTCATTCTCAGGAATAGCGTATTTGAGGATTCCAAATAACGGAGCACCTTTTGATGAGCGATTTAACTCCTCTCGAAGCGAAACAACCCTGTTCGGTAGTTTAAGAGCTTCTTGGAGTGTGATTTCTTTACCAATTCGTTTGTATTGCGGCGACCAGACTGGTTCCCATGGCTTACCAGATTCTACATTTGAGAGAATCTTTCGATTGCCGAGTTGCCATGGATGAGCCCCTTGATATTCAGTATAGAGAAGGTCAAAATGATACTCACCACAGTCTTCACAAAAAAATTCGTATGCATATGTGCGATTCCAGAATGCAACTGGTTTCATTGTTGGTCTATTACAGTCACCACAAACTAATTCCTCTTTTTTAGGACACCAATAAAACCAACTAAAGTGATGTTGTTTCCCACACTTTGAGCAGGTGAATCTGGAATGCCATGCGCATCGATAGATATACTTCTCATACGTATAGATTCCATCTCTTATTGGATATTCTTGTTCCTCTTCAGTAGATGCAATCATTTCACAATAGTGGCATGGTTGAGATTCAGCAGGCTTGTAAAATCGCATGAATAACGATAGAATTATGGGTTTTTCAGTATTCCCTTAAAGTGAAGTAGCTAAGGATGAGTCTTTTCTTCTAAGATTAGTAAGTTTGGGAATACAGCAGCATTCAAATGATGAGCAAACATATAAAATGGTTCAATGTGAGAGGATTTTATGTCAGAGAGTCGGGTGGAAAAAATAAACAAAATCATACAGGAGAAAAGAGGTTCTTGCTCGCAGGCAATCTTCGCTACATATGGAGAATACCTGAGTTCTGGAAAATTAGATTACGATACATGTATGAAGATAGCCTCTGGATTTAGTGGCGGCATTGCTGGTACGGGCAGTGTCTGCGGAGCTTTGACTGGTGCAATAATGGCACTTGGTCTGAAGTATGGAGGATCTGAGAGAGAAGGAAACATCAATGAACTCGCGACGAAACTTCTCAATGAATTCAAATTGCGTCATGGAACTGTAATTTGCAGAGAGTTAATTGGAATGGATATAATAACGGAAGAGAATTTGCAGAAAGCGTTCAAGAATGGGGCATTTGATAACTGTCCGATATATATTAATGATGTGAGCGAATTGCTAGAGGAATTGATTTAGTTTTATATTACGCGTTCTCAACAAGACACATGCTGCAACGACAGAATAAACACTTGGTATTCACTCAATATCAGTTTCAGTTGATTTTTATCTCAGAGTTCTATTGTCTGAGATTCAGACTTGCTAGAGAAAAAAGCTGAGAGATAGTTTAGTATGACAGAAGCTCATGACAATCCAAGTGACGATTTTCGAACAAATTTCGACGAACGCCTACCATTCAGATCAAAAATGGCCTTTGGACTCACACAGGCATCAATGAACCTTCTTCAAATGATAGCTCTTGGATCAGCTGTTACGTTTTACTACAACATCAAACTTGGTCTAAGTGAAGAATTGGTTTCTATTGCGTGGTTAATATTCGCCTTCTGGAATGCCATCAATGACCCATTATTCGGCATTCTTCAAGAGAGAGTTGATACGGAAATGGGCAGGCGAATCCCAGTTTTGCGCTTTGGCGCTCTCTTCTATGCACTTACGTTCATTATTTGCTGGTATCCATTTATGGGAAACAGCCAAGTCGCCCTATTCTGGAATCTACTACTTGTTCTATTTCTATTCGATTCTATGTTCACTATGCTTGGACTTGTTCAGACTGCGTTACCAGCAGAAATGTGCATTACTCAAGAAGCCAGATCAAATCTTAGTCTTTACAACGTGATTCTTGGTTCGTTTGGAGGTATGATTGCTATGCTTCTACCACTCATTCTTCTTACGGATGAAACATCGACAGAACTTAATCCGTTTTTCCAACCAGTGATGGTAGTGCTTGCATTTGTAGCTGGGACGGTCTTGTTTGTTTCGAGTTTTGCATTGACTGAGAATGAGTATGCAAGAAAAGAGGAATCGTTCGGTTTCATTGAATCAATGGTCAAGACAATCAAGAACAAGGAATTTCTCGCTTTTGAAGCTATGAACTTCTTCCACGAGATGGCATTTACAATAGTAACTGGCTCTATGATATACTACGTTCAATATGTAATTCGATTTGAAGGGATTATTGCATCTTTTCCATTGGTTATTGTATTCATTCTCATGCTGCTTTTCAGTGTATTAGCTAATAAAATGGTGAAAAGATATGGCTTGAAACAGGTCTATGTTATTGGATTATTGATCACCAGTTTTGGTCTAGCATTTCTCTTCTTTTCAGGAGTTGCTCTGATCTTCGTGATATTAAGTCTAATGGTAATTGGAATAGGCCTAGCTCCAGTGACATTGATATGGTCTCCATTATTAGCAGACGTAATGGATTATGATGAAATATTAACAGGCAAGAGACGAGAAACAACTTACGCTGGTATGAATGCACTAATCACAAAGCCTGCAATCTCTATTGCTAATTCAATATTCTTGTTAATCATTAGTGGATTTGGATTTGATAACACCTTGAGTATACAACCAGATTCAGCGGTATTTGGTATACAACTAAGTTTCGCATTGTTTCCTGCGATATACTTCATAATCAGTGCAGTTGCACTCTGGAAGTGGTATCATTTGGATGGTGAAGAATGGGTAGCCAAAAAGACTGAATTGGGGAAGATTCATTTGCAGAAAGAGAAAGAGTACATTGCAGAACTTCAAAGAGAGGGTAAGATATCAAAGGTATATCAGAGGCTTTACAAAGATTCACAAGAAGAGAAAGAGTGACAATAACCTCTGTCCAATCCTTGCCTAGATGAGGTTTCTTATTATCACTGTAAGATTAATTCACCCTATGAAAAAGACCTATCCCGAACGAATGACACTATCCGAGGTATGGCTACTATTTGAGAGAGGAGGACTAATCCATCTCTCAACCATGGATGGAAATCATCCACGAGTTAGGATGGTATCTATGAATATCTTTGATGGAAAACTCTGGGTCGCAACCAGATCAGGAGATGATAAGGTCAATCAGATTCATGAGAATCCTAATGTTGAATTCACTCTTGCAATCCCAGGAAAAGAGAGAACTGGCTGCTTAAGAGTCACTGCAACAGCAACAATCATTGAAGATCAACAGACTCGTACCAATGTCTCATCGTCAATACCTTGGTTTTCAGAATATTGGAAATCATCTGAGGATCCCAATTTTACTCTCATCAGACTCGATATGAAGAAGATTCTATTCGATCATCATGAAACTAGTTCAAAGTATACCATAGAGATTAGATAAGATGATAACCTATTAGGTGCTTTCTGTCTTCTCTTTAGGATTCCATAGAATTCCAATTACAGTCACTATTAATGATACAATCATATATCCAATTATAATCCATTCAAATTGACGTGTAAAAAATACTATTATGCTTATGATAAGATTGATGAAACCGATAATAAGAAATCGCAGTTTCCATGAGTTCACTTTTTCACCTCCTCACATTAAATTTACTACTTCCACTTTGTCAATATTTCCTCCCTTTGGAACATTGTCTTACTGATGGCGAACAAAACCACATCAATTACAAGAAGAATCACTGAGATTTTGAGTAGAGTTTCTGTATCAAGTGTGATTAATTTAGTTTGACCAGCAAGATAGATGATAAGAAATGGGAAGAACATGAGAACTCCAAAATTGGTTGAACTCCTCGGGTCGTTTACTCGTGATGAGATGACCACTCCAGATTCAATGCTCATGATTGTTGCGGCGGGCATTGCAAGAAAAAGTATCACAGCAATTGTCCAGTTTGGAAAATAGTAGTAGTCCAGATATGGAAAAGTCACTATATTGGTCCATACCATGAAGGCGATGGCACCTGCATACATTGCGAGCAATGTAGGTATGAATGCGGATATTGTCTTTCCAAGGAGGATCTCTCCATCAGTGATAGGACTAGCGAGAAGTGGTTCCAGACTTTTCTCGAGTTTTTCACCAACTATGGTATAAGAGGCAATACCTAATGGAACAAAGGCAGCTCCTACGATGAGAAAGATAGAGAACGATTCCAGCATAGGGGTAATAAAATCTGGAATTGCTTCTAATGGAAGTGGAGTGTCTCTATTTAATGCATTATTTATAGCAAAATTGACTATATTCGGAGGAATGATTGAGATAAGGACCGGAAATATAACAAGCGCGTACAATATATTCTTTTGACGCCCAAAAATCTTCAAGTCTCTGATTGCTATTATCCATGCTTTTGAGAGTCTCATTGATTTTCCCCCACAAGTTTTAGGTATACATCTTCCAATGTTGAACCAACGACTTTGACAATATTGACATGTCCACCCGCATTAACAATGGCTTCCACAATAAGCCAATTCTTACTACCTGAGTCTATAGCGTCAAATGTTATCGTATTGTCCTCAACACTTAGATTTGTTAGTGATAATTTCTGTACAGATTTCAGGACATTGTCAGTGATTTGTTCTAACTCGATGACTGTCTTTCTCCCTTGTACAGCATCTTCAAGGTCTTTAGGAGTACCTAATGTTACAAGCTTCGTATTCAGAATACCAATTCTATCACATATCCTCTGTGCTTCATCGAGATTGTGAGTATTCAAGAAGATAGTCTTCTTTTGTTTCTTCAAATCTAGAATAAAATCACGTACTGTCTTTGCTACCTCTGGATCAAGGTTTGCTGTAGGTTCGTCTAAGAATAGTACTTGGGGATCATGTATGAGTGCTCGTGCTATGGCGAGTTTCTGTTTCATTCCTTTGGAAAACGTGCCTACTGGGACACCTCTCTTTTCCCAAAGTCCAAGCATCTCAAGGAAATATTGAATTTTCTCTTTACGTTGGATCTTTGATAGGTCATATATTCTCCCGTAAAATTCTAAATTGTCATAAGCACTCAAATGCTCTGACAATCCTACATTATCAGGAACTAGACCGATAATCTTCCGGATTTTCAGAGAATCATCCTTGTTGCCTATGTCATATCCGGATATTCTTGCAGACCCACCGCTCTTAGAAATTAGACAACATAACATTCGTACTGTGGTAGTCTTCCCTGCACCATTGGGTCCGAGAAAACCAAAGACCTCACCCTCATTAACATTGAAACTAATGTCATCAACTGCAGTGAGGTCACCGAATTTTTTTGTGAGGTTTTCAATCTCAATCATTGAACTCGGATAAAAACTAAGGAAATCTCTTCTTAAATACTAAATGGAGCAGTCTCTGTTAGCTGCAGTCTTTACACTCGAAATAGAGAGAACAATGAAGTAAGAAATTCAATTATTATCATAGATATCATACTTGACAGTGACAACTACATATAATGTATTCAATAAAAAATGAGAGGAGACCAAGAGTGGTCTCCTAATAGGATTCTACTGCTCCTCTAAGAGAAGCCCTGGTAGTAGAATAAGCAATCCAAGTAGGTTGAAGCCTACGAGCAATTGGATTATGCCTAGAAGTGTGAATCCAGTTCTGTGTTGCATTGGATTGTTTCGCCACATGTAGATGATGACGAAATAGATGATCTCTATTACCGCAATAGCCCAGATGACACCTGGGATTACCCATGGATATGCTGCAAGGAATGCTAGGACTGTTGGATCTGAAATGAATGATCCGATGCCGAAGAATTCGATAGCTAGTGTAAAGGCAATTGCACCAGCTACTGTTGCTATAATCATAAGGATAACAAAGACTAAGGCAAACCACAGAATTCTCTGCGCTGTTTCTGTTCTCATTTTGTTTCTCAGCGTATTAATAAATTAACTATTGTTAATATTCATTCTAGCTACTCTTAAGCATTTCTATGTGACGTTTCACCAATCAAGTCATATTTCAAGTTCTCTAAAGCAATTAATCTAGTGATAGAAATCAACAGGGGAATAAACAAGTTTTAAGGTGCCAAAGAAGAGAGTGATGCCATGATAGCTTCAACAAAGGTTCTGGAGTTCCTTCATGACAAGGGATTTTCTTTTGCTTCTGGAGTACCATGTTCTTACTTTTCTCGTGTGATAGAGAAATTAGAGAGATCAGATAGTATAAGATACATTCCAGCAACTAGAGAGGACGAAGCGGTAGGGATTGCATCAGGAGTTGCCTTTGGAGGAAAACTAGCTTTTGTGATCATGCAAAACTCTGGATATGCAACAATCGGAGATGCACTCACATCCCTTGCACAATTGTATAAATTACCAATGCTACTCATCATTAGTTGGCGTGGACTTGAACCAGATCGTGATTTTCCAGAGCATTCAATCATGGGTGAAGTGACAGAGGTTGCTTTGACTAGTTATCAGGTGCCCTACTGGGAATTAAATCAAGACAACTGGCAAACAACAATTCAAACAGCAGTTACTAAAATGAAAGAAACATCAAGACCAGTGGCAATATTAATCAAACAGGGGGTTCTCTGAAAATGGAGGGTCATGAACTAATACAGCAACTGCTGTCATTCCTTAGTGGAGATGAGATTATTGTAAGTAGTAATGGAAACATTAGCAGACAGGTCTACCACTATCTACCTAGACCTCAGATTTACCTTCGAGGAAGTATGGGATTGCCGGTTTCTGTTGGCTTGGGTGTTGCACTTGCAAAACCTAATACAAAAGTCCTAACACTTGTGGGAGACGGCAATCTTTTGATGGGATTGGGATCATTAGCAACAATCGCCTATGTTAGACCATCTAATCTCAAGATTTTGATACTTGACAATAACGCATATGCAACTACTGGAAACCAGAAGACTACATCAGGTGTTGTGAATTACCCTCAGCTACTGGATGGGCTTGGAATATCGAATGTAGTACCGATTCTAGTAGAAGATACAATTGATGGTGCAAAGGAAAAAATTCAGTTGTGGATCGAATCTCCCGAGCTATGTGTTCTGCCTGCACTTGTTAAGGCACATCCGCCGGCCTTAGGCAATGTATCACTGCATCCAGAGGAAATAGCATCTCTGCAACATTCATCCAAGAATTACAAAATCGAGTAATCTCTTGATAGATGACTACCTCGATTGCATTTCAGGAACTATCAGGTAGATAGATTGCAAACTCACAATAATCATCGCCCTTTGTGAGTGCTTTTGTAACCTCAATCTTCAATGGAGTTTCTAGTATGCCTTCAAATAGACGTCTTGGCCAACCTGCAGCACAATAGCAGAATGTTCCTGGCATTTCATCCCACATACCCATAAGCAACGGGCAAAAACAGGTAGCTCGCATTTTTTCATCTCTTGTCTTGGCTTTCTCGTATGCCTCCGCTCTAGCTGGACCTTTCCTATCATAGATGATATTCCCCTCTCGACGAACTTTCGGGTAGAAGTAGTGACCGTCCTTCATAGCTTGAATTACGGTATCTATGCTTTTTGTCTCTCTATATAGGTCTCTCATAGCTATTATTAGCTCTTCTGGAAATTCGTGACCGCAGTAGGAAAGAGCTTCGTATTTCTCTTCTTCCGTGGCAATCCCGTCAAGTCTTAGTAATGCATCCCTGATGATTTTTGCACGTTTGGGTTGTTCAGTGTCTAGAGTCAATTTCTTGAATCCACTTAGAGCAAGGTCCTTCTTTTCATTGCCTAAGACCCTTCCCACATGATATTCCACCTTATTCTCCCAATCAACAAGCATAGCTTGAATCTCAACTACCGTATTCTCAGGATGTTTAAGATCCAGATGATGAAATGCCTCTCGTCCATTCTCTTGGATTGGGTGACCATGTCTATACACATCAGGAATCAGTTCTCTATAAGTATCCATAATTGATGAATAAGGGCCCTCATGAAAAGCCGTAGCAGCAATTCCGCCTTCTATAGTCATAATCTGAAAATCTGTACAGTCAATTGTGTGACTGAGAGGTATACATACATCCAATGTTGTGCCCTTCTCGTCAGTCAGAGGAAAGTGAATGACAGTGAAAGGAACACCTGCTGCTGCATCGCCTGCAATCTGTCTCAATTTAGTAAATACCTCAGGTAAGTCATCTACCGTTCCATGTATTCTATGCGATAAGACTAGCATATCCTTGATTTTCTTGTACACAACACCCATTCTAAACACCTGTTATCTGTTCGAATAGTAAGATTTTGAGCTAATTAAGGATGAATCTCACAGCAACATTAAACCTAGAAGACATACTGAGAGAATGATTAGATTAAGCAGCTGCTATTCAACATCATTTTTCCTAGAGTAATTCAGGTATAGTAGAAGAACACAAACACCGATAGCAATCAAAATAAGAGCTGCGAAGAAACTCCCTCTGTAGGCATCAGCATTTGATAATCCATTAGCTATCAAAATATCAGCAATCGGACCTGCGACCAAGGTAGCCGCAATCCCCCAGCTTAGAAAGAATGTTGCATTGTAGTAAGCAAAGAGACGACCTCGGTACTCTTCAGGAGCCATCCTAGCAACAATGGAATAGCTTGCCGAGGAAATAATTACTTGTGAAGCACCGATTAGAAATGAGGCAATCAAAGCCAGTGCAAATGTTGGAGTGTAAATAAGCCAAGAGATAGCTATTATTGAAAGTAGTACGCCTGAGAACATTACTTTGTTATCATCAACTTTGGCAATGATAGAGCCAAGTAATAATCCAGCTATCATCGATGCTACACTTCCCACGTTACTAAAGAGGGCAATCTCTTCACCGGAAGCAGCAAAAGCTGATGGGTCTTCAAGGAAAAGACTTGTAATGATTGATATGGAGTTCCTCCCAAAATTGATGAAGACCAAAGACATGATAAAAACCAGGTATGCTATACGAAGTTTGGATGGTAATTCACTTAGTGATGGATTCTCACGATTGGGAATTTCTTTTCTATCTCGTTTCATTGTCGTATTTCCAAGATTGATTGTAAAATAGACAATGAAACTTGAGATAATCATCACAAATGCAGCGACTGTAAATATACTCCCATCTGCAAATCCAATGCCATCATCATAGAGAAAACCTCCAAGGTAAGCACCGCCTATACCACCAAAACCTCCAATAATTGAGAATTGCCCCATCAGCTTTTTTCTCTCACTAATATCAGTCAATTCTGAAACAAGTGCAGACCATCCAACATTGGACATGCTCCAAAATACTTCGATACCACCAAGACAAAATATAATCGTGTATCCAGCGAGCATCAACTGGTTCAATCCAAGAAAATGCATATATCCTAGAACCATAATGAAGTGACCAAATCCAGCAAGGAATTCGCCTATTGCAACGAATTCAGTTGGCTTGCGGTATTTGTCAAGGAGATTTCCCCAGAGTAGTGATTGTGTTGATGCATTAGCAATCATTCCAACAGTTGCCATCAATGTTACTTCAGTTGTTGAGAGACCTAAGGATTTGAGGTAGATTGAGAGAAAGGTATACACTATCGATCTTCGAAAGAATGCAAGAATCTGAAATGTAGAGAGTCCAGTGAATTCTCTTCCTGCAAGTCTGGAATAGTGCAAAAGTTTCAAAGTGACAACTTAGTGTTTAGTTTTATCTTAAATACCATTTCCTGAATACGAAAGGAAATCATTGGATCTCATCTATTGCATCTTGGGTGTCAGAAGACGTATTCTCTTTCTTCTCAGCTTTTTCAAGTTCTTTCCTGCGATTATTCTCAGCATTCCATTTGCCTTCAATTTCAAGCAGATGAGCAATATCGCTATATCTTGCTCTGAAGATAATATCGCCAATGATGGCAAAAATAAAGAGAATTCCTATATAGAGTAAAAATGGACCAAAAATTAAGACATAAGCTACAAGCTCGTTAATAATATTGAAAGTGTAATTCTCAATGAATAGGTATGGCGCAATCTCATTAGCCATATAATTCAAAGCAGCCTGACATATGAGAATATCAATCCAGCCAGCCAAAACAATCCCTTGAGCACATCTACGATGATACTGACGAAATCTGTCAGTTTCAATCTCAGTGGTCGTAATTATCCTTGAGATAAAGGGGACCATTTCTTCTCTATACCACGGATCGTTCTCAACGAATGCATATAGGAATCCGTTAATGATCACTAGAACAAATGTCATGACTCCAAGGCCTATGAACCATGGAGTTGACCAAATAGTGATTTGATACCATACAATAAGCGCAGCGGCAACGACATGAAGGAGAATGACTACATAATGTTCACGAGTTCTATGCAAAGGCCCTAATGGTTTGTATTCCTTAAATGTATCATCATTTGATGATTCAAAACTCATACAAATTCCCCTGTATACCTCTGAATCTCTTATGTTAATGAAATAATATCAATTCTTCTAGCCTAAGATCAAAATTGCGAATGGAACAAAAATAACTTTGAAACATGAAATTCCCTGTTAGACCATGGAAATCCATATGAAGCTCCCTTAATATCAATAGTATATTCAGTACTGAATGGAAGTATACATTTTCGGAGGAAATTTGCTTGTTCGAAATTAACACCCAGATAAAGAACAATAAGGCACTCTTTTGGCAGGTATCATCCAACAAAGTCATGGTCAGTTCGAACTGGTGGACACCTTCACTATCAGTCTAATTACTGTTGGTGTGATTCCTAATCTCTACTTATCATTAGTAAGCGTTGAAACTGAAGTTGGTAGATTGATAGAAATAATGCCAATTATTTTCATTCCTATCTTTGCCTTCATTACAACCTTTCGAATATTGTCGGGTTACTGGATCCTTCAAAATAAAGTGAAGGGAATCTGGGCAGCCCTTTTCATAACAGGAGTCACTATTGCTGCAGTTTGGTCCTTCTTACCTTTCGGTGCGTTTGATCTGATCATATTATGTCCGTTTGTAATCCTATTGTTTGAGGGATATTTTCAGGATACTCAAATAACCTAAGACAATTGGACCAAAAAAAGTGGGCAATCCCTAAGGATTACCCTTCATCATCTCAGGTGTATGGTTTCCGAATTGGTGGGAGAATCATGATTATAATAATCAATACAGCAAATGTGATTGGAAATGCCAATAATACTGGGTCAGTAAGAAGAATGAAAGCCACAGGTATAGTCACGATATTTACAATCAATGCATATAGCCATCCTTCCTTCTTCACAGGCTTCAGATACATCCATGCAATAAAGACCAAGACAAATCCAAGTCCAACTCCAATGAGTCCAAGTAGACTAAGGAAAATCGTTCCATACAAAGAAAATAGTATGAGAAACGTACCGTAGCCAAGATTCAGACCCCAGACGATCGTTTTTGCTACAAAATCGGTTTCTGACAATCGAGATAGCTCCTTGTTTTGAAAACTCCACACACTACCTTATGGCGTGCGAAATCCCAAAACATTCCATCATAAACCAATATTTAGTAGTATCGAGTTTTGGTAGAGTAAATTCACTTTTTTGAAGTTTCAGATAGGATTGAGCATAAATGAAATTAAAAATTGAAACAAATGTCATATGATGCGATAACTCGTGATTTTTGAGAGAATTATTGAAAGTCAAAGGAAGAAAGCTCCTACAATGTGAGTTGTTATGAGTGACTTAGATTTACTGACAATTCAACGAGCTACAATAAAAGATGCCCTGATTTTGACAGATACCTGCAAGAGAGCATTTGACTCAGACTCAGAGTTTGGATCTCCAGGACCCGGTGGACCACCCGGTTATGATTCCGTCGAGTGGAATACAAGTATCATCAACAATCAATACATACAATATTACAGGATTCTTTCAGGAGATCAAATAATTGGCGGATTTATTGCGGGCGATAGAGGACCGGATTATCAAGTGTGTGAACGGATATGGCTAGATCCAAAGAACATGAGAAGAGGTTTCGGAACAAGAGCTTTCAAATTAGTTTGGGAGATATATCCCTCAGCAGATGTGTGGGTACTAGGGACACCCGAATGGAATACAAGAACTAACCCATTCTACCAGAGTTTAGGTTTTGTCCAAATCGGAAAGACACACGAATATTCATGGGATGGTATCTATTACGAAAAGAAGATAGTTGATGGTTTCCCAAAAGCAATGTCCAAGATTGTGAATCTCAGGGATCGTCAACAGAGGATTATAGTTGATGGATATGTTGAGGATATCTCGAGTACACGCACAGTTCAATCACGAAATACTGGTCAAGATCTAAAAGTTGCTGAAGCAACTCTCTCTGATGAAACAGAATCAATCAAACTTATCCTATGGAATAATCAGATTCCACAGGTTAAGAAAGGCACTAGAATTCGAATTGAAGAGGGATTTGCTAAGACTTATCGTGATGAACTCCAGTTGAGTATTGGAAAGTGGGGAATGATTATTACATTAACGTGACCAGCTGTATTTATTCAATTAGTTACAAGTCTGAAAGATCCACTGCAGAACCATGGATGCAGTAATAGTCCCATCGAAGGCTCATCGTTTTTGTTATTGGACAATTCGAGCACAAGCAGCCTTTCTTCTCCTTGTTCATCTCACTCTTACCCAATGTACAATAGACTGCGTTTATTTCTCCAGTCTCACAATTTGTCGGACATTTGCCACATTGACATAGATACATCACTTGTTCTGCGCTTCTCTTAATGTCTGCTTCAGACATCTGCCCCATCATTGCTCTATACTTTGCTTCAAACGAATCCTTAGCCCATGTCTCAATATCTGCCATAGTCCCACAGCAATCTCAATCTGTAATAAGTGCAAATAAGTATATACTCAAGCTACAAAATCAGATTATTTTCAAGAAATGATTAAATCGTCTAAAAATAACGAAATATAAATTCCAGAAATGTAATCGATTCATTAGGGAAAATAGCTATGCAGAAAGAGAAGTATTACAAGTGGTTGTTTATCGTTGGAGGTATATTCAATTGGATTATGGCAATTTCCTTCTTTATCGGAAGTGTTGCAATTCCAAATGTATTCGAATTATTTGGTACAACTGAACCGCCAACTCTTTTCTTCCTACATGCCTTGCTTGGGTTGATTTTTGTCTATGGAATTGGCTATGTTATTGTGGGTCTGAATATTGATGAAAATCGAGGTTGTGTATGGTTAGGAATTCTAAGCAAACTCACATTCTTTGCATTTTGTGTGATCTACTTTCTAATAGGGGACTTAGGTCTAATAATTGTCATATTTGGCTCATTTGACTTCATCTTTGCTTGTCTGTTTATTGAATATATTATCAATTACAAGAAATCGTAAATATTGATGATATCTGAAGTATCGTTTGAAATTGACTTATGAATAGCTCTTGTTCTGATTGAACACAAGACTCTTCACCGTGACAGGAAAAGCTTGCGACGACTTCAACGGAGCACCAATATCAATCCAATCGCCTGCTTCGAGATTTAATTCATCTAGACAGAGTAGATTACTCTGGATTGATGTTTCATCTCGTATATTGATTCCAAGGACTTTCGCAAAATCATATGCGAATATCAGAATGATTGGTCTCTTCTTAATAATAGAATTTGGGAGAACTTTCTCAATTGCCTTAGCAAAGACCTTGAAACGGTCTTGATGGTGAATTGGATCCTTGAAATAGAGAGCGACTATATCCTCACCTTCAACCATATCAAAGGATGCAAAAGCACGTCTAATTTCATCCTCAAACCAGCTAATATCGAATTCTTCTCTTCTCAAGTTGACTGGGATGACAGGCACATTATTGATAGGTAGGTCAATATCGTCATAGCAAAATGTTGTTGAACCCGAAACAGACAGAGAGAATGCACCTGCACCAATCACAGTTGCCCGAATTTTATTCCTTGGTTCAAACAAATGAAGACCTAATTGTTGAACTAAGGATCCAATTTCCTCGGCGAGATATCCACCAATGTCATTGTAATTTCCTCTGCTGCCATAAATCATCTCAGCAACGCCACCAGAGAAAGAGACCTCATCTATAGGAATGGAGAAATCTAGATCATCTGCCATCATCAATTCCTTTGCCATAACACTATGTGCAGGACCTCGCATTACCTCAAGCAATGCCTTAGCAAATTCATGAGCTACTGAACGAACATCATGTTCTGGCATAAGCTCGCCAAGTTTATAGCTCATCCCTAACTGGTTCATGACAAATTGAGCAGGACCATCAATTCTCCATATCTTAAACTCATCATCAATTCCAAGGAGCCGACCCCCAACATTGATACAGGATGTACTAAGCACCTGACCCCTAGATGTGATAGCCATGTTACTTGTCCCACCCCCAACATCAACATGCAGAATATTCTTCTGACGATATTCAGACTGCGCAACGATGTCACTCCCCATAGCACTCAAGAGCGATTCAAGATTGACTCCAGCCACAGCACTCACGAACTTGCCTGATTTGGAGGAGAGTCGTTTGACAATCTCTTCAGCGTTCTTCTTCTTAGCGGTCTCTCCTGTAACAATCACAGCTCCAGTTTCGACCATCTCAGAAGTTATCCCAGCTTTCTTGTACTCCCCCTCACAGAACTTAATCACTGCACCAATATCAATGTTGTATTTGTCAAGGAGAGGCGTGAATATGATTGGGCTCTCATAGATAATCTCACGATTTACTAGAATGAACCTATTTGAGATATTGAAGAAGCTTATCTCACGCTTTAAAGTTAGTCTGGAAAAGATAAGATGTGAGGTAGAAGAACCGATATCGATGCCTACGCTTAGTACTGTCATGTACTCAATGCTATCTGCTGGAACATGTGCCATGAGTAGTTCTATTGGTTCAACAAATTCCTCATCAGCGACCTCTTCAGGGGATTGTTCCTTTGGAATCTGTATTACCTTGACCTTTACCTCTGCGCCGCAATGTTTTGGTAACTCAGTCTCTTCTTCAGATGCAAGAATATGTTTCTCCATTTCATCGGGAACATCAATTTCCTTCCCACAAACTGAACAATAAAAAGAAAGATGAACAGAACTGTCACTACCAGGCATTAATGGACCGGGCCTCTTTACATCTGGTCGTCTCTTTCTTCGATGAGCGCCTTCCCATTGAGCCTTGAGTGTCATCTGAAACATAGTCATCAATGCATCAAATTCAGCACAAGGTTGGAGCACTGAAGAGAGAGCAGGTCTAATAGAGATAATTAGCCTACGAAGCTCTTCAATCTCGGTATTCTCTCGTAGTGGTGAATGCTGTAACTGCTGAGAGAGCGACTCTTCGAAGGAGTTGCTCAAAGAATCTGCATTCTTGATGAAGTGCTTTTCAAAGAATCCTCTTGTAATTGTCAAAATGTATTTTCTAAGATCCTCAACGAAATCTTCGGTCATTGATAGTCACTACATACAAAATCACGTTTGTATATAAACAATATTTTAATATACTATATAATACAATATTGTATTATGCCATCTAAAGGTCAACCCAAGAAGAAGAGAGATACAAGGAGAGCGAGGTCAATTGCAGAACGAGCAGAAACAATCTTCAAGTTTATTGACGAGCAACCAGGACCATTTCCGAAATCAGAGTTCCGTCATATACGTCTCAATCCAAAGGCGGCAGAGAGTTGGATTCGATTAATCGAGTACATACAGAGTCAGCCTATGATAAGAGTTACACGGATGGGATCTCAAACATATGTAGAGAAAATTGAGAATAAGTACCTTGCAATGATGAGAAAGAGAATTCTTAATCCGAAGTTATCATTGAAAGACAGAAATGATGCGATGAGAGATTATATCAATGCACTTCAAACTCTTGAAACCATAGAAGATGGTAGAATCAAAAAACAATAGCAGACGACACTTACAAAAACAGCAAAAGTGGTTTTTATTGTGTATGAAGAAACCAATCCGCCAGATATAGAGGAATCAGTTGTCAAGGCTGTAGTGGAATCATGCTTTCCCGAGATTCACAATCCAAAAATAAAGTTCTACTATCATGGTACATACAATGTATACATAGTGGAGAATAGATACCTATTCAGATTTCCCAGCACAATCTTGCCATTAGATGAACGGCAACGACTCGTCAGGCAAGAATCTTTGCTTCTAGTGAATCTACGAAAACATCTGACATTTGAAATACCATATCCAGAATTTGTGGAATTTGAAACTAACACACCATTCATGGGATATCAGATGATTCAAGGCGAATCATTATCAAGACACTTTCAATCAACGACCTCTACAGAACAGCAACCACTTGGTAGACAGGTCGGAAAATTTCTGAGTGAACTTCATGCAATTGATGAGCGTATTCTAGGAATGGGTTCTGATGGAATATATAATCCAAAAGAGAGCTGTTTAGAAGCTCAGAGTATGATGGATCAAGTTCAAGAACTAGTCTTCCCGAGGCTCTCTAAACATGAAATAGAATGGACAGAGAAATTATTCCACAACTTTATCGACAAGGATGAGAATTTCGAGTACGAATCTGTTCTGGTCCATGGAGATTTTGATACCACAAATATTTTGATTAATCCTGAAACAATACTTGTCACTGGTATTATAGACTTTGAAGAAACTCGAGTATATGATCCTGCAGTTGATTTCATCTTCCTAAGAGAAGGTGTTGAGTTTCTGACAAATCTTCTTAACTCGTACTCCGGCGATTTAGATTCACAAATTGGAGAGAGAGTCATATTCATGCTAGGAAGACAACCATTCATCTATATTCTATGGGGACTGAAACATGATTTAGTACCAATGGTGGATTATGGATATTCTAGTCTGAAGGAGATGTTAAAGTATTGGAAACACTACACTAGTGTAGCAAATGAATGTTTTAAACGATATACAAGTTGAAATTACACCTAGCATAATCAGTAGTATATTATAACGACTGCTTTGAATCATTCATATGAGGATTCTCTTTTTGAGAATTAAAATGGTCTAAGGGAAAGACTCGATTTTGACAATCTAACAACTGGAAACAATAAAGACATAATATAGGAATTCTCCGGGTTTTGGATCTGAACAGACATAGCCAAATCCATAAGCATGATCGTTTATCGGATCATCCAATTGCGGAGCAAAGGGATTTGGCGACTTTGTCGCATAGAACACAGCTGAAGTATGATCTGATGGTTCAGTTTCCTCACATGCTCTAAACCATGCACTGATTATGGTCATTCCTAAATCGGTCATATATGTGGCAAATTTTGTTCCTCTTGTAGCTGAGTTTTTACTCGAAGTCTCGAAGGAGCAAACCTGATGAATACCCTGCATAACTGGACCCCATCGTTGAAAGACATCGTGACCAGTAGAATTTTGCCAATGCAGAGGACTGCAGGCATCAAAGACAATGGAGTCAAGATCACCGTCGCCTAATCGCATATGCCAGTAGTTGAGATTGTGATCATCATGATTAGATGTGAATGAGACACCATCAGGACCTCCGTGATCCTGATAGTATACGAAATCTACTGCATCAATCCATTCTGTATCAGTCCCGCTAAATTGAGCATCTTTGAAATCCTCTTCCCATGCGCTATATTCACCCCAGTTGAATTCTTGACTAAATCCACCAGTAGTACCCATTTTATTGTACCAACCCTCGATGTTAGTTTCAGTATACCAAAGGGGATGACTATGAGACATTCCAACCCATTCAATTCCAATCTCTTTGATCCCGTCATCATATGCACCTGTAGGAGCACTAGGTATGAATGCAGGAGAATTGTTGACCTCAGAGCCAGCTGAAGTAATTGGTAAGAATATGAATGCAGAGAACAGCATAAGCAGGAAGAATAGAATTGGTAAGACTTTCCTTCTTCGTATAACAATCAGTGATGTCAAAAGAACTGCGATAGCGCCTGCAGCTACAAGGGTTATTGTCAGATCTGGATTGAAGTCACCAGGTTCGATTGTGATAGATACGCAATCGCTACATCCACGATCCTCAGCATCTCTTACCCTTATTGCAATTGCGTGAGGTACATGAGTGTCTTTCTTGATTACCTCCGAGAGGAATGATGTTGAGAATGATTTAGAGGTACTAAGTACACCATCAAAATCAGATGACCATTCATAGGTATAAGGAGGTGTTCCCCATTTTACACTACAATCAAAAGTAATTGACTCACCAGGTAGAGCTACAAATGCACCAGAGGGTGTGATAATTTCTACTTCAGGATCAAGAATGGTGGCATCAAAATACATGAAGCAGTTAGTATCAATCTCATATTCTTTGTCGCCGCTCTCAATGAATTCAATTTCCCAAGCAGGATAAAGCAATTTAGTACTCTCAGCATCATCAGTCGTATAGACCAGACGATGACTTACAACATCGTTGGGTGAAATACCACTAACTTCGAGAATTGACTCATACTCGATCATTTCAGCCTTCGTATATGGATCAGATTTGGGTTCACGCCATTTCCAATCGAATCCTATTATATCACCTCCATCTCCCATCATTACAGAAATCTGAGCGGCATCACCAGCAACTGGAATGTCATCAATAGTAAATTCATAATTGATATTATATTGAATTGTTTTTGAGAGAGTTCTATCAATATCTATATTGTATGTAGTAACATTGGTCGAACCAATACTCACAAGACTAGCTTCCTCTGGTAGGATTCCATTCTCCACAAGCCAATCATATGCGGTGCGTTGACAGATTGCTGGTGTAGGCAAATCTGTCCCTAAGGAGATATTCCAGAGTTTACTGTAATCAGCATACCACATTGATCCATCGTTCTTATTGATTTCAAATGATTCCGAACCTTTATTCACAAAGAATGCATTCTCACCTTCCTCTGCTGAGGTATCGCGAATGTTGAATAGAGAGTATACCATAGATTCGACATATGACGCATTCACTTCAGGAGTGATTAGTTCATAGATTGACATCTCAGTCTGAGAGAGTACATACTCAGGTTGCTCATAACTGATTGTGATAGTAGATTCTGGAGACCCGGTTGAGGTTCCGGAAATAATGAAAATAAGTAACAATGTAATTGCAATGCTTCGATTCATTAGGTCAAACACCCCTCTTGACTTTGGTTAATCTAATACAAAGGGATATGTCGCAATGCATTTTTCGTTAAAAACCGCTCGAATTTCCTCCAAAAATGATGTTTATGCTGAAGTTATTCTAATAGTAGATTTAACCATCAGACTTCAAGCTAGCATTGTTTGGAAATTGCAGGAGATATCCATAGTACTAAACCTCACCTATTTCGAACTAGTGCAGTGATGATGTCTGGATTGAAACCATCCTGAGTTATGGGATACTAAAGAAGGAATACTGCGAGAATACCTGTGAGAAATACACCATCAAATGTCCCTGCGCCGCCAATGGAAGCTGCTCCAGTTCTCAATTGAGACATCTTATTTAGATTAAGAATATCAGCTCCAATGAGAGTGCCAAGTGTTCCAGATACATAAGCAATAGCATAGCCATTGTAACCGCCGGGTACAATTAACATTATTGCCAGAGTAACAAAGACAGCAGCAATGGCAGGGAGGAATCCAGGAGTAAGGATTCCAACATTAGGTTCAATTCTTGCTATTCGATGAACAAAGAGAGTGACAATTGTAACAGCAACGATGAATTGTATTATTGCGCTTATATTAATGAATACCAAATATGCACTAACAACGATAGGAATAATAGCTCCACCTAGATTGATGCTTATTCTTGTTTGACCTGGACAGTCTTGTTGGAATACCTGATAGCTCACTCCCCAGTATTGCACGTAAGGTTCCTCTGTACAGGGAGTATCATCAGATTCAATTGTATAGAGTGGGATGTTTATGAGACTACCAATAAGCGAACCAGGAATGATTACTATCGCCATCCACATAGGAATACCAAGTTGAAGAAATGCCACACCAGCAGCTTGAATAAAAAAGAGACATAGTATGGCAAACGCTAAAATAGTAAATATTGAGAAACTTCCTTTCCCGTGTTGCATTCGAACTTGACTCATATCCATCAATATGGATGTGGTATTTCCAGCATTTCAGACTTAGCATATATCACTCAAATAGTTGAAACTCGATGATTTTGTTGATTGACTCTCTTTTTGGTTTGCATAGGTCTATGACAAGACTCACGAGTGCACGATGAGTATGCGATTTTGGAGAATAGTGGTTCACAAGATGGAATTCCGAAAGATAATAATGCAGAAAATGATACTCCAAAACCTATGAGCAATGTTCCATCTTACTTTGATGATACCATAGATATTGAAAACCGAGTTACGGAGCTTCTATCCAGACTTACTCTTAAGGAAAAATTCAGACTTCTTACCAGTCCTGGAAGACATCGGATATATACTATGGCACCAATCAAAAGATTAGGCATTCCTTCATTCAAGACCACTGATGGACCATTAGGAGTTGCTATGCACTCTAGTGGATTTAAGAGAAACACTAGATTTCCCGCCACAGTTTCACTTGCTGCATCTTGGAATAGAAGACTCACTTACGAGGTAGGGGTGGCAATGGGCAAAGAAGTTCGCGCAGTTGGAAGACATGTCCTATTGGCACCTGGAATGAATGTTGCCAGAACTCCTCTTAATGGAAGAACCTTCGAATATTTTAGTGAAGATCCGTATCTCATAAAAGAATTAGCAATACCACTCGTAAAGGGTGTTCAAGAACAGAGAATAGCAGCCTGCCTGAAACATTATGCAGCAAATAATCAAGAAACCGATAGGAAAATCTTGAGTTCGGAAGTGGATCAGAGACCACTCCATGAGATCTATCTACGTGCATTCGAAGCAACCGTCAGAGATTCAGATCCTTGGTCGATAATGTCATGCTACAATAAAGTGAACGGCATCTATGGAAGCGAACATAGATACCTACTTCGAGAAATCCTCATGGACAAGTGGGGATTCAATGGTTTTGTTGTGTCAGATTGGATAGCTACAAAACCAATCAAATCAACTGAAGCGTGCATAAATGCAGGCCTTGGGCTTGAGATGCCATGGCCCATGAGATATAAAACGAAATCATTGATTAAAGCATTTAACGAAGGTAAATTCTCTAAAGAAACACTAGACGACCTTGTGAGAAGAAATCTAAGAGTCATGATGCTAACAGGTCTCTTTGATACACCCGAAAAGTTGCCAGAAGGATCTCGCAATACAAGGAAACATCAACAACTTGCTAGACACGCGGCTGAAGAAGGCATGGTATTATTAAAGAATGACAAGAATCTTCTTCCTCTTCATATTGAGAGCTTGAAACGAATCAGTGTTCATGGAAAACATATGCGGAAAAAATTTGGTGGACTGTTCAAGGGAGGCTCATCAGCAGTAAATCCACCCTACGAGATAGTACCACTCAAAGGAATTGCAGAGAAATGTGGTCACAAAGTCGGATTGTTTCCAAATGACACATTTTCAGATGTAGCAATTGTTTTTGTAGGGCTTGACCATGGTCGAGGTGGCGACACAGAGTCATCAGATCGAAAATCGCTCCATCTCCCTGAAGAACAAGTAGAATTAATCAAGAGAGTTGCAAATGATCACTTACGAACAGTTGTTTGTATTATTGCAGGAAGCCCAATAGCAATGGATGAATGGATTGATGATGTAGAAGCTGTTCTCATGTGCTGGTATGGAGGAATGGAGGCAGGCCATGCAATTGCGAATGTTCTCTTTGGAGATGTAAATCCATCTGGAAAATTGCCTCTAACTTTTCCCAAGCAACTATCGGATTCACCAGCACATTATTCTGGCGATCCACGGAATTATCCAGGAGACGCAGATAAACGAGTGTTCTATGATGAGGGCATCTTTGTCGGGTATAGATGGTTTGATGAAAAGAACATTGAGCCACTCTTTCCATTTGGATTTGGATTGTCATATACAACATTCGCATTTGAAGGAGTACATCAGAAAAGGTCGAATCTCAATGATATCAACGACAAGCTATCAATTGAAGTCGAGGTTACTAATACAGGTGATGTTGCAGGAGCAGAGGTCATCCAAGTGTATGCGCATGATGTCAAATCATCGGTTCCTAGACCACCTAGAGAACTTGTCGGATTTGAGAAAGTGTACTTAAAACCGGGAGAATCAAAATCGGTATCAATTTTAGTAAAAGCTGAAGATTTGGCATTCTACAATATCTCGACTCACGACTGGAAACTTGAATCCGGAGACTTCAAACTGCTCATTGGGAATTCGTCACGAGCAATCTATCTTGATGCAGATTTGGTTGTTCAGTGAATTTCTAAAGCATATAACTTCTGAGTGAATACAACACAACGACATGGGTATAGATTATAAGGAATGAAGGGAAATCGTTACAGTAAGGAGATTCGCTGTGGGAAGGATTACTTCATATTTCGGTCTTGAAAATGCCAAACCAGAGGTAGTTAAGCTCTCCAAAATCTATACAACCTTGTCGCTTGTAATGCAGGTAGCTATCGTTATTTCAACAACATTTTACTTGATTTTCGTTGCTGAAGCTTTAGGGAATAATGACTACATTGTTGGAATGACATATGTCGGACTACTTGTGATTGTAGAAATGGGCATTCAAACACTCTTCGACTATCCAACAGGTGTCATAGGTGACTGGCTGGGCCAGAGATTCATACTTGCAACAGCATATGTCACCTATGCTGTAGCATTTTATCTTGTATCAATTGTTACAACTGAATCTCCATTTCTTCTCTTTATCTTAATCTATGGACTAATGGGATTTGCAGGATCGCAACAGAGTGGAGCTCTGGGTTCATGGTTCGATAATAACTGGCAAATCGCAATGAAAGAAGATGAGGGGCGTAAGCAATATGGAGTATTCTTAGGAAAACTCGATATGTTGGGATGGCTTACAAACACGCTTATTCTTATCCCAGGAGGAATTTTGGCAACCGTATTTGGAAGGCCCTGGGTGTTTCAACTCCAAGCTGTGATGTGTATAATGATTGCTTTTGCTTCAATTAAATTTGTACATAATCTACCAGAAGCTACTGAGCTATCACAGACCAGACCAACATTTGATGAATATAAATCACTTCTAAGAGAGGGACTGCAATACCTCTTTAGTTCGCAATACACCAAGTATCTATTATTAGGTTCGATGCTAGTCAATAGCTGCATATCAGTCTGGGGCAATCTAATTCTGTTTCCAATGTACTACAGTTATCTTGTTACAGATGTTGCAGTCGCTAGTTTTAGAACAATCGTGATGATCCCACTTGTATTCTATTCTGAGAGATCAGGTGTCTGGGCGAAAAAGTTTGAACCAGAGAAATGGATCCCAAGGTTTAGATTTCTTCAATCTGCAGGAGCTCTGTTCTTTTGGATTTTTGCCATCATCATGTTTGTATTCCCAGTACCAGCAGTAGAATCGCCAATGATTGATATCCTTCTGCCCGGTACTGAAATCCTAATCCTTCAGCTGCCTGTTGATGCAATACTTCCAGTTACACTAATGATTCTGGTATTCTTTATACTTGGTATATTTCTGCAGTTATCTGGAGTTCTAACATCGAGAGTGTTTATTGATGCGATTCCAAATCGAGTGAGGAATGGAGTCTATTCGTTATTCCCAACGATAATACTTCTCCTAAGTATCCCTCAGATTGCATTCTTCGGATGGTTATTGTCTGTTGCACCAATCCCGATTACACTCATTCTTTGTGGATTCATATCAGCATCGGGCTGTTTCATGATCCATAAAGCTTTCAAGTATCCCAAACCAAACGAGGAGCTAGTAAATGATGATGCTGTTCAGGAATCAATAGATTACTTTGATGAAGTATTAAGTGATGATGATGGGATATCATGAATTTAGAATTCAAAAAAATAAATAAGAAAATTATGAATTCCGACCAAGTGGGAGTGATTTATCATGGACAAAAACCTCATTGACGGACTCCATCGTCAATTTAAATCGAGCTTCAGAATGATTAGAAATGCAATTCAAAGCGTTCCTCAAGAACGATGGCATGTTGAAGTACAAGGTTGGTACTATTCATTATCTGTCTACCATATCATTGAAACAATTGATTTCTACTTGAGAGATAATCCTGATGGCATGGAATGGGGGAAGAAAGCAGGATATGTCTGGCACAAGTCCATAGATATCAAGTCAGAGATACTACCAAAGATTACCAAAGATGTTGTTAACGAATATCTTACCGAAATGGAAACAAGTGTGAGTACCTTTTTTGAATCAGCGAATATTGAAAAACTAGGTATGAAGGATGATTTCAAATGGTTTTCTTCAAGATTTGAGAGACTAATATACCTGCTACGTCATAATATGCATCACATTGGAGAATTATGCATGGCTTTGCGAATGTGGAATTGTGACCGAGTGAAATGGGAATAGGAAATCAAAGGACCTTTTCCAGATACATTAGATAGCTACTCAATTTATACCCGGCTTTTTGATACATTGCAATTGCATTCTTATTTGCTGCAGGAGTCCCTACTGCCGTATAGTGACACCCATGATTTCGCATGGATTCAAATATCTCAGAGAGGAGATAAAGTCCAATTCCTAAGCGACGATATTCAGGGAACACTCCAATTGGTCCCAATACACCAATTTTCGGTCCAAAATCAGACTCCTTTATGAAACCACCAATGAATCCTGCAGGTTTGTCATCAAATAGTGCAACCTTCCAAAATTCACTGGGAGATGGTCCAAGACTGCCTCCAAGAATTGATCTAAAAACTTCAACAGCAGTATCATAATCAGTAACTGAATTATCAAAACCATGAATCTCACGGTCCTCAGGAGTTGAAGCATATGCTCTCACACAATATTCTCCAATGTTTTCTGGAATTGTACCTTGATTAGTATCAAGTGAGATATCTGATCCTTTGGGAGAGTAAGAGGGAACTTTTGAAAGATTTGCGACTAAGTCAACACTGTCTGGTTGATATCGCGCAAAGCCTGTTTTCTCATAGAGGTCCAATAGATGGATTGCAACTTTCTGATTACCATGAGGATATTTGACAATGACTTTGGCTCGTTCTACACCTCTCTCTGAGAGCAAATCCAAACCATGATGCAATAATGTTCTTTCAACCTCATTATGCTTGAATGTCTGTAGTACAGCAGGCTCCCAGCGTCTTAGACTAGCTTCTTTACCTCTGTATCTAAATCCAAAAAGACCTACAATTTCTTCATCTTTATGAGCCTCTAAAAAAATTCTTCCAGGTTTTCCAAAATCAGATTCCATTTCTTTGAGCTCTTCGCCTTTATTCCAATCGAAGATAGGACTTTCTTTGAACCAATAGTAGTTCTTCATGCAATTTTCCCAAATAGATTTGTAGGTAGACCAATTTGAACTCTCGATTATTTTCACGAGGGACGACTCCTGAAAACGCTAAATAAAATATTGTTTTCTTTACAGATAAAAATTCGCAAAATTGAGGAGCTATGCTTATGAGAGGATTTTGTTGATAAAATAACGAGGAGCAATGAGAATTAAAGCAGTTCTAAGAGACACAGAGATACTCAAGATGGAACCGGGTTCCAAGAATCGAAATATTGCAGCCGCAAAGAAAAACTTGGAGCGAATCATTAGTTGGTCCAGTTTGTTAAAAACCATGGGTCTTTCATTTGAAGATAGGACTGATATGTTGGAGAGTCTACGAGACACAAAAATTCACATCTGGCTATTGAAAGATGGGGATCAACATCTCATTTTCTTGACTGAGGGAGCTGAAACTACTCTCGAGAATGCATATCAGTGGCAGTAGTGACCGGCTAGAGAGATAGCAATTTCATATATAAGGTCGAAATCGATTCCTGAACGAGTGGAGGAGTCGGGTCCTTGAAGAAGAATGTTCTAATAGTTCTCATCTGCTTTGCCTTTGGATTCATTATGCTTCCAGTTCCAACTTTGAATCAAATGCCATCGTTTGTTCATTCTGGTTTAAGACCAGAAACTGGACTATTACCAAGCTATGTTGAACACCAGCCAATTGCTATTTCATCAGACCAAGACTTTGATGATCAACTGTGGCCGGGAAATGGAACTGAGGATCAACCATATCTAATTGAGAATCTCAATATCACAGACAATGGATACAATATCAAGATTGAAAACACTAGAAAACACTTCATCATCAGAAATTGCTATTTGACCGCGAATTTCAATACAGGCGTAGGCGTTGAAATTATCAACGTAACATTTGCTAAGGTCAGTAACTGTTACATCGAAAGGAGGCAAACAGGGATATTCTTTCAAGAAACAATTAACAGTGTAATCGAAGACAACGTTATGAGTGATTTCAGTTCTCAAGGAATTGCTTTAATAAAATCTCATGATAATTATATCTTCAACAATACTCTTTCTAATATTGACAGTAATGGAATCTATATCTACAATTCCACAGGAGTGACAGCTTCCCAGAATAGAATATCAGATACCACAACTAATGGAATTTATGTGTCGGATGCATCAATTTTCTGTCAAGCTCTAAATAATACTATTACTAATGCTGGAGCCAATGGAATTACTTCAGAAGCAAATTATTTTATTGCGACTTATAATACTGTAACAATTACGACATGGGGCGGAATAATTGTTTATGGATCAGAGGGATCCAATATATCTCTAAACACTATCTCATATACAGGAGGATATGGAATATGGGTCGCCTACTCATCATATACAGACATGTTTTGCAACAATCTATACCACACTGGCGGTATTGCCCTCGATTACAGCTCAGATAATTCTGAAATATCAAATAACAACATATTATCATCATTTTGGAATGGTATTTGTTTATTCAATTCTGATAATTGTACAATCACTGCAAACATGATAAGCAGTCCTGAGGCTAATGGAATCCAAATACATGGTAATTCCATGCATACTAGTGTTTTCACTAATACAATAACCAACGCGGCATGGACAGGAGTATGTTTCGATTATGCATCTCATGGCAATATATCAGAGAACATAATCACTTCACCACAAGCATTTGGTATTCAGTGCTGGAATCAAAGCGATTTCACACAAATCCATAGTAATTCCATATATGATAGTGTGTCAAACGGGATTGATGTGGAAAATTCAGATTTCATTTACATTAGTTGTAATATGATTTCAAATTCAAGTTTTCATGGAATTAGTGTAAGATTTAGTAATGCTCCAAGAATTATGGAGAATTCAATTACTGTAGTAGAATCAATAGGAATTGAGATTATAGATTGCTTGTCAGGAGTAATCATCCAAAGCAATTACCTCAATGAGATGAAATTGTATGGGCTTAAAATATCCGGATCACCTAGGAGTTACATTGTAGGTAATTATGTAAAAGCTGCAACTTCATACCTGTTTTGGATTGTCAATTCCCAAGACAGTGAAATTTACCTGAATGGATTCATTGACAACGTAACTGATTGTGCTTGTATAGCAGGATCACCTCGATGCTCCTGGTCAAATGGTACGCACGGCAATTACTGGGGAGCTTATGATGGGATTGATGAAGATAAAAATGGAATTGGAGATACACCATATATCATAGATGATTATAATCAGGATCCATACCCATTAGTCGACTATGGTTCAATTGAGGGGTATACTTTAGCCAGTGAAGAAATTGTAAAAATCATTAACTTGGCAAGAGTACCTGAAAATCCATCAGCAGGACAATCGATTACAATAACATTTCAGGTGGATAATCCATCCAGAGTGGTTGGAGTAATCTTAAGGTATTCCGTTGATGGCGGTGTTACATGGATTGAGGTAGAAATGACATCTAATGGCAATAATTGGACAGCAGTAATTCCTCCTCAAAATGCAGGTACAACAATCTTCTATCAAGCAGTAGTGCATGATATAGGAGGAACATGGGTGTCATCATCGATTCAGACAGTAGTTATTCCAAATAATACACTATTCTTGGGTTTAGACATTATTACTTTGGTAACCATTTCACTTTTCGTTGTAATTGTGGCTGTTGTATCGAAGGTAGCATACGAGATGAAAAAGAGAAGGGATCGGATGAAGTGGGAGTCAAGATTCTGATACCAATTAGTGGCAATTATTGCAGACGCCTTTTTATAGAAAAAAAACTAGGCACAGATAGGTAGTGATTATGCTCAAAGTATACAACACTTTAACCCGACAGAAGGAAGAATTCGTACCACTTGAACGAAATATTGTTCGTATGTATGTATGTGGGCCTACCGTCTATGATTATCCTCACATAGGCAATGCAAGATCCTTCGCAGTATTCGATACTATTCGCAAGTATCTCGAATATCTTGGGTATCGTGTTCAATACATCACTAATTTCACTGACGTTGATGACAAGATGATTACTCGTGCGAATGAACAGGGAATTACAATTGGAGAACTCGCATCGAAGTTCATCGCTGAATACAGACTCATAGCTCAACAATTGAACTTGAAGCCCGCTACTGTCAATCCACGAGCGACAGAACATATCGACGATATCATCGAAATGGTCGAATTGATTGTGAAGCACGGGAAAGGGTATGTTGTTGATGGTGATGTTTACTTCGATGTCAGTGAATGGGACAGATATGGTATACTCTCAAAAGTCAATCTTGAGGACTCAGGAGTTGCACGTGTCGAAACTGATGATAAGAAGCAAGATCCGAGAGACTTTGCTCTCTGGAAAACAGAAAAGCCAGGAGAACCGTCGTGGGACAGTCCATGGGGAAAAGGTCGCCCAGGTTGGCATGCTGAATGTTCAGTAATGGGACGCCACTATCTAGGACTTCCATTTGATATTCATGGAGGAGGTGAAGATCTTATCTTTCCACATCATGAAAATGAAATCGCCCAATCCTCTGCAGCATATGGTATTGACACGCCAATCAAATATTGGCTACATAATGGATTCCTAACTATTGATAGTGAAAAGATGTCTAAAAGCGAGCAGAACTTCTCTACAGCAAGAGAGGTCTTAGACAATTATCCACATCAAGCAGTCAGGCTTTATTTAGTATCAGCTCAATATAGACAACCACTTGATTACAACGATGGAGCGTTGAGACAATCGATTCAATCCCTTGATCGTATCAAGAATGCAGTAAGTACAATCAAAGGGCGGATCTCAATTCTTGAACGAACTGGTAGTCATGAATCAAAAGTAGATAGGAAACTTGAACAGGCGTCAAAGAAAGTCCGTGAGGATTTTGAAGCGGCGATGAATGATGACTTTAATACACCAGGTGCATTAGCTGAGATCTTCACATTCATCAGAGAAATAAACAGTCATACAAATGATGTTGGTGGTGCCGCAGTCCTTCGTGAAGCACTCGCGGTTCTATCGGAGTTAGTTGGTATTCTTGGTGTTGACCTCGGAACCAGTGAGTCTGATGATTCAGGGGCATCTGCGGATAAACTAAAGGGAGTGGTTGAGTTCCTCCTTGAACTTCGAGAAGAAGCTCGTAAGACCAAGAATTTCGCGCTTGCTGATGAAATCAGAGACCGTCTAGGTAAACTCGGGATTGTGGTTGCTGATACAAAGGATGGTCCAACGTGGAAATTTGAATAAAAAACATAGTTGAGAACCAGCACTGGATGAATACATAGGAATAAAGATGTAGACTGTGTAGGACAACCTTGCAAGGGTTGCTGGTTCAACCCCAAATATTGCGCCGCACAGATAATTTATATTCACTCAATTTTATTCTTTACCATAATAATGTAAACTTTTACATTATCAAACATGTGCGTAAAGATGACTCACAACGAAATTGTAATTCATACAGATAGATTGTCAAAGAATTTTGATTCCATTCAGGCGGTCAGAGACCTCAATCTGGAAGTATATTCGGGTAATAGATTTGGTTTTCTTGGTCCCAATGGAGCAGGAAAGACTACAACAGTTCGGATGCTTTCAGGACTCTTGAAACAGACTGAGGGTTTTGCACAGGTCTGTGGATTTGACATAAGTTCTCAAAGAAATGAAATCAAGGAAATAACTGGAATTCTACCTGAATCTCCTGGTTTGTATTCCAAACTCTCAGCCGTTGAGTTTCTCGAATTTATTGGAGCTCTGAATTATATGAGTGGAGAATCTCTGCATCGGAGAATCGATGCTCTTCTAGGAATCCTAGGTCTCGAGGGTAGACAGAATGATCTATTGGAATCGTATTCTTCAGGAATGAAACAGAAAGTTCTGGTTGCATCAACTTTGTTACATGAACCAAAACTCGTCTTTCTTGATGAACCAACTTCACGGTTAGATCCTGCTGCGAGTGCGCTTGTAAAAGACCTAATTCTGGTTCTTTCAGAAGAAACAGATACGACATTCTTCATCTGTACCCACATGACAAGTTTCGCTGAAGATACCTGCGATGTCATTGGTATACTAAATGAGGGTCAATTGACAACCTTGGGAGCACCTCAGGATATAGTCAATCAGCTAGGTGTTAATAATCTTGAAGATGCATATCTAAAGATTGTAGGTGGTCAGATTGATAGAGAAAAACTCCTGAGTTGGAGGCAGTAGATTGGTTGGAACTTGGTGGCCTATAGCAAAAGCTGAATTCCTTGTACGTACTGCGAAACTTCACAGAGCGAGGAAGTTACTATACCCGGGATTGATAGTAGTATCAGTTCTCATCGTACTATTTGGCATTCCCAACATCGTTTCGTTCTTTCTAAGCGAATATGGAAGCGGATTCGATTTGCTACTTGCAACATCCCTACCAAGTCTAATGAGAACGATGATGTTAGTGATTTGGCTGATGGTTCTGATTATACCTCTTTCCAACAGTCTAGAGAATCTTAAGACAGATCAGTGGGAGATTCTATTTAGTAGCAATGTGAAAACGAGAGATATTCTCTTTGGATCATACCTAGGCAAAGTCCCTGTTTACGGTCTGATTACTCTTGTCTTATCATCGGTTATTGTAGCGCCCTTTGTGTATGCTTACAATGTTTCGATCATCGGACAATTACTAATGTACGCAATTCTCATACTATTTGGCATCACCACAATTTGGATTTCTAATGTAGTCGGTACTGCTTTGCATGCAAAGATAGGGCAATCACCCCGTGGTGATGATATTGCAAAGGCACTCAGCTGGGCAATGGTTCCTATCATGTTCCTGCCCTCAATGAGTGCAATATATTGGACAGAATCAATAGTTTCACTAATGGGACTAGAGATATCAATGCTACTCCCATCCACATGGGTTGCTGATCTCCTCACCTGGATTTCCATCAGTGAGAGTTCACTCCTGCCGTCATCTATTGCAAATATTCAGAATTATTGGATTCAAATCAGCCCAGTAATTAGTCTGGCATTAATCTGTGGATTTGTATTTGCAGTCTATGTTATAGGATTTAGAAGCGCAGACTCTCTATTCACAATGGAGGCTGGTTTTGGATCAAACAAAGTGACCACAGTCGGTCGAGAAAACATTGGTATTCGAGGTGTTAGGAGAATATTTGGCTCTAATTTTGGAATCATTGTTGCAACATCATTGAAGGATTATACACGAAAACTTCAGAATGTAGCAAAGATATCCTATGCAATATTCCTGAGTCTCATGATTCCCTTACTTCTCTCTACAGGACCAATGACGAATGTTATAGATGATCCTATCTTCATTCCTGTTATGAGTTGTCTATCAATAGGCATGATGTTGGGCATATTTGGAGGTATTGTCTTTGGCGGAATAGGTCTGCTTGATAGTCAAGATCAACTCTGGATATTGAAGGGTTCTCCAGCAGGAATACCGAGATTCATCGCTGCGAGAGTTCTCTCGTACATGATGCTGGCAAGCATTATAGCTCTGCTACCCTCTGTTTTCACTGGAATCCTTTTACAATTCACACTATCGACTATTGTACTGATGTTTGTATTTGTCTACACTATTGTAGTAAGTGGGATATTCATTGGAGTGGGAATCACTGCCTTCAATCCATCATACGACGACACATCCAGTAGTGCGTTTACGATTAACACAGTTGCAACTATTCTCATAACAATGATATCTCTGATGGCAGGTCTTATTCCTGGCGTCTTAACAGCAATAACTCAAGGATCTATAGCCCCAGCCCTAACGATTGCAGTCATTCCAGCACCAATCATCGGTCTGATCATCCTGATTGCAGGATCTATCAAGCTCAACATATCGGAGGTCGTGTAGAAAATGCAAACCAAGCATAAAGTTGTATTTTTACTAGTAATCATCTTACCACTAGTTACAATCCCTCTTGGAATGAAAGTAGACAATAGTAACATACAACAGATTGAGACCAATCAGGTAAGTCAGGCGTTAGATGCATATTACATACAAGATGTGCCATATGTCTGGCAAGAGGTGAATGGTTACTGTGCTTCAGCAGCAATATCAATGGTTCTCCAAAGTATGGGCATGGACTTGGATTTACATGACCTCTTTTCAGCGATGGGGACGGGTTTCTCTGCAATGTATATCGGTATTGAAGAAACTAGAAGCTTCTATCCAGGAGTATTGATTCGACAACCAGAATATTTTCAATTCTTCTTCGACCTTTACGGTCTAGAATTTACTACCTATCTGGATACAAGGCAACCCTTTGGGCGGGGAGGTGCTGACAACTATGACAGACTTAGTGTGAAATACATCGACTTTGCAAACTCAACAACTCCAGCTCCATTTGATATAGTTAGAGATACGATAAGTTCTAGCATTCCCCTTGCAGTTGCAGTTGACCTCTATTATCTTCCGCCAGAAGATTATGCGGATTATAAGCAATATGGAGCACCATTAGACGCATGGGGTGTATCTCATTTTATCACAATTGTCGGGTATAATGATACTTCACAGGAAATCTACATTCAGGACCCAGGTGTTGGGCTGTTCGGAGATGATGCAGGATATCCTGATGATGGAAGATGGAACTACACAATGTCATATGTCGATTTCAACAGGGCATGGCAAAGTGCAGGGTATGTTACCTTCAAACTCACGCAAGGAACAGGTCCTGTTGATAACTTTGAAGACAGACTTGGTGAGTATCTCATTGAAAGACTTCGAGGAGACCGCACAGGATACTTTAAGGAATTTGACGCCTTTTATCTCAGCCCTGGAAAGAGTGCTGTCAGGGGATTGGGACTCGATCTAACTGTTGATAGTATTGCAGAGTATGCAAGATATTTTCAGGAAGTTAACAAGGACAAAGCATTACTGAGCTTAGGTCATAGCATGGAAATGTTCCTAACTATTCAGTATCATGGATATCTCCATGGTTTAGACACAATTCAAGACATACTTCCCGGAGTAGATCTAACTGCTTTCATCGATGCAGCTGATGATGCGTTACCACATTTTGAAGCACTCACCTGCGACAAATCAATACAGACTCTTGTAGGAATAAAATCAAGAGATACTCTCATTTTCAATACCTTTGAAGATATTGCCCTAGAATTCCAATCCTCAGGAAATCTAGAGGAGTCAATCAGAAATCATCAAGATGGGCTAGATGAGATACATGACCACCTCTTCGATATTGCAGATTGTTGGGATGCAGCAGCAGATGCTCTTGAAGTGGCACTAGACTTGCCGAATGATGCTGAACCACTGGATGCATCGATGCCTATAGTGATTACAGGTTCAGCAATCCTAATTCTAGCTATCGCAATCTGTCTTGTTAGACAAAGAAAATAATGAAGAGAGAGGATCACTCTAGTCCTCTCACTTTTTTTCTAATGAATCTGGTTTTTTACATTAATCAGGAGACCTGGATCATCCAAGACATAGATTCTTGGTTTTGGATTCTCTTTGAGAAATCTATTAACGAGGTCTCTGAGTATCTTCTGGACTTCATGAGGATTGTCAGGTTTACAGCCCTCCATTCTATAGATACTACGAAGTTCACCAGGATCAAGACCACTAACGACTTTAATATTGCCTTCTGCAACATCAAGAAGTATACGAAAGAGGTCAGGAGGTTTTTGATTACCTATCTTGAATGTCTTCTCAGAGCCATAGGTTTCAATGACAAATTTCAGAGCATCTTGGACTTCCATATCCTTTGCGGCTTCCATTGCTTCTTCGTAAGCGGCACTACCAATGCCATCCTCGCATGGAGCCAAGAGAACAATCCATCCTTTGCTGTCATGTCGAATAGCATTCCAGGCTGCATGTATCCCTTTACCAGCTTGATAGAGGTTGACACCCAGCTCGCCTACTGATACGAAGACGAGGTCGCCAGGTTTGTCAACATCAACAACACGGAGCTGACGTAGTGGAGGTGATGCTGCTTTGTGACACTCAATGATATCTCCCGCTTGAAGATAGACTATCTCTCCATCATTTACAATTGCATCCACACAGAAAATCGGGATTCTCTCTTTCATCTTGGATGTAATCTCAATCATATCTTCAATGACCGGATTGCCTTTGACATTACCAAGTCGACAGCCATCATGGAAACCTTTCTCAAGATCAAACATTCTAGGATGGTTAATCCTGATGGTTTCACGACCAGCAACACCAGGACAAAATATTTTGACCGTACCTGCTTGTCCTGCGAAATAGTGGTACTCACTATCAGAAAGAGGAATCAAAAGACATGACGAAAGAACCTGATCATCAATCAGGATAGGAGTTCCTCTAATAGTGACCCCAACATTCGAATTGCCACTATCACAATTATGAGTTAGAACATTATCGCCCCATTCTTTGTAGATCTCAGGTCCAAGAATTCTATCTTGAACTTCTCTTGGACTCGCAATAGCATGGGAGCCACTTGAAATGATGATATTGATGTCTTCTTTTCGAACTCCTAACTTGAGAAGGCGTTCTGCAATTATTGGAAGCAGTACTTTCGTATGGATATTTGGACGAGTTTTGTCATCAACCATAAACAAGATACGCTTTCCATTGCTATAGACCTCCTTAACGAGTTCATTGAATGGTTTCGAACCAAGAGGTTTATCGAGGACTTGATTTAGTTTAGCCCTCAAGTCAGAAAAATCTGGTTTGTATTCGTCAACCCGTAAGATAGTTACATCATGTATGTCTTTTGGGATGAAATCATCTATGATTTGATCGCCATATTTCAATGGAGTTTTGTGATAGGTCATACCATTCCCCACATGCTGGAATTATTCCCACTTGTTAACGCTTACGGTTTGTACGAAGATTTGTTGAAGTACTCGTGCCAAATTATGAGGTTGTTTCCCTATTGGGTATACTTATTAGTTAGTCAAATCAAACTTAGACGGGACTAACTTATGTTTGGCGTCTGTCACACGCAAGTCCAAAGGCCAAGGAGGTGCTTGAATGGACGACATAGGGACTAAAACAGAGACATTGACAAAGAAGACATTGATATCAGTTAAGTCAGGCACAATATGCAAATTAGTCGCCATCTCAGAAGAGGGAGGGAAACAAAGCAGGTGGTTAAAACATAAACACAGAGGATGGGGAGAACGAAGACATGGACATCATTGGTTCAGACCAGGATTTCAAAAGAAACATTGGCCAGATGAGTCAAGTATACTGAAACGCTTGTTGGATTTAGGCTTGACAAAAGGTTGTCCGTTCAAAGTAGTCCAAGGAAGTCACATGGGACCAGTTCTTGTTGAAGTACGTGGAACGAGAATTGCACTAGGTCACGGGCTGGCTAGAAGACTGATGATTGAGGAAATAGAGGGATTGAGTGAATGAAGGTTCGTGTCGCACTCATTGGAAATCCCAATGTTGGTAAGTCCGTAATCTTCAACGCGCTGACCGGAATGAAACAGCACACGGGGAATTGGCCAGGAAAGACTGTTGAGAAAAAAGAGGGTTATTACACATACAAAGAATATGAGTTTGAAGTTGTCGATTTACCAGGTGTGTATAGCCTAAGTGCAGTTTCAGAGGATGAACGTATAGCACGGCAGTACATCGTTGATCATCGCCCAGATGTTGTCGTGGACATCCTAAATGTATCCCAGCTTGAGAGAAATCTATACTTGACGCTACTATTAATTGAACTTCAAGTGAATCTTGTAGTCGTTTTAAATATGTACGATGTTGTTCAGGCACGTGGTGATAAAATTGACTTGGATTCGCTTTCAAGGAAACTTGGAGCTCCAGTAATCACGACCACTGCTACCAAGAAAGAAGGATTAGATGAACTCAAAGATAAAATTCTAGAAGTCGCTCCAAAACATGTTTTAGAGAACTCAAAAGTAAATGGTGAAGTAATAGACCATTTACCCGGAGACCTGGACATTGATCATCTACATTATCATCCGAAATTCCATCACCATGGAGAATTTGAACGTCTAAAACCTCCAACAATAAAGTACAGCCCTAGTATCGAATCTAAATTAAAAACAATCGTGACAATCCTTGAAAATGATAAAGAATTGCTGGATAGATTTCCTCCACGATGGTTGGCTTTGAAACTACTCGAGAGAGATGATGAGATTTTAGCTCTCATAGTCAATCCTGAATTGAAGAAGAAAATTCTGGAGGTCAAACTATGAGCGATAATCCAAATGTGGATGCTGAAGGCGAATCAGAGGAGCTTGAAATAGATCCTCAGTTAGCTTTAGCGGATGCACGCTATGAAGTCATTGGTTCCATCCTATGTGAAGTATACGAACCAGGCGATGCAAAATGGATTCTTAGCGATTTGCTTGATAGAGTCCTATTGCACAAGTATCTTGGACTTCCAATATTCTTAGTAATAATGTGGGCTATGTTTCACTTCACTTTTCAAATCTCAAGGGTTTTCATGGAGATGGTAACACAATTCTTTGCGTGGCTTGGAACATATACATCGCAGATTCCAATTCCATGGCTTGCATCACTCCTCACGAATGGTGTATTATCAGGTGTAGGATTCATTCTCACATTTGTCCCACCAATCTTCTTTCTCTACCTATCTATTTCAATTCTCGAAGATACTGGATACCTATCGCGAGCCGCTTTTGTGATGGACCGACTAATGATGAAGATGGGTCTTCATGGGAGGAGCTTCATTCCCTTGCTTCTTGGTTTTGGATGTAGTGTTGCAGCAGTGATGGCTGCGAGGACGGTTGACGGCAGGTCCAATAGACTTACAACTATACTTGTAAGTCCGCTAATGTCATGTGCTGGAAGATTACCAGTGTACATACTCATTGCAGGAGTCTTTTTCCCTGCGTTTGCTGGAACTATGGTATTTGCAATGTATATTCTTGGAATTGTCATGGCAATACTTGTTTCTCTGATTTTCAAAAAGGTCCTATTCAGAGAAGAATCATCTTCGCTTCTTATGGAATTATCACAATACCAGATCCCGACCATTCATGGATCTTTTCGTCACATGTGGGACAGAGGATTATTATTCCTTAAAACAGCCGGAACGTATCTTCTCATCGGCAGTATATTCATGTGGATTCTGTCTTCGTTTGGATTCGCAGGATATGGAGTGCCGATTGAGGCATCCTTTGCCAGTATGTTAGGAAAACTTCTAGAACCGATATTCGTCCCACTTGGTTTTAGTTGGCAGGTTGTGACGGCACTCATCTTTGGCTTTATAGCAAAAGAAGCAGTCATTCAGACACTCTCAATCATCTACGCAGTTGCAGGGAATACATCGTTAGAGGCTGCTCTTCTTGCCACCATTACACCACTCTCAGCATTTACACTCATGGTGTTTGTTTTGCTATACATTCCATGCCTTGCAACAATCGGCGCAATACGAAAGGAAACAGGATCATGGAAATGGACTCTGGTCTCAATAGTGTATCAGTTAATACTTGCTTATACGATATCCTTAGGAATCATCTTGATAGGAGGTCTGGTCCTTGGCTAGAAATAATCCAGACATAATTGGAGTACCTAAAGACGGTACCTGGCCGGCAATTCTAGCTCTTGTAATAGGCATCTCTTATGGAATAGTAGGTATACTTCAAATAATGGTAAGCCTTGGTCTCATGGCACCAATTGCAGGATTCAACGATTTTGTGGGAGGTCTACTCCTCATCATAGTAGCTTCAGTCTTCCTTACTGGAGTACGACCGCTCTCAAGGAATGAACAAGAAGGATATGCATTCATTGCAGTAGGATATATACTAACTGCAATTATGTTTGCTCTGCAAATCCTGGTCATTATTACTAATGCATTGGGATGGCTCCTACATTATGAAGAATGGCTTAATTGGAATATCATGAATGATATCACACCTTCTCTCTGGATGTTCATCATTTTAATGACATCGACTGGTGCGCTTTGGATCTTTGGTAACTTGCGTGATAGACTTGCACCAAAAAGAACTGTGGAGGAGTCACAGTGATAGAACAGGTCTTAGAATTGATAGTCGAAGGTCGAGTGACTGATAAACGAGAAATAGCCAGAGAGGTAGGGATACAGATTGAAACTCTCAATGGTATGATAGATCTTCTATGCGAGCGAGGTTACTTAAGAATAGGTAAGCAGAGTTGCATGGATGATACTCATTGTTCTGGATGTAGTATGGCAGATACCTGTGGATCCACTGATAGATACGGGAGAGTATTATTTGTCACAGAAAAAGCGAAGCGATATGTCAAAGCTCGGAGGGATAAGAAAAATGAATAAGAAACAAGTCAATGATGATGACATCGAACTGACTCAAGCTTTAGAGATGTATGTCAAGACAATTTATGAACTTGAGGAAGAATTCGGTTCTGCTGCACCATCAGATATCGCTGCCACGTTGTCAGTCAAAGCACCTAGCGTTACATCAGCTTTACAAAAACTGGATACGCTTGGAATGGCTGTATATCATCGCTATCAACATGTGAATTTAACAAGTAAAGGAAAGGAAATCGCCAAGATATTAAATGGCAGGCATCAAACACTCTTAGATTTCCTACTTTTGATTGGAGTAAATGAAGAGATAGCTATGAGTGATGCATGTGAGATTGAACATATTGTACATAGACAGACAATACAAAGGCTCTCGCAATTTCTTGTGAAGATGTCGAAAAAGAAGTAATATGAGAATTTACCTATTTCTTTGAAAAACCAAACAGCTTTTCTAGAATTTTAGCAAACAGTATAATAAGTAAATTTCCACAATAGAATGTCAGAGGAGGAGGACATTTGAGCTCGCGACCTGACACATACAGGATACTTGTAGCTGGTGATGAGGAACTTGGATTCAGCTTCTGTGCAAGATTACTTAATAGAAACCTATCGGATCCAAGAACAATTGCACAGCAATCTCTTGAGAAACCTTGGCCAGAAGACGAATGGACAAAACACGCCACCATTTCCAAAAATGGGAGAATCACAACTTTCGAATTTGATCTAGAACTTCATGGTCCATGGTGCTGGGAATTATATAATGCACTCGAACCACGTGATTATTTCCGTCGATTTGCAGGAATAATATATTGTGCAGATCCGGGAAGAGAGAATCTGCCTTCTGAACTCTCGAACTTCATCGAGTCAGTCGGAATTCATGTGGGAAAGAAGTTGCCTTCAATAATGATTGTTGACCGTTCAAGAAAGTGGCAGAAAGGGCAAATGGATGCCTTACGAGAATTGGCTGAAAAACTTGAGATGTCAGTCTATTTCATTAGACTAGATACAAGCGAGAATATCCAAGAAGCATTCAAGGATTTAGCTAATGGAATCATTCAACATATGGAATAACAGCACACTAAAGCAGCTTTAAGAATTCATCCTCAGTAAGTGTCTTTACACCAAGTTTTTGTGCCTTTCCAAGTTTTGAACCGGGATCTGTCCCTACAATTACATAATCAGTCTTACTTGAAACACTTGATGTGATCTTTCCTCCCTGTGCTTGAATAAGTTGTGCTGCTTCATCTCGTGTCCAATGTGTCAACGTTCCGGTAAAGACAAAAGTCAGATCCTTTAATTTGCCTGTAGAACCCAATGCATGGGTTTCGTCAACAGACATATTGATGCCAACATGGGTAAGGTCTACGATTGTTGATTGAGTTTTTTTATTGGAGAAGAATTCAGCAATACTCTTGGCAATCTCAGGTCCAATTGTTTCAATCTGCATCATTTCATCCATCGTTGCCTCCTGAAGTCTTTTCATTGAACCAAAATGCGTAGTAAGGAGTTGAGCGGTCTGACTACCAACAAGTGGAATACCAAGTGCAAATAACACGTTGTGAAATGGTCGCTGTTTACTCTTTTCAATCTCTTCAACAAGACTCTCTGAACTTCTGTCGCCAAACCGTTCAAGCGCTCCAATCTGTTCAGCAGTCAAGTGATAGATAGACGCGATGCTGTCTACAAGTCCAGCATCAATGAGTTGGTTGATTCGTCTGTTACCAAGACCCTCAATATCCATTCCACCTTTTGAAGCAAAATGAGAGATTCTTCTACGAAGCTGTGCAAGGCAATCAATGTTGGTACATGATGCAGTCTTTAGATCATGACTCACAGTTATTGGGTTTCTGCAGATCGGGCACTTCTCAGGTATTCTGAATTCACGTTCTGAACCATCCCGAACACTCTCTATTGGTTTTACAACCTGAGGAATGACATCACCTGCGCGTTCTACAATGACTGTGTCACCAATTCTCAAGTCTTTTCTAAGCACCTCACTGAAGTTATGCAAAGTCGCTCTAGAAACCTCCACTCCACCAACATTCACCGGCTCGAGCTCAGCTACCGGAGTCAATCTTCCCGTTCGACCAACCTGTATCGTGACATCGAGCATTTTCGTTGTTGCACTTCGTGGCTTGAATTTGTAAGCAATCGCCCATCTCGGGTCACGCGTCCTCATTCCAAGTTGCTCTTGACTTGCAAGATCATTGACCTTGATGACAATGCCATCGATCTCATATGGAAGGTCATCCCTAGCAGTCTCCATCTTCTGATGATATTGCAGGGCTTCTTTGATTCCTTTACAGACCCTGGTCTTTGCAAGATTCGTCTTAAGACCCCACTTTGAAAGGGTATCCAGAACCTGCCACTGTGTTTCAAATGTTTGACCAGAGGTATCGATTACACCATATAAGAAAATCTGAAGGTTTCTCTCTGCAGTAACATTGGGATCGAGTTGTCTCAGAGACCCTGCCGCTGCATTACGTGGGTTCGCAAAGGTCGGTTCATCATTCTCTTCTCGCGTCTTGTTTAGAGCATTGAAACTTGCAAAACTCATATAGACCTCGCCACGGACTACAATCCTCTCTGGTGGCGCATTCTCCTCAAAGGGGAGTAGAACAAGTGGAACTTCTTTAATCGTTCGAATGTTAGCAGTAATATCTTCTCCAATCTCGCCATCTCCTCGTGTAGAAGCAATAGCAAGACTACCACCTTCGTAGATCAATTCAACAGCGAGACCATCGAACTTGGGTTCAGCTACGTATTCGACTTCAGAAACCCCAAGGTCAGTCTTGCACGATTGATCAAATGCATAGACGGCAGACTCCTCGTAGATTGTCTTAAGACTCACCATTGGCACTGGATGCCGGACCAAACCAAGTTCTTCCCTGGGTTCACCACCGACTTTTTGTGTCGGAGAATCTGGAGACCGAATCTCTGAAAATTTCTCCTCAAGCTGCACAAGTGTGAGAAACAGCTTATCATACTCAGGATCAGTAATAAGAGGTGAATCAATAACATAATAGCGGTAATTGTGAAATCTTATTGCATCACGAAGTCGTTTTGCCGCTGTCTCAGCATCTTTCACAGATATGATTGTGCTGAGTTCAATCTCAGGTCTCATTTCAATCTTCATACCCAATTCGCTCAAATGGTTGTGGCACTTTCTATCTATACACTGCACACTTCTCATATATGCCTAATCATGAGATGAGATTATGGAATGCAAATATTGATTCTAAAAATCGACAATAATCTCCAAAATTCCACAAACTTGTCGAATCCCAGCCCTTTCGCAATGCTTATATCAAAGAAGTTCCTAGCCACAGTCTGTACCCGAAAGATTCCCTTAGTGGATAGAAGAACCGAAAGACTTATAAGTAGATTTTAGTATATAAATGTAACGGAATCTGAACGGGGATTGAGCCAATTCTGAGGTACACCTGCGCCAACCAGAACTACTTGAATACAAGTCCATTCGAGACTTGTTAGATTACTATCCCAGTTAGATGAAGGAGAGAGAGACCATGTCATTACGCACGGACAAGAAACAACCAGAGAGGTCAAAGGGTGATATAGAGTTTGTATGTCCAGAATGCGGCTCAAAAGATGTCATCCAGGACCTTGAGAAAGGAGAGCGCATCTGCGCATCCTGTGGATTAGTTGTTTCAGAACATCGTATTGATAGCGGACCGGAGTGGCGTGCCTTTACTTCGGATGAGAAAGATGCACGCTCACGAGCGGGAGCACCTACGAACTATGCAATTCATGACAAGGGTCTCAGCACCATGATCGACTGGAGAGACCATGACTCACAGGGAAAAAGATTCACTGCAAAGAAACGATCAGAGATCTATCGGCTACGGAAATGGCAGATACGAACTCGAGTACATAGCTCAGTGGATAGGAACCTCGCTCAAGCAATGAGCGAACTTGATAGACTATCTTCACAGCTTGGACTCACAAAGAGCATCAAGGAACTGGCTGCACTGCTATATAGAAAACTAATCGTTCGACGACTTGCGCGAAGTAGGTCAATCGATGCGATGGTTGGAGCTAGTATCTACGCCGCATGTAGGCTAAGAAACGCACCACGTTCCCTTGAAGAGATTGCTCGACATTCACGAGTGAATCGGAAGAAGATTGGACAGCATTATAGACTTCTGGTTGAAAAGTTGAAGATTCGAATGCCAATCTCAGATCCAGCAAACTACGTACCACGATTTATTACAGAACTGAACCTTCCTGGCATTGTTCAACAGAAAGTCATCGAGATCTTGGAACAAGCCAAGGAAAAGCGAACCTTGGTCACAGGAAGAGATCCTCGAGGCCTTGCAGCAGCAGCAATCTACATTGCCAGTATTTTAACAGATCATCGAGTGACACAACGAGACATTGCTATGGCAGCTGGAGTGACAGAGGTTACCGTACGGAATCGATACAAAGAACTCGTTCAGAAACTGAATATCACAATGGCACCGTGATAGACTAGTGAAGAGAGGAAAAATACAAACAAAAGCCACCGAGGGAGCCTGGGCCCTCGCCAAAAGCCAGGATGTTGGAGGGAATAAGTGCTCAAATGGCAACCAATACAGCAGCTAATACATTAGAAGATGGAAGAAGACAGGATATAGGAATTGTGCAGACACCGAATGCCTCATGTCCCGATTGTGGGTCATCAGAGGTAGTGCGGGATAATGAGAAGGGTGAGATTATTTGCGCTCGATGCGGTCTTGTACTTTCTGACCACAGAATAGATACTGGACCCGAGTGGAGGGCTTTCACCTCAGACGAACGAGATAGTCGTTCAAGAACTGGGGCTCCTGAAGCATTAGGAATGCATGACAAGGGTCTCTCAACAATGATAGATTGGAGAGATCATGATGGAAAAGGCGGAACATTCAGTGCCAAACAGCGTGCGCAGATTTACAGACTGCGCAAATGGCAGATACGTACGCGAGTACACTCAAGCCTTGACCGCAATCTCGCACAGGCAATGACAGAGATCGACAGATTGGCGTCTCAACTTGGATTATCACCAGCTCTTAAAGAGCATGCCGCGCGGATGTACAGGAAACTCATTGCAGGAAGACTTTGGCGAAGTCGGAGTATAGACGCAACAGCAGCCGCTGCCGTCTATGCTGCATGTCGACACAGAGGTTCACCTCGTTCAATCGAAGAGATTGCTGAACACAGCAGGGAGAACAAGAAGAAGATCTCAGCGCACTACAGGATGCTGGTGACCAAGCTGAAGGTACGCATGCCCATATCATCTCCTGAGATGTACATACCAAGATTCATTTCAGAACTCAACCTATCTGTAGATGTTCAAAGGCTAGCAATCGATATCCTAGATAGAGCACGAGAAGTTCGCGGGCTTATTACTGGAAGAGACCCACGAGGTCTTGCAGCAGCCGCGATATATGTTGCATCTATTATGACAGGCTCTAGAGTCACACAAAGAGATATTTCCGAGGTCAGTGGAGTGACTGAAGTCACCATTCGAAATCGATACAAGGAGCTTGTATCAAAGCTCAATCTTTCAATGGCTCCAGATATTATGGAAATAGCCGCATAAGGCTAATACATGGCCGCGGGAAACTGCGGCCACTTCATTTTCTTTTATCGAATGAAATCGATTGAATGTAGTCTCTAGTTGTTTTATGGTGCGATTTCCGTTCCTGCAGTATAGGCTTTATTTTCCGCGCCGGATTCAAAGAGCCAGTAATGCAATTCACTATGAATTACGCCATTTGCTTGTATTGTTGCATTTCGAAAGATATCAAGTGAATCTGTGGCATCTTCTCCACCAGAGGTAAGGAGTAACACAACAGGTTTACCTTCGAAATCAGCACGTGCCAAATAGATCTGCATTGATTGATGAGGTTGTGCGCCATTTACAGGTGCACCCAGGACAATGAGATCATATCCCGTAACATTTGTGGAGGTTTGCTGAGATGTCGTAGTCATTTCTACTCGCCAATCTGAATCAACCAACCCTTGAATGAAATGATTTACAATCGCCTCGTTGAAGCTGGTCACGCCAGGTCGAAACACAACAAAGGCAGTACCAGTCGCGCCATTAGGATTCTGAACATCTACCTCACGGACTATCTCACGACTATTAAACCCAACAATGACCATCGTAGTGACCATCAATCCTGCGATGAGTATGATACAAGTCAGACCACACATTCGCTTCTTACTCATGAAAGTAACCTCATGGTATACATATCTGGTTATCTCCAATGCGACTAATTCATGCATCCTTAATTTTCCTTTCGATTTTTCCATAGGAAAATTGAACGATAGAGCACTAAGATTGTAGAATACAATAGGAGAGAGACAAGTACAAAATCAAAGACAAGTGTCTGTTGAAAGACTATAGTCAATCCGATTGTTATGAAGATATAGATTCCATAGTACTTTCCGATTGGATCATAGAGTGGTTTTGAATCGTTTGAGGTTATAATGAAAAAAAGGAAAAGTAAGATGAACATAACCAAAAGCCAAGGGGAGTAGATTGACTTTAGGGAAAAGGCGTAGAAAGATAATAGGATTAAGATGAAGTCTGCCACAGGATCAAGATATGCCTCAATAGCTGAACTCGTTGTTATTTTCATCCATTGTGCAATCCTTCCATCCAGTATATCTGTAGCAAATGCCAAAGAATAGACCGCAATGGAAATGTCAAGGTAGTCTAACGAGATTGCAAATAGTAAGGCAAATGCCAGGAAAACCCTGAGAACTACAAGTACAAAGGGAACTCTCCAATATCTACTCCTATGTTGTGCCATGTCATCAGAGTCCATACAGCAGTGATGTTTAATTTAGCTATAAAGGGGATTCGCTATGCATTATTTCCCAAATTGGAATTTTTGATAATTTATCATGACAGGAATTGTTTGGCAAGTTCATAATATCCTTGGGTAGTGAAAGCGATTGACTTGACTGGGATTCTCTCATCAACAGCGTGATAGAGACTCTGTCCAGTGGCTATATCCATCGCCTCATCGTGAATGACAAATCCATATGCTTGAGTTCCAAAGGCCTGTCTGAAGAATCTGCAGTCTGTACCATTTGGCTGCATCATCGGGACAAACTCATACTCATGCCCCATTACGGCTTTTAATGATGCATTCATTGCATCAACAAAACGACTTTCCATAGGACTTGCACTACCTTCAGAATAGATCTTCTTCCCCCTTGATGTAAGAGGTTCTATGACCACCTTGCCTGCTAATGGACCGAGTGCTTTCCTCATGTGATAATGAACATATTCTTCATTCTGACCAGGGAGTAGCCTAACATCGACATCGACATGTGCTTCTCCCGCAACGACATTCGTACGGGTTCCGCCACTACAGAGATTTGGAGACCAAGTCATCTGTGTAATTGCATGAAGAAAACTTGCAACGCTGCGATTTCTTCCACCATAGATTTTCAATACTGTCTGAAAAGTCAAGTTGTTTTTTAGTAAGGCTCCAGTTAATCCACCTAATCCAATCCCTCTAGCAAAAGAACGTAGGTAAGTCAGGTCTTGTGGCAGCTTGTAGGAGGTAAGTCGTTGAATTACTTCACTCATGGTCACAATAGCATTATCAGTAAGATAAGGCATAGAACCATGTTGCTCTCTTCCTTTGATGGTAATTCTTTGTGGTGCGAGACCCTTTTCTCCAAACCATAACACAGTTCGATTTGTGCCAAATTGCTCACCACCTGGTTCAGACACAAGGTAATCAACATTCACCTTCTCAGAATAGTTCTTAATCATCCATATAGTCCCAAGTTGACTAGATTCCTCTTCATCTGATACGAGAAGTAACTTAAGATCACCTTTAGGTTGGAAGTGCTCATTATGTAATTGTACAAATGCGGCACATTGTGAAGCAGTTACAAACAACATATCTAGCGCGCCGCGACCCCAGAGAAACTCATCCTTGACAACTCCTTCGAAAGGTGGAACACTCCATTCCTTTTCATCTACTACTGGTACAACATCGAGATGCCCAGGACCAAACATAAGACTTGGACCATCAGATACGCCAGGAAGTGTTGCGAGTAGATTACCACGCTCAGGTGCTGACTCAAAGACCTCGTATTCAACATCATTTCTATCAAGGAAATCCATAATTGTCCTAATGTTACGCATTTCGTTGCCTGGAGGATTAACACATTTGTTTTTGATGAGTTTCTGTACAAGATCTAGGGTTTCATTTTGCAAGAAATCACCAACATCCAAGATAGATATAAAGCTCCATAAATCTACTTGGAATTAGATTCCTAAAACAAAAAATGTGAACGGGGTATATCTCTACCCCGTAATTGTCTTATTCTTCGAACTGTGGAACTTCAGGGAGAGGATAATCCGTATCATCTTCAACACCCACTGGTTTGTATCGTGAGATGAGAATATAACCAATATACACACTAATGAGTAGAAATACCCAAGATATCTGCCAACCATATTGGTAGGACTGCAATATTTGAACTAATGCCGCAATCACTATTGCGCCTAATGCAATCTGCCCAAGATTTGACAGGCTATTATAGAGGTTGTATATAGTACCACTGACAATTCGTGGAGAATGATCCATGCTTATTCTCATCTGTGTGGCTTCATATCCCCCATTGGAAAAACCAACTAAGAAGAAAAAGACTATAGAAACCATCATGATACTCAAATCAAGGAAAAGAACTGTCACTATCATAATTGTGTATAGTATTGTTGTGAATGGTAATGTTCTCTTAACAGAGATTCTATCACCTAGTAGACCAAACAACAATGCTCCAACAAACATACCTACGGAGAATACCATAAAGATAATCCCAATGGTTGTGTTATCAAATCCAATTCCTTCTTGTAGAAAAGTCTGCATGATCGGCAAAATTGCTAGACCAGCTCCAGCAAAAATCTGGAATAGAAGACAAAGTTGTATGTTTCTCTGTTTGAATTGATGCGTGAAGTCAGGGAGGTTTACTCCTTTAAACATTGGTGGCAAAGGCTTCTCTTTAAACAAGAGCACCAAGAATGTTGAGAGACTAACTATCACACCGGGAATAGCGTAAATAATGAACCAAACATTTTGATCAGCCATCAAGCCAACTGCTATAGCAGATATTCCAACACCAAGACCTCTAGAACCCCATGAAACACCCTGCATTGCGCCTCTTCGATGAGGAGGTGTGATATCAACAGCAAGTGCGTCAATAACTGCATCACTCATGCTTGTTCCTAGAGAAGCAAGAATTCCAGATAGAATTAGAAGAATGCCAAATACTGTATGCATACCAAGTGTTATCCAACCAATAGCTCCAAAGATACCGGCTGCAAAGATGTAAGGTTTCCTTCTGCCATATTTTCGAATTGGAACATTATCTGAAAGTAGTCCGAAAATGACCTTCAAATACCAGGGAGCCCATATTACAGCCTGTATCACTATCCTTCCAAATTCATCTAAAAGGAGGTAGTCCAAAAAAGCAGTCAGGAAGAATAGTGCACCCATTGCTACACCTTGTGAGAAGTAGAATAGACCTTGGATGCCTAGATAATAATCTCTCCATACACTGTATGGATCAGTTTCTCCTTCTTTCATAATTCAATAATACTCAAACGGATACTTAAGCAGTCCGTCAAATTACTGTAATAATCTTTGATTGCCAAAATCAATACAGGGTACTTGAAAAACTGCTAAGTCTGTGTGTATTCAAAGCTTTAAGCTAGACTGTGGACTTTACTAATTGTTTATAATCTCTTAAACGAACTTCTTAGATCGAATCAGGTTACGAAGGCACTTGGATTGAGAAGGAACAGGTATTTTATGAGTGGCGCAAAACTACTCATATCAATTGGTTTCGTAATTCTTGTTGGCAGTATTCTTCTAGTACTGTACAATGATATACAGCCACTTCCATGGAATGTTTCATTAATATTACCATTAGTGATGGTTGTATTTATGATGTTCATAATAGTAGGTTCAGGTCTCATGTGGTTTGATACATCATGGGTTACACGAAGTAATAGGCAACAGCAACCGTATGAACCCGATGATAACACAGTTGTTCGAGTCGTCAAAACTGATAATGAAAAAGGAGAGTATTTTGTATATGGAAATCTTGATGACTCAGTTCGAAAGGCAGTTGAGAGAGACTGGCCTTTCGATAAAGAACTTAGATCTAAAAATTGGCATGTTCTTAATGAAGAAGGTGATGATGTGACAGATCGTTTGTATATAGAGGTAGAGGGGACTCTAAGAGTAGTATTTGCCTAGAAACCATTTATGCGGCATACCGAGAGTATTGAATCTTAGAATAGTCTAATTGGCTATTGAAGTGTAAACATTACTAGTCTTGTGGTTCTCTTGTTTCTGACCACTCCTTCTCAATAACTTTCCCTTTAAAGAGGAGGAGGATATTTGAAAAGCTATGAGTAAGATTAGAGGAAGTATCAAGGCATATTGATTCAGGAACCCAGAATACCAATCGTAAAGAGCAATGTATTCGATAAATCCAGCATTGATAAACAATGTCAAAGCAAGTATGATGAATACTCCAGACTCCTCAATCAGAGAAACTGCACTTCTTTTCCATTTTGCTTTAAATTCATATATGTCACCAACAATACGAATGAACAGGCCAACAGCAATCAATGGAAAAGCAACGATCTGCATTAGTATTAAGATGTGACTCCAGTGCGTGCTAATATATCCTTCATAGATAACCAATTTCTCAATGATACTATAAACGAGTCCTGTTGGCAGCACAGATATAGATATGCCAATTAAAGCAATAGTACTAATGATTAAATCACCCACTGCTTCTAATCGAGATCTTTGACCAAACACCACATTTGATTCTAATCGTCTTATTGCAAACCTTCGATAGAGGTAGTAAATAGCAAGTGGAGCAGGTGTAATCATTATCTCAATAAATAGGAAAATAATTGAGTTGTAATTATACCAAGACCAATAATCATACGTGGGATTATCAAAGATAATATAGATTTGAGGCAAGTTAAATACAAAAATCCAAAACGTAATCTTTGCATATAGGCGCTTAATATTCTTTCCTAGTTGAGTTAAGAGTGCTTGCTTCTCTTGATGAGACATCATGCTTGACTTTACAGAAGTTGACTCAGCATCGTGGATCTTCCACCACAAATTCTGTACCCCAGATACTATGTCCAGAACTATGATTGGGCTCATACAGATAATGTAAGATAAAAGCAACAGGCTAAGAAAAGGAACTGGAAAGCTATAATAAAACCGATTGTTGAAAATCCAATATATCGTGCCATTTAGAATAATTAAGAGAACTAGATTTATGATAAATTGCTTTCGAGAATTTCTAATTGGATCTTTGGCATCGTCGAACATTGCAATTCGATAATACATTCTACCCACAAGAGCGATGCAAATTGGTATTGCACAGAGTAAGATATAGTATGGATTACCACCAATAAGAATCGAAGAAAGATAGAGGAGTATACCGACAAAAGAGAGCAGTACATCCAATCTACGTATATTCACACCAAGTTCAGGAATGGCATTCTCTGGCAATGTGACAAAGTTTTGTATAGCAGACCATTCTTTGTAAGCTCTCCGCCAGAGTATAATATTGTGCCTCTGCAAATAGAGTGTATGAAATATGAGAATGCCTGTTACTATTAAGATTTCAAGTATCGGAAAAATATTTGTCCAAAATGGAATGCCTATAGGACCTACCAACCAAGTGAGTTTAGTTGCAATGAAAATCCATAGCCAAGATTGTAATGTTATTATCAAAAAGAATGAAAAATGACTCATGGTAGGATCATTTTGAGTAATTGATGTAAGAACAGGTTCAATTTGATGCGAAGGTTCTCGAACCGGTTGTTGGGTCGCTTTAGCGACTTCTGGTGGAACAGACTCCCGCTCTATTGACTCTGGCAACATTGATTGGACATATTCAGCCGCAACCTCGCCAGGAGCACCAAATTGTGCAACAGTCTTCTTTGCAGAATCTAGCGTAATCTGGCCATCTCCCAAATCCGTTGCAGACTCTTGCATATAGATTCTTAGCTCATTGATAACATCTTCAGCAATAGAATTGGGCAACTTTGCTTTAACCAACATGAGGTATTCTTCAATGATGGTTTCTCCCGCTGTATTCATTTGAGACCAGCCTCCTCAATGAGTAATGATAGTTGAGCATTCATTTTGTCCCAAGACTTTACCATCTTTCTTAGCAACCTTCTTCCGTCTCTCGTGACAAAATAAAGCCGGCGTTGTTTTCCTGGCCCTTCAGACCAACGACCCTCAAGAAGTCCTCGTTCCTCTAATCGCCGTAGTAACGGATAGGTTGTACTGGGTTCCACCTGAAGACTTCCATATTCTTTCTGTTTTAGTTTATTCATAATATCGTAGCCATAAGATTCTCCAGCACAAATTATGGCAAGAATCGCTAGAGAAAGGGCCCCCCTCCTCATCTCAAGTGACCAACGATCCCACTCTTGTTCGGGTCCGGCTTTCGTATCTTCATTGGTCATCTTTCCCTTTCTCCAGCGAATGTGTAGGCTAGTGTAGGTCATGATATGTATCGTATAACGATATATATCGTGGTGCATAGTATCATGTCCCGATATAAACATTTGGTTTATTCTGTAGGAATGAATAGAACTACTTGATAGTAAAGAATCTAGAAACGCTTTTTACGCGCAATTGCTCCTACTATGTATCTTTAGAGCATAGCGGAGAAGATGGGAGATGTTTGAATGGATTTGGATAGGAGGTGGAATATTCATGATAGGAGTCTTATTGTACCTTCTATTGGAATCTGAGATAGATTATCCAAAATCACGGAACCGCTTTATGCATTCATTCATGAAACATCCAACAAGATTTGAAATTGCAGTTCAAATACTAATGATTGCATTCCCTGTCTCTTTTTGTAGTATATATCTAATTGACTCTACTCTCCTGAATGAAGCTAGCCTCTCCATGTTATTACTGTTTGTCTTCGTCTGGCCATATATAATGTATATAGCGCATGAGAGATTCATAGATTTCTCCAATCAACTTGGCCTTAGTTCAAAGACGCGACGAGAGATTGATCCAGTTCTCAAGGCAAGGGCAGCTGTTGTGGTATGGATAGTTTGTCTGGCATCATTTATCTTTGCAATCATTAGTAACATCTATAATATTCTTCCAGCACTTGGAGCATCAATTAACCTAGTGGCCACTGTAGGATTAATCATATTTCCCCTGAGAAAATCACTACGTACTTTGAGAGCATCTCCAAAATCTGAAGCGGATGAAGATTCATCGCTCATTGGGCAATAGGTTGAAATGGTACCACACACGACTACATAGTATAACATCTATATTTTGAGTTTCAACGAAATATGGAAAATACATGTATAAAATGGCAAGTCAGACTCATTGATTTATGAGCCTGCAAATCTCTAAAGAAATCTCAGAAACAATGAAGGGTGTATTGAAATAAATAGTATATATCTGAAAAATGATAAGATAGTTCCTTTAATTCTTTGAAACATCTTCTAGCAAAAGTGTTATACACAAGACAATTTGCACTAAGACACGCCAACACATGGAGAATCAAAAATGTTAGAGGAAAATGGCCATTCTAGAGAATCTGTTCTTAAAAGACTTGATGAACTTCTTTTGCAGGATTCAACTTATCAGAGCGGCCATCCAATTGCCTCAATGTCAACGATTCCAGATCCACTTGGAGTGGAGGTCTTCTCGAGGACACTAGAAAAGAATGCTGGTAGACTCCATACCTTTCAAGGTTCAGCACATGTAGAAGAAGAAGTAATCGAGATGATATCAGACTTACTTCATCTTAATGAACCACTTGGAACTACAAGTTCGGGTGGTACAGAATCAAACATCTTGGCAATGCTTGCAGCTCGCGAAAGAAATAAAGAGATAGAACAACCAGAAGTCATCGTTCCTCGCACTGCTCATTCATCCATTGATAAGGCAGCATGGCTCTTAGGGATTAAGCTTGTGAAGACGGATATTGATGAGTGCTACCGCGCCATACCTGAAGCCATTGAGGAAGCTATCACAAAGAAGACAATCTGCATTGTTGGTACGGCAGGAACGACATATTTGGGTCAAATCGATCCTATCCAAGAAATCGGAAAGATAGCTGCTAATAATGATATCCTATTTCATGTTGATGCAGCGTTTGGAGGTTTTGTAATCCCCTTCCTGAATGATCTCACAAAATCAAATCATATGTTTGATTTCAAGGTGGAGGGCGTGACTAGTATAAGCACAGATCCTCATAAGATGGGCCTCGCGCCTATACCTGCTGGCTGCATACTATTTCGAAGAAGAGACGATTTTCAGGGAATCATTAGATCAGTTCCATACCTTCAAGGAGCAAGTTCAATTCAAGCAACAATTTTAGGTACACGACCTGCAGCCTCGATACTTGCAACATGGGTGATAATGAAGCACTATGGAAGACAAGGATACCGCAAGATTGTAAATCAGTGTATGAAACGGACAGCGATTGCTCTTAACAGGATAAAACAAAATCCTAAGATAAAGAGCGCAATCGAACCAATAATGAATATCATTGGTATTGCAAGTGAAGATATTCCCCTCCAGACTATTGTCTGTGAAATGGAGAAAAGGGGCTGGAGATTGGCAACATCACCTCTTCCTTCAACAATCCGGATGGTGATCATGCCACATGTCACTGAGAGTGCAATTCAATCATTTTTTGATGATATTGATGAGATAATAGAACGCGTGTAAGATTGATAGGTGACTTGTAAAATCATTACAGATTCTGGAATCATGACAATAAAAGATGCTTTGTCAAAAATATAGAAAATTCAGTAGGAATTGAATAAGAACGTGAGCATGTCAAGACAAATTTTCCAATGACTAGTATTAATAACTGGCGCAACATACTGGGATTATATTATAAGATATCTATTACTCATAGATTACATTCATTTTTCCAATTATGTTTAAGTTCCCTCCTATATATACTCGTCAAATAACATGTATCCTATTTGTCAAAAATGAGTGGAAATAAGATGAATGATGAGCTCCTATTGATATCAATTTTGGCTATGAATCTGTGCAGGTAAGTACTCCATATAATTTCGTGAACAAGATGATGAATACGAAACAGACCATCCAAAATACAGATCCTGGTGAAAGACCAATAGAACCATGGGGCTTTGTGAATGTAATGTACTACGATCCTGGTGAGCGCCCTATCGAACCTTGGTAAACACAAAAATAATTCGTTAACGAGTCCTTTGCAAAGGACTCGTCCTATTTCTTTTTTTTTCTTCAAATGTCTTAGATCAAATCAGAGCCGTAGTCATCGCCAATACAAACATTCAATACAAGCAGCAGAAATGCATCTGATTAGATGGATGCAAGGGAAATGCCAATTTCTGTCAGAATATATCGTCCCCCGAATGATATCATTATGGGTATACTTCAATTCACAAATGAAGGACCAAAATTATTTAATACTGAAGGACACATGCCAATCCATTCTGATTATGATATAGAATTCGAAATTATTGATACGGATATTCAAACTGGAATTCACATAAAACCTAATACCAAAATTAAATTTGCTTCTAAGTCCATTATTAAAAAATATTCTTCTAGTTCATTAACAATTCAAGATATGTATCCACCAAGTACAGATGGTTGGGTAACACATTTGTCAGAATCTGGTTCTGATGCATTGTATACCATTCAAGAGGTCGTTGGAAAAGAAGAATATCTTCTTTCAATTGTTGATATTCAATCCAAAATTCTTCAAGGATTGTTTTTGATTCATAATTATGAAACAGATATTCTGTTTATGCAAACAGATTGGCATAGATACAATCAGATGATAAATGAAACAAGTATGGAGATTGAGGAAATAAAAATTGAGCAATTACTTGAGGTTCCAACTCCAAGTTGGTCAGAATTAGCACAATTACTTGAAGGAATCAATGTACCCAATCTGACTAGGGGCAATACAATGTATGATACTCTTAATAGATTAGTACCACTTTCCTTTCCTGAACACGTAAGACTTGAGCTAATGGCTTTTCTTTCATACATCACTAAAAATAAGATACCTTCTGAAGATCCTGTAGATTTCCAGTTAACAATGCGCAAGAAATTTCAATCAGCACCGTTACTGAGATTGCTTGTTTATGGTCACATTCAATGTCTATTGGAAGGCATAGAGCCACCTAATTACATCAAAATCATGACAATGGCGGATAGAGGTTTATTAAAAACAGGATTAGAACCCACTCCAACAGACAGAGACCCTTGGGAAATGACATGGTATAGTATAATGGAGGGATTTCCTAGTCAAAGTGGCGTGGTAGCTGAGAGAGCCAAAAAAATGAATCAGACACAGGAAATAATTATTGAATTGCCAATTTCACGAGATGATGCAAAGAAGTCAAAGAAAGCATGGATAGATAGATTCTCAATGGTTCGTAACACATTAACGATGAGAGCATATGTTCAAGATCATAGAATAGGGCTTGTGAAACTTGTATACATAGGCGGGACTCACAGATGGCCCCATAAGCATTTATCTTGGAGTGCAAGGCTTGGTACTCAAGAATCAAAACCACCATTTATTCAAGTCATGGCAGTTCCTTTGAAAACAGCTGAACAAATCATTCGCCTTCGCCCTAAAATGATTAAGATTGATTGGTCAGCTTCAAAGGTGAATTATAATCTATATAATGAAAAGAATCTAAGATGGAGAACTAATACATCGCACTTTATGAAATCATTATCAGGAACTAGAACAAATATACAATTGGAACGTGAATTCAATGTGAAAAGGCGAGGAAAGGTAGTGGTTCCAACACCTGAAGAAGCGAAAGTTCTTGATTTGACGTCATGGGGAATATATCTCACATCTTTGGAGTTGGGCAATTATGAAAGGATGTTTGACATTGAAAAAGACTCTTTGAGAGATATTTTGTTAAAATTTAGAGACCAAGGTATTTTACAGCTACAATACATGTCCTATGTATCAGGTTTGATTTCTTTTTGTTTGGAGATTAATGGTGAACTAGAGAAAATCAATTCAGTAGTACGATCTTCATTGCTTCATTTACCGACTGCAACAGCAATGATATCTTCTACAAGTAAAGTGGGATATGTACTAGGACGGATTCCTGAAGAATTTTCTTATGAAATGGTGACTCAACTACCTCACAAAGCAAAGGAGTATGGAATTGAAATAAGACCATTTCGAATGGCATCGTATGTTGGCTATATTCATAATCTGTATCAAAGGCTTCTTAGACCTGATGGAACATGGGATGATGATATCTCAGGTTTCTTAAGTCAAATCAGGTCATGAAACTATTCGCTCCATTCTCCAGGAAGCGAGTCAACCACACTTTTCATCTTTTTCCGCATGAAAATACCAACGACAGAAAGTATTCCAAATCCGCCAATAAGGGGAGTGCTTCCAACATCAAGAGAGATTTGGAGAGATTCACGTACTACTGCAATCGTTAAAGGATATGTCTGTTGAATTATGACAGGTAGTCCAAAGACTGTAATATTGAGAGAATAAGTCCCTTCACGTAAAGGCATAAAATCAATATACAAGACAGAGTGAGGAGTAATTTCGAAATTCCAAATACCAACATTTTGATTATCAGGAGTTAGAAGAATTGCTTTGAGTGATCCATTCCAAATACTACTTGTTCCCAATACATTTAATGAAAGGCAAACTGAGCAATTTCGTGCTACAAAAAGCGTTGCGTCATCATCAATGACTACTACTACTACAGGAGAAATCTTCACCATCACATTTGTAGAGCACGGAGCTTGAGAATCAGAGCCAATAAAAGTGACATTGATTGTATGGACACCGGCAAGAAAGCCTACAAGATTGTGACTTATGATGCCACGAGATCCAGTCACAATAGATATTTCTTTTTCAACAAGTCCATTCATAGAAACTGTGATCAAAATTGGCTGTCCACTAAGTCCACCTATGGCACCATTGAGCGTGATTGTAACTGGAAGAACTTCTCCAAATTTGACAAGCTCAGCAGCATCTATTTCTAGAGTACTCTCATATCTAACGAGAATGACCACCTCAAGAGTTGATTGATTGTAGAATTCGCCACCCTCAAAATAGATGAATAGATGGTACTCACCTGTCAGAGCTGGGGTCCAAGAGACTTCTGTACCCAGGATAGACGATGAAAGGAGGGTTTTTGTTGTTAATGGATGCCCGTAGATCTCCCGGCCTCGCGGATCATATAGACTGACCCAAACATCTTCATCAGCGACTAGCTCAGTCATGGAGTCGCGTAAGAAGAATGTCAATGAGTGAGGTGTCGATATCAATCCGGATAGATTATTTTCGTCAACCTCGATAGTTATGAAACTGGTAATATCGAATTCAAATGTTTCAAGACAACCAATACGTTCAGAAGAAGAAACTACTAACACTGAAAAAGTGTAATGACCAACTGCAAGCGATGTTGCATAGAACTCAACAAAGCTATTATTCCATAGAATCCTATTAGATAAGTCAACCAATCCTTCTGGACCTTGCAATTCAAAAGTTAATTCGAGCTCTGTCAAGGGAATTGTTGAATAAACTTCATCCTTAATTGTAACTATCATTGAAGTTGTATTCGCGCGATCTATTTCTTCAGGAATATCAGATACTACAGTTGTAGTACCAAAAACCCAGAATTCTAGAGCGGCATTGGAAGCATGATAATGGCTAGTACCACCAAATGAGACAATGAGTGTAATACTACCCATCCTATTAAGAGAGAGAGTAAGTATCATTGGTTCAGTATCGGATTGTATCAGATTGCCCTGAGTGAGTAATCCAAGGGTTTCATGATAGACCTCGTAGTGAACGGTGAATCCCTCAAGTGGAGATTCACTGGTGTCTTCCAATAAAACCGAGAAGGAAGCATTATTGACACCAGCAACAATATCATCAGCTGTCAACAAGGACAATATTACAACAGTGCCATACTTGACATCAATTGATTCAAAGGCACTTGCTGGTAGATAGACTCCAAGTCCATTGAAGACTGCACTAAGAGACCAGAGACCTTCATCATCGATATCAACATCCCAAGTAACAAATCCTGTTGAATTTGTGATGAATAATACAGGACCAATGGAACTAGACCCAGGACCATTTAAGTTGAAGGTAATATTTCTTCCAATCATTGGATTTCCGTTATGATCAACAAGACGAGCTGAGACCTCTAACATCTGTCCCACTTCAAGATCTTTTGTCGATAGATATAGCTGGATTTGGGTCACAGAGTAGATGGTGTGATGAGTCGAGATTGAAAATCCGTGAACTGAAATAGCACCTGAAGACGTAATAGTCACACTATAGAGACCCACCATCGTAGGAGTGAATTGGACAACTGCCTTGCCATCTTCTACGACAGCAGTTATGGAATTAGTCCAAGACCCTAATTTTATCTGTTGACCATATGGATCATACGCAGAAACAGTAACAGAAATTCCATCTACAGCTTTCCCAAGTTCATCCTGAATCTCAATTGAGATGTTGATGACCGAGTTAACTGAAGGAGGATATGGTTGCATAGTTACAGAGACACTACAACTAGTCATAACGATGAGCTGTTCTTGAACATCACCGCCTATCAAGAACTCTTCACTTAGGGGACCAGCATTGACATGTAATACACCATGAGTCTCTATTGCTGTGTAAGTTACTGATGCGATTCCAGATGAGTTGGTCATAGTATTCATGGACCAAATTGGTACAAGATCCATTCCAAGGACTTCAAAGTGGATACTTATCCCAGCTCTTGGTGACCCTGCACTCAGGATATACACTAAAACAGTGGAATCAAATAGGTCAATTTGGGAAGGCGATATTTCCAATGACCCACTTACTAGCTCCAAAACCGAAAGCGACGATATAGTTGAATTTGTAAGAAAGTAACTGTTGCCATCATGCAAAATTGTAATCGCAGCTAGGCCACCTGCCTGAGGGTACCATGTGATTGTTGAGATACCATCAACAGATTGAGTTTGAGCCTCAAATACAATGAGACCATCCTGTTCAATACTTAGATAAATGGTCCGACCGATTATATAATTACTAAGTGAGTCAATCAAAGCCATTTGAAAGACAATAGACTCGCCAACAATGCAACTTGGGTCATGGGTCAATTGAATATTAGGTGTTGTAAAGACTCTCTGTGTGACTGCATCGGAAGCAGAGGCATTGAATTGAAATCCATCATAATATGCGCTGATTACAAAATCGCCAACATTATTGAAAGTTCTAGCAAATGTACACTGTCCATTACTATCGGTCGTTTTTTCAAAAGAAGCTAAAAGTGTGCCATTACTCCACGTCAAGATAATCTCAATATCTGCACCTGAAAGAAGGGAGTCAGAATAATCATGTAATGCCACCAAGAATCCAAGAGTGGAACCCTGTTCAATTGGCATACCTGGAATTGTTATAGTAAGCCAAGTAGATGCAAGTATGATAGAACTCTCAAATTGTGAGGTCTCTAAGAACCAATCTTGAGTGGATACTTCTACTTGAACATCTAAGGTACCAGGTTCGGAAAACAAGAGAAACAGATCAACATGACCCATTGAATTAGTTGTGTCTTCAGAGTCATAGAGTACTATGCCATTAAGTGTGATATACGAGTGAATTGTGACACCTTCGATTGGTGTTGATAGATGGTCTAGTATTAAAATTGCAACGGTATCACTAATAGGTACAATAAGACCATCTGGAATGAGGATCTGGAGGAGTGGTGTTTCTGATACTCCTACGGCACTAGAGGAGTTGCTATCCTGATACCAGCTTTGTTTTTCCGAACTTGCAAAGATTATGTTGCTGCCTCTTATTGAGGGAGTCCATGGAAACACTACGATACCGTTGGAAGTCATTGATACATTAGTATAGATTACTTCACCTGTAGGTGATTCAATGGTGATAGTGACTTGCAGGCTAGAGATAGGACTTGATTGGTGATCAGAAGCAGAGATTTGAACCAGACCAACTACACCCACTTCAGGTGAAGGAGAATAACTAATAGAGAGAAAAACAGGAATAAGAACTTCGAAATCAATGATTGTTGATACAGAGGATCTTGATAGAGACCCATTGAAACCAGCTTCAAATCGATAATAACCTGTAGAACTTGGAGTCCACTGGATTGAGATAAAACCTGATGAATTAGTAATGAGAGTCTGTTCCTTAACTGCTGTAGAGGGTAGGAAGACGACCCTTATTGTCACCTGCTGCCCTTGCACCGGAAAACCAGCAATATCGGTTAGTCGCGCCCAAAGAATCTTACTTTTCCCAAGAAGTTCTTCTGTTTGAATGCCTCCTATCTCAAGACTACTTGATGACCAAGAAGTAATAGAATCGGATTCAGAACAACCTAATAGGAACTCATTAGCTTCAAAGTTAGCTTGAAGAAGGTAGAGACCGTTCTCAGAGAGAGTGACGAAGAATGAGATATGACCGGTGCCATTTGTTGTGAGCGTTGCATCCAATATCGTGATAGCAGAGGGAGATGTAACAATGACATGAATATCTTTGTCAATTAATTGTTCACCAGAGAGAGTAGTCAGTTGGATTGTAATAGATTCATATGAATACTGATCATGAAGACCTATATTATGCCATGAGAGAATCGAGCCTTCAAAGATATGGAGGACACCTTGTGTTTGAGACTCATCCAAGGTATTATTGCCATGGAATGTCAAGGAGAATACAAAATCTCCTCGTGATGTGGGAGTCCAATCAAATGAAACAGGTATTATGCTGGAAATCATTTGGTCCACATATACAACGGTGCCCGAGCTATCTCGAATCGAGAGAAAGACAGTCTGCCCAGGAATAACCGTTTCATTCTCTTGAAAGCGTAATGACCAATCAATTGAAAGAACTTCACCAACAAAGCCATCTTGCTCCTCAGTTGATTGAATATATGTTGGATTAGGTTCTGCAATCTGTATTTGGTTCTGAAGGATGAGTGACGGGCAATTTGACACAGTGATCGTCACAGTTAGATTATATATCCCCGCAGCGAAGTCTGCACTTGGTATTGACAGCCAAAATGGAGAGGTCACCTCGTAAGTCCATTGGTGATATATTGGTGCATCACCTAGACGAACTGTCACCTGTGAAAGCCCTGGATCTCCTCCTCCAGCCAATGCCCAAGAAATAGTTGCATTAACAAGTTCACCCATTTTAACAACGGGAGTTTCCAAATCAAGAGAACCTTCAAGACTGCCCTCAATAGTAACAGAGAGAGAATCAAAATCCCTTGAGAAACCCCAATCCACGATTGTCAGAGAGATGGCACAAAGTCCAAGCAGATCACTTCGTGATGGAATATTCAAGTGAAGTATATCAGTATCAGCAACGTTCTGGAATAATGTAGTTTCACCAAAAGCGCTCACTAATACAGTATGGAGCCCAATGGATGAAGTAATCTCCACAGAAATCTCAAGTACGGAGTCAAGTTGAGCAGTAGAATCTGAGGAGGCATTAAGGATACTTCCTGACACTTCATTTAATTTGGGACGTAAGCCCAAAATAGAAACCATCCTAAGTACACTATCTGTGAATAGAGGTTGCCACTGTTTCGTTGAATTGAACCAGCCATCAGTAAAATAGGAAGACCTCAAGGCACTGAGGACAATAGACGAGTCAATAATATCAACGGATGCGGAGAAAGCTGAACTTTGGAGAAGAGCAAGTGTTGCTACATCCATGCTCAATGCCAAGAGGTCAGAGTATTGAATTCTGGCTTCGATGGTTGAGATTATTTCAAAAGCCATCGTTGGAGTAAGTAGACCAAGTCGAAGAGCTGCTCGTGTTGAGAGGAAATCTACCATTTCCTGTGAATCTGCAAAAGGTTCTAAGGTCCAACCAGTCAAGTCCCATGAACCTGAATTATATTCCGATAGTATTGCGTTTTCTAATGATGAACGATATGCTATTGTGTCGAGCTCACCAAGGAGATACAGGGTCTCTATTGCTGCTACTGAGTACTGCATATGAGCGGTCCCTGTGAAAGAAGTAGGACGATAGTGACCGGTGAGATATTGACTCTGAGAAATATAGAGGACAATATCTGAAACCACTGAAGGATCTAATTGAATTCCTAAAACAGATGCTGAAGAAACCCCGAAATATTGTGTCCAGACACTCTTAGTTCTATATTGACTCGTGAGGTATTCTGGGGAACTTGTTGTTGTCAAGTTCTCCCAGTAAGGATAGACAGTCATACTTTCAAAACCTTTGAGATACACCTCTGCAATTTCTAGATTGACCAATGGTGAAGCGTGAACAAAACGACTTGCCTCAACGAGGTAATTAGTCCACATTAGCGAGGGTAAAAGATCCATTGATTCAAATCCAATATCTGTTGATATAGAAGATAGATAATCAATAATGAGGTCTGCAACTAATGAGGTAGTCTCATCCAAGACTTCAAGGGAGATAGCTACTCGCCAGGTCTCTCTGGATTTTGCCACTAGATCAGACATGGCAGATTTCATTCCGAATCCTCCAGAAATGAGCTGATTTGAAGAGAGCCAATTCAGACTTGCAGTTTTATTAGAAAGGTTGAGAGTTCCGAGAATCTGCATACAGGTTATAGCAGATGCAGTCCCTGTTACAAGTTCTTCATCAACACCAATGGAATTTCTGAAAGAACCATCTCCATTCGATGTTCGTGTGAGAATCCAACTTGTCATCTTGGATGGATCTGGATGAGCTTTCCCTATGAATCCAAGAGAGAGGAGGTACTCAGTAGCATAATTGGTCTTAGCTGATATACTTGTAGGATTAGGTCCAATTGCTCCCCAGAGGTTTGGATCTGTTGTCTTTGTGCCATCTATAACGAGAGATTGAAGCCAAGACTCAAGCTGTTCAGTATCAATTGAACCAAGATACCCTGAGAGATCGAGGGCTTCAGCAACATGAAATGTCGTTGTTATATAATTCTCAAAGCTACCATCAGTAGCTTGCCTTGAACTGAGATAGTTCACGATTTTGTCTACAGGGAATTCTGCAGTGAGTCCTATCGCTGCGATGACAAAAAGACCCTGCGCAGAACTCTGACAATTAACAGTACCCTCTGTTTTTGAGGTCATAAAACCAGCTTCAGAACCATAATCAATAATCAGTCCATTGAGAATGTTGATTACGGTTGGTGTCTTCTCTGCCACCCAAGCAGACCATTCAGACTCAGTCATTAAAGACTGAGCAAGATGGATCGCGTAATAGGTTGAGCTAATCGATGGGCTATGCATGTAGTTGAATCCACCAGCAAGGAGTGATCCATCAAACGACTGTGTTGATGCAATGACTTCTGCAGTAGTTGATTCTCTGAGTACTCCAGAATAAGCAATAATGTTCTCAAACAAGTCTATGCCTGTAGATGTGAGCTGGTTAGGATTTTCAAATGCAAACAGAAACATATCAAGCGGATATGAATCATAACGAAATGGTGCTATTGTTGAATCTGAACTTCCTGAGAGATTCACAAGTCTGGACATAGATGTCTGTGTATCAAAGATAGGAAGTAATAGGGTGGATTCTGTTGATAATAGAGAGCCAGTAGTCAACGCATTTGGTTGTGTAAGGAAGACTGCCCCTGCATACTCCGGGTTTGTTGTGAGGATGGTCGCGACAGGGGCAGTCTGAGAGGGTATAGTGCGTTCAGTTAGCCTGTGCAATAACCAAATGGCACTTCCAGTAAGTATCAATGGAGTGTCAACACAAATTAGAATATCAAGAACCTGGCTTTCAACTTGGTCACCATTATTTGAACCAAGACTCCCATCAATAACAATCGCAGGTGAATTTGAAATAATATCAGGATTGTCAATCAGGTCAGTAGTTGAGAGTAGAGTGCTGTAAATACCCCGACTCTCAAGGAGATTTAACCAATTAATACCTCTGGCAGGAACACTTCCATTTTCATATTCAAGAATAATATAGGGATTGTTACCAACGCTAATCCCAGAACTCGCTGAAGGATTAGATATCATGGTCTTCACGGGTGAAGTTGTATCAACAAAAGTGGTAGCTTGATCAAACTGAAAAATTGGCTGACAGCATCCAAATATCAAAATTACAAGGAGGAATGTTAGAGCGACCCGTTTCATGGTATGTAGCATCCTCCTTTAAGGAAAAATTTCACATTCTTAAGGAAACGAATAGATTGATTCATTTGTAGAGGAATTAGCTTCATTCGAGGATTCATCACACACCTACTCCCACAAAATAATAGAAGACAATAAGCACTGAGAGTGCGATTACCAGTTCCAAAATTCCTTTCCCTAAATGACCGCGGAGAGCAGCGCCAAGAAGAGACACATCTCCTCCTCTAAGTGAGCAGTTGATGAGAACGGCAAGTGATAGATACCAACAGAGTAAGAAGAGAGGTGCTCCAGCAAGAATGACAACTGGTAGAAACAACAAAAGGAATCCAATGAAGACTGAGGTTAATGTACTCAGATAGAGAGCCAAAATTAATACTCCAACTCTGGGAGGCGAGTCAACCTTTAGAAAGAGATTAAGCTCAGCATAGGTACTTCCAGCTCCTACACCTTCAAGATCAATCTGGAACAATGAGCAGATACCATATCTAACTGCAGTGTTGATAATTATGCCAGGGAGAAAGATGATAGTTAATGCAGAAAGGAGCGTATTTCTTGTCCATGATTTGAAAGCTCTTTTGTTGCCTGAGAGTAATAATATCGATCGAAGCAATGTAGCTACAATCACAACCAACGGAGCAACTTTTAGCGAAAATAGAAAGTTCATTGTTAATAATGAAACTATATCATTCTGCATCAGCAATCCTCCAATGTCGAACTCGTTTAGAGTTTCTAATGTAGAGTAACAGGTCCATCTTTCACTCAAGATATACTAGTCACTAAAGTTTAGTAAACTCTTGTTACAAGGGAGAAGCTTAACATGAGATGCGGATGGAATTCGAAATCAGCAATGATAATTGCAATACGCTAAATAAGAAAACAAAAGCATTACAATCATTAGTAAAGGATTATGAGTGCTCATTTTGAATTGACAACGTACCGAAATGCAAAAAACAAAGAATTTCAAATAGAGATACTATCAGTTCATTTTGAGTGAGTTGTTTCTCTTTCTGGCGATGCGACTACATATGATTCAAAATCGGTTGATGAACCATCACTATTGATTAAAACTATCCCTTTTTCAGCACATACCGCTTCAAGAACACGAAGAGCAGTGGGAGTCCACCCAGATACGTTCAACTCACCAGGTTCAACGAAGGAACGAATCAAGCGCCTAAAGCCTTCTCGATGAGAAGAAGTGAGGATTCGTGCAAGCACATTTAGGACTATCTTTCTATCACCAGTACTTGAGGATCCACATAGAACGAGTAATCGTTGTGCGGCATCATAAGTATCCAAAATCTCTAATGCGTTTAAAGCGGTAAACCAAGATTCCTGGTCCTCTGAATTCAACAGAAATTCACAGAAAGAAACAACACCAGGATCTTTGCGTGTAGCAAGTTCAAGAAGAGCTGGCTCACGAAAAATGATGTGAAGCGAGGTATTTTTCACAGTGTCCCAAAGACTCTCAGTGAGAGTATTTTCTAGTATTCCTACGACTGCGTCACCAATTAGTGTTTCAGAACTAAGGATGAGCTGACTCTGCTTCATATCAATTTGTGATTGTTGAGGCTAATAAGCACCTATTAGAATAGGAGATATAATCATAAAAGAGAGTATTATGAGTAAAATGTGAAGATGACGCGGAAAGAGAGAAAGAAAGCACTAATGCCACCTCAAAAGATTGAGGACGTTATTCAATGGCTAAAACAAAGTAGAAAGACGCATGATCAAAACATACTTAAAATGCTGATAACAGGCTATAAGAGTTGGAGGGTGAAGGGTGAAAATCTAAGCGAATCTAAATTCGAGAAATCTTTCAAACTCAAACCATTACCTATGGAGTTTACGATTAGTCTTTTGACACTCGATAGTATATTGGATTTTTCAAAAGTCGAAAATGACTTGTCAGTAAGACCATTTTTTATTGAAGGTGAACGAACTCTAAATAATATTAACATAAGAGAGCTATTGAATTCACTCTTACCTAAGAATCCAAAGACTGAGGGCAATGTTGATGATAGAGAAGAGAAGAAGTCCTTATCGTATGTATTAAGCAGAATTGTCATAGATAAAATTCCAAAAGTGACTGAGCTATCAATAGTAAATCCTGGTCTAGATACATTAGGAGCTGCAATTCTTAGTCTATATTCAATATCACGTGCTACAAATCAACCGATTTCTTGGTTGTTCCATATATGGTACAGAGAAGTTAATCGAGTCAGAATAGAATCACTTCAAACAATATTAGATTCCATTACAGCACAATCAGATGCGGATGATATTGAAACATCTTTAAAACAGACATATGATGACATTAGAAGGTTTCTGGCACAGGACGGCGAAATTGGATTCTTTGAAGATCCCTATTCGAAAAAAATCAATGAAGAATGGCGAAACATAATTCTGAATGCTAATATTGAATTGGCAAAACGAAAAGATGAATTGAAAGAGTCAGTTTCAAATGAAATAGCTTTTCTCAAAGGATTCAGTGCACCTCATGAAGAAGAGATTGATGTCGAAGGAGAAGCACTCACACACTGGCCAATTTTATCACTTAGAGCTGATGGACCTACCGCTCATATTCATGAACCTCTGTTAAGAAACATCAGAAATGGATTCAATATTCTGCGATATCCTTCAATATACAGCCTATGTGCTCTGTTAGCAACGATAGAAAATCCGAATAGACCAACTGCAAATGATCTTGAAAATGTATCAGATATTTCTGGAAGAACTGCATTCTATTCGATGAGGGAAATTGAACCATGTCTAACTGAGCAATATTTGCCATCTTTCAAGAAAATGGGATTACGCTATCGCTACATCTTCACGCCAAAGCAACGACCAGGAGTTCTTTCAGAAGGATTGATAGAACGCATGATATTGTTGAAAAAAGAGAAACGAAGGAAGAATGAAGAAAGAAGAGAAAATGAGAATCTAATCGATACTGGACTGGACATAAGAGGTTGCACAGTTCATATTGAACCAAACTGGTCCAAAGGACCAGACCTTCGGTTTTATGAGAAAGGGACATACGAAGCAGTAGTAGAAGAAGAAACAATCTCTCTGAATCTTAACCATTTTGATCGGAAGAGGGGAGAATGGTCAATCGTCATAGCCGATACCAACTCCAAAACCAAGAAGAGGGACAAAGGACTCATTACTAGAACCACTGCTTCATCCAATAATAATCCTATAACACTCACTGAACGACAGATTGAATTACTTAGTTTTCTTTGGAGCATATCTATGTCAAAGAGTCAGAAAAAATGGCTCCTAGACAAAGCAGGGTATCCACAAAGAACAGCTAATCGAATGCTCCGTCAAATGCTACTTAATAAGACCTTAAGACTACTCTATTTGCCAGCTTTAGAATTTGTGGGCCTCCCAGATGGTTTTATCGCAATGGCGCAATGCCATGATAGAAGATCGAGAGAGAAGCTAGTTAATTTCATGCAACAAAGCCTTCCTTTTGCCAGAGTCTTAACTGGAGATTCAAACTATGTTGTTTGCAATGCAAGAGTTCCAGCCAAAAAGAGTGACATAATCGGTGGCAATCTTAGTGAATTCATGGAACAACTCTCAGACGAATCATTTGTTGCACCTCAAAGATTAATCAAGTCTTACAAGATGACAGCACTCTACAAGATTAGAGATCTTAAAACAAGAGAATGGAAAGATCCTTGGAATCGCTATGTCTGAATCAGAGCCATTGCTCAAGTGTTGATTGTTGATTTCCAAAGTTCTTCCAAAGCGAAGTTAGTTTCTGTACTGTAGATTCAGCTGATTCAGCAGACATTATAATTTCAAGATTACGAAGTACCTTTGTGATTAACGGTGGATTCAGTTTCAATTTCATCTTTGTGCCCGAGATGTAAAACGCTTCATCGAACACTTCTCGAGCATCAAGAAAATCAGCTCGTTCTTGAGAAGAATACCCGCGTGCTTTCAATAGTCCTTCGAGAGTACCATATTTCTGCAACATAATGGAGCCACGTAGTGGACCAATGCCTTTAACGCCTGCTTTATGAAAATCACAACCACAGATGATTGCTAGGTCTCTAATTCTTTCCAGATCTAATTGAAGATGTTCCTCTATGTCGTTGATGGTTACACGTAGAATCTTCTGAGATGAAAGTTGCATTTGTTTTGTGACATGCGGACTTCCAAAAAGAACAGCATCTGCATCATTTGATACTACTGTAGAAACTACTCCATCCCGACATAATACAGCACCTAGCATCTCGGCTTCAGAAGGAGCAGTAATAGTTGGTACGCCAACAATACTACCAAGATCTCTTAGATGCTCTGCAGCAAAATACATACGAAGTCCAGGACTTTTCCAGAGTGCTGATGCAAGTTCCTCATCATAAGGATCAGCAGCATGTTGAAACCTTTTATAGAGGTCGTTCGCTTCTTTGACTAATGAGGGATTTGGAGATCGTTTTCGTGACTCAGGAGGACCATCAAATATGAAGATGGGAAGAACCTGTGACTTTAGAGTTGTCTTAACAAGATTGATGAATAAACCTACATGAGATAATGGGATTCTACCATTGGATTTTGAATTTTCTTTGAGTACCATTAATCGTCGTGTCAAATAATTCGGAACATCTATCGCAATACTGCCAGGTGCAATTTCTGAAGAAACAGTCCATTTCCAAGGTATAACTTGATCGTTCCAATTTTTTACACCCAATCTCATCACCTAATACTACGAATGCCTTTGGCTCCAATCCTCAGAATCACTCCAGGAAGAGGAGATGAAGTTGAGGTGCGTTCTATAAGAACACGAAATATGTCATCATCGGGTCTAAGTCTATCAACAAGGATAACACTGTCAACTGCATGAGAAACGACATTACCTCCTATAGGTTGTTGAATTCCCGAGTTCCAATTTCTAGATGAGTGGTCGGTAATCATGACATGAGCATCCAAGCTATTAATGAGGTGACGCATCGAATCAAGAGCCTCAAAGAGGTTTCTTTGACGCCCACAGGTTCCTGGGGCACCTGTAAGGTTCAAAGAACCAGTTAAACTATCCAAGACAACAAGAGATACTTTGCCCATATTCTTGAGTTGCTCAATTTTATCCACAAGATCATCCAATCCTAAGACTCGACCTACTATGATTCGTTGCAAGACATCTAATGATTCTGCAGAAGATGAACAGAAGGAGCGTGCAAGATTAGAGCTATAGTTACTTCCAGAATCTAAGAAGACGCAAATAGTATCATTTCCCTTTACTGCAGAAACAGCAAATGAATGAGCGAGAATACTAAGAGGAGCTCTCTCAGGACCATGGAACAGACTGATTTGGGTAGGAAGTAAAATTCTGTTGAGAGAATAGTGTATTATTCCAGGAGAAAGATGTATTTTTGATTCAGATAATTCTTCAATAGATTCAAGCGGTAGTCTCAATCTGTTTTTCAACCTCCCGTGCATGAATGAAGTTTCTGTTGAGTACAACCTCATTTTCATAACCCCTTCTAATTGGTTCAACATTGAGTCCGGGGGCATCAATCTCTGGAATCAAAGCACAGAGACCGCCCTTCGTTGGAAAAATTGTAAGCCTTGGAGGGGATAATTGAAGCAAATTGGTAATCGTGACCTCATCATTTGTTACTCGATAGTCATCGATTTTTAGACCATGTTGAGAATCAAGAACAGGCACCATTTGGATGGCTTCAACCAGAAGAGATGATGCAATCCTCTTAGTTTCAATTTTATAATCTAATAGTAATTCAAGTATCTTTTCAGTTTTTGAAGTACTGGTGTTCTCATCAATAAACAAGATATCGCAATCAACATAGTGAGTGTAGGAAATTGGTAATAATGGACGTTCTCTCATCAGCTGCAATAATTTATCTCTAGATCCCTTTTTGATAATCAAGAGAGTAGAGGATGCATTCAAGGCAAAAGAATTGCCATTTCTTAATCTGACATGGTTTTTTTGCTGTCCGTTAAGGACTCCAGAAATTCGAATCTGCGAAATCGCTTGTCCAAAGTACTGCTGAGCCTGCTTTGGATTTCGTAAGATTGAGCAAAGGGCTGCACTAATCCCTGTAGTTATACACGATAATAGCAATCCAAGAGGAATTGTCATCATAAATACAACGACAATTAAGTAGCCAGTCGCCGCATATCCCACAATGCTGAGAATTGCGTATAAAGAAGTATTCTCATTTAATCGGGAAATACTTAGCAACAATAATATGGTTATGAGTGCCACAGATGCAAAGGGAAATACATTCCCAATTCTGAAAGCAAGCACAATAGAAGCAACTGAAGAGAGTAATTTGGCTCCGATGGCCAATATAATAGCTCCGAGAGTGATATATCCAATTAATTTGGTAATTCCTTTACCTAACATGTTAGGACATGCCCCCCATCATTTCTGATGGCATCACTCGGGGTATTACCTTCAGTATACCATCTTCACTTATTTGTAATATCGCAGTTTCCTGTTCTTTACTCTGTATTGATATCAGAACATGCGAAAATACACCGGTTTGGTCACGTTCTATGTGCAAATCATGATTAGCCCATTTTATGATTGTATCATGATGGACAGCATCAATTGCATAATCATCCATTGAACGACATTCACTTGTGATTATAATATCAATATCGAATTTCTCAACGATACCTGCTAAAGTTGGTAGTATATCCTCAACAATCTCACGACCCCATAGAATTGGATCCTTATGTGCCATATCAAGAACTCTCGTAATAGGATCGATTACGATGAGACCAGTATCAGTCAATCGTTGAGGTAACGAATGGATCTCATCCACCAATGCTTTGGAATCCTGTGTTAATGTAACCACAATGTTTTCTGGGTGACCACAATGTGCTATGACATTCTTTTTCAACTGGGTAACAAAGCTCTTCTTCCCATCAGCATTTATCCATTCTACCTTAGAGTATTTTGATATCTCGCTTGCAATTGCAACAGCAAACAGAGTCTTACCAGATCCAGCAGCGCCCCAAAAATGTATTAATCCATTGAGTCCAAGAGGAGTCAGAGGATTGCTATTAGACACCTGCAGAGCCACTCTCCTTTGATGTGTCATCATCAGCTCTGACAAGCTCAAAATCATCAAGCAAAGAAAGTTGAGTGACATCCTTTGGTTTATTCTTTGTTTTTTGTTTGCCGGCAACGATATCAGCTGCAACGACACTAATGCTGTCATCATCGGTCATGGTGGTTTCCTTAACATCAACTGATGCATGCAGCATCAATTCTGTCAGCTCATCTTCATCGTGCGTTTCATCTGGATTATCAATGCAAAACTCGTTAGTTGCTGGAGGGATAGATTCTGGCGCAACATCCGGAATATTTGATGTTTCTTCACTCTCAGTAGCAATCTCTTTGTCAATCTCGTGGAGTGCCTCTTTTAGAGACCTATAGTTGAGGTGGTCATCTATTGATCCCTTAATATCCGGACGCAAGGCACCAATATCATAAAGTGCATTAACTAGCTCAGTTAGATGTGCAACACCCTCACCAAACATAATAGGATGCGTGAGATGTCCTGTCAATCCAACATAAGCTAGAGAGAGCTTTTCTTCTTCAATATTACCTCCAAGATGTTCAAAGAGACCTATAAATTTCCGTAGACCTGCATCACCCATGAGCAGCGTTTTGGAGTCTGATTCAATAGGCGATAGTCTGACGCATTCATCCAAGACCGAACATGCAATATTTACAGTGCTATTCACATCATTCTTTTCAAGAGCAGTATTTGTTGCTGCAATTAGTGGAGAAATAACAAAATTGAGGTCACCAATCAGATGTAAACGCTCTTCATTTTCTTTAATTGAATGAAGTATTCGAGTTGAATCACCAATACTTTTCAACTTCTCCTGTTCTACCATGATAGACTCAACAAAAGATGTGACAGAATTTCTAGAAGAATTAAGAAGCCAGCCGCCAACAACACCAGATATGGCACATACTATCATAGGTAGTATGATTGATCCAGATCCAGCCAGAATCACTACGACAAGAGAAGTAACACCTATTGCTAATGCTAGAAATGCAAGGATACCAAACCATCCCTGAGTTATACCTTGTTCTAAAAGAGCCCATTTACTTTCCGTAACATTCTCTTTTAACTCAGGAAGTCGTGAGCGAGCATCACTCTGTCGGATGAGAGCAAATTGGTCAGCTGTGACTATTCGACCCGAGTCAGTTAACCATGTGAGATCAGCTGTAGGTTTTACATTTTCAGTAATGATATAGATAGTTCGAGTTTCATGCATTAATGAAAAAGAATCCTTCGCCATCCCACGCATTAATGGAAGTCGTACTTTTCCGAAGGGTGTCAAGACAATATGTTCTTGGACACATTCACCAATACCGATATCACCTAAAACGCGATCGAGGTCTCTGTTAACAGTTTCCAGCACTGCAGCACGCATAGCTAAACCTCCTTTTCCAAAAGCAGCTTTGCGAAGATCCAAGACAAAGACAATGTCTACATGAACACCGCGTGTGCCAGGAATAGCTTCCATTCTCACACCAAGCGTAAGACCATTTGGATATCTTGCTGTGGTATGACCAGTTAGTTCCAAGGAAGTCACAATGTCGTATTCTTTTTGTTCCTCAGAAGGAATTTCCTCAGTTTTCTTTTTATCATCACTTATATTATTGACCAATTCAGTCTCCATACTTAGTCTTCCTCCTCATCATTATTATTGAATCTCTTTTCTAAACCGTCAATTAGACTTCCAGCCAATTCGAGAGGACGAGTCAAAGAACCAAGTTCTGCAATCGCTGCGATTGCATGTAATAACCATCTTGAAGTGTCTATCAATCCATAGACATCCCCGATGCTGAAACCAAACAATTGTGATAGCTCTCTGATAGCTGTATCTGTAGTAATTATTCTGTTGAAGAGATTGTCAAATGACTCATCAAGAGATATCCCAGTTTCAATGGATAGTATATGTCTTAACAACCAGAATAGAGTTGAATTATTCTCGATATGCGGCAACAGTGCAAGAATCTCGCGAATTGTGGGTATACTGAGATACAATCTATTAGTAACCCGACCAAGCCTAGTAGGTTTGATTTCTCCATTAGCTGCACCTTCTACAAGACCCAAACGAATTAAGAAACCAAGTGGACTGGATTCAGACAAAGAAAGTGGAATAACATAATCAGCAAGAGCACCCAACTCTGATGCAGCGGAGATTCCCAATGTGACAAGATGGTGGCAAAGAATTCCATCATCAGTCATCGGAAGACCACACGAACACATCGCACCTTCTATCATACCAGCTGAAGATAATCGAGCTGAAAACCGGCATGTATATTGTCCTCCATCCACACTGGTAACAATTCCACCAATGACAGTTTCATTCTTTTCACGAATGATTGTCCTTCCAAGAAGCCCCTTTCTACCTGCTTGAATTGTTTCTGGCAGTGCATGTTTTTCGAGTACAGTCTCTGTAGATATATCAGCAAGCTGCAAGACACGCATTGGAGCTCGTGTATCCTGTATTGCACAATGAACGAGATATGATTCCCCTAAAACACCATTCTCTATTTCTTCGACACTAGCACTATCTAACATATCAAGAATAACTAGCAGTTGTTCAGTCAATGAACTAGCTTGCCCGAGCGTACTATTGATTCGTTCATACTTAGGAATTAGTAGTTCTTTGTTTGTCTTATCGTTCAATGAGATTTCAAAATACCTATGCTTTGCCTCTTCGGCTTCACCAGTACTTCCAACAATTATAATCCCAAAGCCAGTTTTATCATACGAAGGGCGTCCTGCCCTTCCAAGCATCTGATGTATTGTATTAGCGGATAGCAGACGCCTGTAGTCAGATGGAGATTTAATATTGGATAGAATTACAGTACGAGCTGGAAGATCCATACCTGCTGCAAGTGTCGTTGTAGCACAAATCACGCGCACTTGTCCTGAATTAAAGAGCTGCTCGACTATACGTCTACCACCATAACCAAGACCAGCATGGTGAAAAGCTATTCCATTTCGAAGAATTGACCGAATGTCAGAAGAGAGGGAGAGGTTACAATTTTCAACTGAATCAAGTTCCTGATCCAACTTCTCTTTCTCTTCTGATGTGAATTGTCTTCCAACATCTTCAGCTAAACGTTTAGCTTGCGCCTCAGCCTCCCGTCGAGTTCTATGAAAGACAATAGCTTGACCATTACCTTGTACTGTGTGCATTACAAGGTTTCTGATAGTGCTATTGCGGTCATTCGTGTTTATGACTCGATAGACAAGAGGGACTGGCCTCTCGTAGGATTCTATCAGGCGGCACCCCAACCATTCAGCCAATTCGTCAGGGGCACCTATCGTTGCAGAAAGGGCAATAATTTGCAGGTCTTCAATTGTCCTTCGTAATCGGATTAGTAGACTCTCCAAACGCGCACCACGACCAATCTCAGAGAGAGTCTGTATCTCATCAACTACTATAGTCCCAACAGTCGAAAGCCAGCTAGTTTGTTTCCGAAGTAAAGAGTCTGTCCGTTCATAGGTAGTCACAATAATGTCATATTCAACAAGCTCTTCGCCACTCCCTTGGAAATCGCCTGTACTCAGTCCAATGCTTATCCCCATGTGTTCATATCGTTCTTTCATGGTCTTGAAAACTTGAATCGCTAATGCTCGTAAAGGAACAAGATACAATCCTTTTTTGTCACAGGCGACTGAACGCAAAAGTGCCATTTCACCGATCAGTGTTTTACCAGAGCCGGTTGGACTGCAGACCATTATACTTTGACCTTCAAGGAGACCCTTTGATATTGCCTCACTCTGAATTCCACGAGGGTGCATTCCCGCTTGACCAAGGAGTTTTGTGACTTGTGAGGACACATCTGAAATGATAGTCATGCAGTTGCACCCTCCAGACCTTCTACTTGTCTAAGAGCCATACTTCCTTTCATCGTAATTCGGAAGTTGGTATAGGAAACACCGCTATGTACCTCATGACCTCTGAGAATCATGCTTGCATGTTCGAGTCGTGCAAGTACTGCTTCCACATCAGGATCATTGTCAGACCCACTTGAGATTATGAAGCGCCGTACAGCTTCTTCAGAAAGAGGTTCATACCTCTCAAGTAGTTTCAACACTCTAACAGCAAGAGTACTATCGCCTGCAGCTACTCTATGTAATAGTGTATCATTTGTATCCATCAAAAAGGGATCATCTGTGCCAATAAGTGATGATACTTTATCTGTCTGTTCTGTTGAATCAAAGTTGAAGTTCATATTAGGAATTGGATCTAATCTAATAGGTTGACAGGTTTCTGTACCATCATGAACCAAAAGTGCCGTATTGTCATCCATAACTCTAAGGAATGATGACTCACGAGGTGAGATTCTAGCCTTAGTATGCATTCCTGTGGTTATAACGTTCAGACCCAATAAGTCAGATACAATTTTGACATCGACAGACTCCCTGATTCTTAGAGAGATACATGCTTCAAGAACTCCAATTGCTCCCGGTGCCATGTCAACAGGGTGTTCCAATGATACAACGAAGGATCCACGACGTTTTAGATCATTCAAAATACGCTCAGTAAAGGAATCATGTTTCATGTATCTTCTATTACGAACTCTAAGATTTTCCGCACCATCTAAAATAATAACAAGATTAGAATCAGGACGTAATCCAGCAAGTTTAATGCTCAGAAGATTCCATCCAAAGTGTTCAAGTGAAGTTGAACCAAGCGCTAGTTTGACAATAGTCAGTGTAGGTTCAACAAGCTTGGATGTCGGAACTGTTGACGTACCATAGAAAGCCTTAGCGGCAGCACCCTCATATAGAGACCTGATGGCTTCAAAACCAGCCATAGATTTCCTAGAAGGTGATTGTTCAGGAGCTTTTTGAGTATCTACTGGTCCAGATAGTGTATCATCAAAATTATTGCCTAGATGAATATCAGCTAATGTCGCATTACCAAGTGTCACCGCTCTGTTAATTGCCGCCTCAAGGTCAGCAGCACCACGCAGATCAGTGGCGGCTATTGCTTCGAGTGATGAAATAAGACGGGGAACATATTCACTTCGAGGAATGCCTTCAGCATCTACTGGATTGAGAACGAGGTCTTTTCCCAATTCTAGATAGATAGCTCCTTCAGAAAGAGCCGTTAGACCAATGGCTTGCTTGTTGTTAGAAATCACAATTACACGTTTACCATTTCGAACGAGCTCTGATGCTATGAGGGCGATAACGTGCAGACGAGAGCTGGAAGTGCCTCCACATAATAACACACCAGTCTCAAATTCCTTAAAGGAAAGTCCAACAGGAGGACCAGTCTGGAGTGTATCAGGATTGAGCGTAAGCCCCAATCTGTAATCACCAGGACGACTACGAATTGGAGCAAGAAATTGCCCTGGAATCGAACTTCCTACCTCTGAAGCCAACTCAGATTGCAATTGTACCAGCCACTCAGATAGTTCTGAGCCAGCCGCATAGAACCAGTTTCGTTGAGCATCGACGTGCAATTGGGAAATATTCTGATGCAGTGTCTTTCCTTTCTGACGTTTCCATTTTCTCATGGGAAGCGATGCCCGTATCGAAGATTCAAATTGAGTGCCTGATTCAATATTCTTTACACTACCAATAATTGTCACCTGCGAGGACCATAACCCACCTCTTCGTAGGATATATGCGTTGAATTCGCCCGTTGGAAGGGTATGCAAATAATCTTCAATTCTATCAGATACACACTCATCATCAAGAGCTTGCTGGAAGCGTTCAGGTCGCATTGAAACATTTAGGCAAAAACCATCATCATCATCAATTGCACGGATAAGGGAGCTGATATTTCCTAATAATAGAGAGTCTGCTTTACCAAGTTTCATATCAAGTAAATAGCGTTGACCAATAGGTGTTTTGCAGGATAGGATATTCTCATCATCAATGTTACTTGAACATGAAGTATCAGATTGTTGGACGGGTGTCCAAGAGCTCTTTCGAATATTGGATTTTTCCTGACGGTCTCTGAAATCAGGTATGAACATTTGCCATAATATTAAACATATGATAGGAATTACAAGAATAATCGGGAAGTATAAACCGATAATAATTGCTACTAGCGACAAGAATAATGGTCTTGCATAAGCTTGATGCTGCGTGCGTTTGTCCCATCGAATCTCAGTTGTTGTCGTAACAGATAGTCCTGATTCGGAAGTCGCTTCTAGTGGGTCAACTTCAGGTCTCGTTCCAAGGATAAGTCGCTTTCCCAAATTTTAGACCTCCTTGGAGAAATTAACTCGATGAGATTGACGTTGAAGCATTGACAAAACGTGTTGAATACGACTCACATACACTGTATCACTACAAGCCACAACCATTGATCGATCGCCAGTGATAAGGAGTTCTGGCATCTCACCAGCAGTAGGCTCACCATAGGCTACTAAAATCGGTTTTTCAGTGATTACAATCCAGTTGTATCCATGTCCAAGCATTAATGATTTCATGATATCCTTTGGTTTGACGCCAATAGGGATTTCAAGACCAGAACGTTGTTCAGACGAGGACATGGGTCTCTAAACCTCCTGTGGTGACCTTAATGATATCTTGAAAACTTGCTACTTCTACAGGAAGATGTGGATATGAAGCACGCATCGCTCTCTCAAGTATAATAGCATCAGTGGTAAGATTCTTGGAAATCTTTTCAACTCTGTCAAATCCATTCCAAAGTCTGAGTGTTCTTCTTTTAACCAGGAATCCGATTTTGGTCGGCTCGTTTCCAAGAGGGCGCACTATGAAGAAAACTAATTCACCATTAGGTTCATTCAAAAACCGTGTATACATTGATTGAAGTACTTTTCTTCCTGAATGACTAAGATCAATCCCAATTGGTACACTACCAAGTAATCTTGCTGAAATTATTTCAACTGACCAAAAACTGAAAATCGAAAATATCCCACGGATGTCATCCCAATAGATTTTTGCCTCTGGAAGTGAAGAATATGACCAGACTATAATACCAATCAAACATGCCAAACCAACTCCGAGAATTGAAATTCCAAGATAGTCAGTTGGAGCAAGTACGGTTTTCAATAGAATTGTGCACAGCAGTATCAATAAACCAAACCATTTGGCGTCAGGAGATGTAAGTATCCTCATTTTGACATTCTCACCCTCATTTGGTTGAATTGAGTTATTGCCTGCTTCAACTCTACTGTATCTTGATATGGCCAGACATCTGAAACAATGTCATCGCCAAAGACATGAAGATATCTTAGGAATCGATTGTCTAATAGAACAACTACTCCTGAATCGGTTGGAGATCTTCGTAATCGACCCACTAATTGTGCCACTTGCCGGATAGATGGGACCACGGCAGCGTAGTAGTATCCTGTGTTTTGGCCGATCTTTGAATCATACCAGTCTTGGAGAGCTTTCTGATAACTTGTTGGTGGAGAAAATGGTATTCCAACTCCGATAATTAGGTCAATAAGACTTGATCCCGAACTAACAAGATCGATTCCTTCAGAGAACTTCCCACCATAGACGCAGAACATCGCCCGAGGGCTTTCATTGATTGCCTCAGCAACTGTTTCGAGCAGTGCTCCTTTTGTTTCTACTATTGGCTCACGAAAACCTGTTTCAATACTATAACTCATTACTTCATTCATCATGGTATAGCTAGGGAATGCAATCAGAGCACTCTTATTGGCGGGCATGGCTGTGAGTGCAGTCGAAATCCTATCTGCAACAGCACGCCATAATTCAGGATCCCTCGCCTTATAACGTGTGTTCAGTAGTTTATCAATGAGAACTAGACGAGTTCCCCGGGGATAAGGACTTGAAAGGTCATCAGTAAGAGCACTTGGAACTCCAAGGAGTCTAGCATAATGATCAAGAGGGCGTAAAGTGCCAGACATCAGAACAGCAGAACGAGCTCCTCGTAAGATAGGCGCAGTTAATCCAGCAGAGTTGAGTGGTTGAATCATCAGATAGGAAGTGGATTTTGTTGAATCCTCTTGCCACAATTTTTGAACTTGAATAGTAACATGCCAACCATCACTCTGTGATGCTTTTTGAGCGGTATAGAGAAACTCGATTAATCTATCAAGAGGGGTCTCTACAAGACTAGCATTCTCTGGGTCATTCAAATCAGGTCGCCCAGCATTGATTAGGAGATCGAGATCAGTATCTTTGATATAACGTGGGAACACATCCCATTTATCCAAGACTCGTTCAGTTTTATTATTCATGGAGTCCAAGTGAATCATTATAGTTTCCCAGAGAAAATCGATAGATTCACGAATCCACTTTATCCCTGTTTCACGGATAACCTCTTGACTATGTTCTCGCAGCCAACGAAGGTCATCACTGCTAAGTCTCGATGTTTCTGCATCCAACACATGACCTGATAGATTATGAGCTTCATCAATTAATAGATCGACATCTTGCAGAGAGAGCCCAAGTGAACCAAGTAAAGCCTCTCGGACACGAGGTTGGAAAATATAACTGTAAGGACCTATGATGACTCTGGATCTTTTTGCACAGAGTCGCATTAGTTCATAGGGGCAGAATCCAGTTTCTGACGCGCGTTCTTCAGCACGTTCTCTTGATACAACTCCTGTATCAATGAGTTCCTGAACTTCAAGATGAGCTTCCTCTCGGACTGCTGGACGACCATCAGATGAACCTCGTCTATACACATTCCAATAATGACTACACTGACCTGTACGAATCATTCCTGCGCAAGCCCGCATAAATCCTGTAGAACTAAGAGAGTCCATCTCGTAACGAATAGGGCAGATATGAACACGAGATACCATTGTCGTTACAGCTAATTTGGAATCAAGGCTACGAAGGACTTCAAGTTCAGTCTCAAAGACCTTGGATTGCGAATGAGTACGAGTAAGAGCGAAGAGTCTAGAACTGGGATCTGTCGCACGTGCAGCAAGGTATCCTGAGAGAACAGCTATGGTCTTTCCTATTCCACAATCGGCACTCAATAGCCCTACAGTGTTAGAGGAGAATGATTGCATAGCTAGATTGACTGCACGTTCCTGATGAGGTCTTGGCGAGTATGGAAACCAAGACATGGCATCAATCGTAGCTGAGGTCAAAATTTACTCCTCCACATGCAGACACGATTCGCTTCTATGAATGGTAAATCGAATTGAGAAATATTTACGAAGGATTCTATGAAATCGCCACATGAGCTCTTGAGAATCATAATGTTGTTCTTTATTTCCCATCTTCTCTACTATTTCAGGGCTAAAGCCCTTCTGACGGGCGGCTTTCCAGAACCAAGTTTCAACCTCACTCATTGTGGAGTATAAGTGGTCAAGAGAGTCCTCTACAGTGGACATTAGAAGACGAACCGTTATTTTAGGATCTTTTGGAAGCTCGGACACTCTCATTCCACTTGGGAGATAGACAGCTATGGCTTCAGTACTATCAAGATAGATTTCTCGTGGAACACCTTTTGAACCACGAAGAGTTTCGAGAAGTGAGAGAATTCGAGGAAGTTGAGAAAGGATTGGCTTTCTTGAATCGGGATCTCTCCATGCAACTCGTGTTACAATAAAGATCTCTGGATCTGGGCCATCAGTTCTCTCAAGTACAGTGACTCGATGAGAGGTTTCGCGTAGTAACAGATTTACCAGATTAAGCATCGAGCTTCGAGGAACATTTGGAAGTGTCTTCGGAAGGTAGAGTGCATCTGTTATATTATCAGAACTTGACATCTATTCATGCCTCCCTGATAATTGAATACTTAGACCATCATTCACAATCAGACCTTCTGATTCGAGAGCATCGAGGAATTTCATGGCACGACCAAGGTCAATACCAGCCTCACTGCACTCACGCATAACATCCTCAATTGAAGCTGGTTTTCCTCGCTTTAGTTCAATAATGGATTCAATAATATTGTAGACTCTTCTCTTGACACCAAGACCTCGAATATTCCCTGTCTGAGAGGTTTTTTTTGCTATATGAGATTCTAAGGCCAATTCGCGCACCGCAGCTTGAGCCTCTTGACGAGTGACAGCATAAACAGTACCAGGTTCGTGAAGGACCAGAGTCTGACAAAGGCTACATCGAGAAGTGTCTTGTTCACTCTCGACCTGACTATAACCGATATTGTTGCACTTTATACAACGATAGATTCTGAACATTCCACGATCCTGATTCATACCTCATCACCTGCAGTAACTGATTCTGCTTCAAGAACGATCTCTTCATCCTCTTCATCAGAAATGGGGCGTACGTCATCATCATGAATCCGGAATCCTTTCTTCTCCATATATTCCAAAATATCAGGTTCTTTCTCTTTCTTCGTCTTTGAGTCAGCATATAGTCCACCCCAACCTACGTACACATCAGCTTCAAACTCTGGAAGACCCGCATTATCCTGAAGCTCGATTTTCCTGACATCCCCTTTTGTTCTTCGAGTATAGAATCGGTAATCGCTGGCATGCGAGATGATGTGCCCACCCACAGGAGAATTTGGATTTCCTCCATAGTTAGAGATCTTAGCTATCACTTGATTTGAGTAGACAAAGATTGTCTCCGTCGCTGTTGCGACTCGACGCATCTGATTGAGTAGTGCGTTCATGTCTTGCTGACGGATACGCATGGATTCGAGTCCAGTATACTCAGCTCTGAATAGGCCGGTGAAACTGTCGATGACAACAAGCTTGTAATTTTGCTCTGCACAGAGTTGAGGGATACTCTCGAAAATCTCAGTGATTTGTCCAGACAGAACAACCTCAGCTCTTCCAATATTACCTAGTGCTATATCAGGGTTGAGACCATGTCGTACTGCATTTGCGCGTATGTTCCAAGGTTTGAATGAGGACTCTGTATCAAGCCAGAGAACACGTCCTTCGAGACCCCCCTGTTCACGTGGTAGCTGGGCCATGACAGCTAGCTGAGCACACCATTGTGTCTTTCCTCCACGGGCAGGCCCATAGAACTCACAAATTGAACCGACCTCAATACCTCCAAGGAGCGCATCATCAATCTTAGGAACTCCAGTCTTTAAACGTGGTTTCGTCGCCATCTCCTGTTCAATCTCAAGACCTGAGCGAAAACCAAACTTTCCAACAAGTGCTCGAGCATTCTTGATGACCTTCTCAGTCGTTCCCTCACCAAGTTTAGTCTTCTTTAAGAGCTCAACAGGATTTTGTACTGCAAGAAGCTCGGCAGTTGTGACATAGGCTTCTCTCAGTTTCTTTGCCACAGCCGGACCCACCCCAGGAACAGCCTCAAGTTCAGTCATAGCTCCACCTCCAATTCCACTTCATCAGCAAGCGGACCATCAAGAGGAACAAGTCTCAAGAAAGCGGGGAGATCATAGTGAGGAACTAAGAGCTCTCCCCGACGCCTACGAAGAGTCATTTCTTTAAGCAGCTGAACTATATCTTCCTGTCGAGCAAGGGGTACTCTGAAGTATAGTCCTTCAGGACAAATCTCTCCAGCAACACTGACATATCCTCCGAGTGCGTCATATGCTGAGCCAATTTTCCCATCACCGTAAGAGGGAGATGTTCCAGGATTTGCAGGTTCAATATCACCAAGTAGGTCAATCATATCAGAGATATCAGAAATGAATTCATCCCAAAGCCATGAGGGAGTACGTTGACCAACCAAGCTCAAGCCTGCGCAAGCTCCAGCAAGCCATGATGCATTTGGAAGACAATAGGGTATTCGAGATCTATTATTGATAATATCGTCAACCATCATTAGATTTCTACCTCCTCGCCAATAGATGCACCACTAACGACTTCAGGAAGTGCTCGAAGACCATCAAGCCATTCTTTTAGACCATTAATCATTGGTACCTTCAGTTGTGTAGTGGTCAGAACTGATGCGAGTAGTGCCTTAGATGCTATCACAATCCTTTGAAGCCCAATCTCACGATCTTGATAGGAGA